>CAZEBR010000061.1:0-1962 GCA_964510375.1 Hadarchaeota archaeon (SeqCode) | reverse complement strand
CCGCCCCTAGGATCGGTACCTTGTGGCTGGACTCTGGAACTCTGAGCTGATATAACCGCCCTCTTTATCACATCGGGGCGAAAATCCTCCAGAAATACAGAAGGCAGATCGACCTTTTCCTTGTCCTCTCCGTCTAGAGTGCTTACCTCGATTTCCATATTTAACCACCCTGTTGAGAACTCGTATCTATATAAGTAATTGTCGGAGGAGTAGTGGGAAGGCCTTCCTTTTCGTCAAGCAATCTTCTCAAAAATACCAATCTCTTCGTGGGGCCAGGAGTGGAACCCTTCAAAAGCACGTAGTCGCTCTCGATCTCCCCATAGCGTAGGAATCCGCCGTCGGGTGTAACATCCCCGCCGTCGTCGCCTATCTGTAGAATCCGGATGTTTCGATCCATCCTTTGATGATAGCCGGTCTGACCGCTCATCGGAACGGAACGCATTATGCGGGCGGGTCTCCAAGGACCGAGGACCCCCGTATGTCTCTGGGCCTGTTGCACCTTTCTAGTCTGAACCTTGACGCCCCAGCGCTGTACCGGACCTTCGAAACCCTTGCCCTTCGTCACGGCAAAGACGTCGGAATACTCGCCCTCGTCGAACACGTCGGACAGCCTAACTTCCCGTCCGAGCATTTCCCGGGCGTAATCCCATTTCTCATCATTAGAATCTCCCCCTATCTTTATCTCCATGAGTTCGGGCTTCTTTTTCGGGACCGAGGCGACGCTTGGCTGAGTATGAACCAGAGCCACGATTTCCTCCACATCCCCCTCCTCCATGAACTTTTCCACGTTTTCAAAAGCAGAATCTTGATCGTAATCTTCGGGAAGTTTTATTAACCTCTCAAGGTCGCTCGCGAGATTTTGGTCCCAAACCTCGGTCAGAGCCTTCTCCCCTTCGAAGTCCTCTCCGTAAACCCGAATTCCGCAAATCCGCATCGGAGGGACTTCCAGTACGGTCACTGGAACGTTTATTTCTTGATCCTTGGAAGGTCTGCCGGGGTGATCGTCGATCATAAATGCATGAGTCATTCCGGCCTTATAGCCGGCGAATCCAAGAAGACGTACGTTACTCTCCTCTGGCCAAGACCTTATCCTGGGTCTTTCCTTCTTGGCTCGCTTCTTGGGCGTGTAGGCCAATGAGCCCCTTCTCGGATGACTTTTTTCTGGCATCTTTTCTACATCCTCCTGATTATCACGTTCAGGATCGCTAGAGTCGCGAGGAGTGCTTCCTCGGACCGGACCGTCTCGGTCCCCTGACGGGGAATGGCATTCACCATCAGGCCAAACAGGCCATCGGGATCGACGCCCTGCTTTTCACATATCTCGAAGAGCCCTTGGTAAGGCCCCCCGAAGGCTAGCGTCAAACTTTCCCCGTTATTCGGTTTTATTCCTTCAATACCCTCATATAAATTTTGTCCGCGTCTGGAGGTCCCAATAACGTAATCTGCCCTCGCTTTACTTAAACTACGGGCCAGATCCTGAGACTTGAAGATTCCATAACCCCAGTACCCATCCAAATCTTCCCTTCCTATAGGATGTACCACCCTTTTATTCTCGTCGATCCTCTCACCCAGTTTTACCACTACTCGGCGGCCTTCTTCCAAGTTACCGTCGTAAATACCCTGCTCTGAAAGGCCGATGTTTAGCAAAGTCTCCCCTGATTCCGAGTCCAAGACTACGGCCTCCCTAACATCCCCTTTCTCGTTCCTCTCGTCCCGCAACGGATGATGAGGGGTCCTCAACGGAGGGAGTAAACCCGCGTACTTGAGCTCGTCCATGTAAGGAAAAAGATCCTTTCTCAGATACTGAGGCGTCTCCATGTAGCTGAGGAGCGTCCCTATCAAATCAATCTCTTCGACCGGATCGTCAACCCGTCCCTCGCCGTCATCGTAAAGAAAAACTTTTTCGACACGGAAAATAGCCAGAGTCCTGCCGATCTGACCCAGCTTCATCGTCTTTTCCCT
>CAZEBR010000060.1:0-1962 GCA_964510375.1 Hadarchaeota archaeon (SeqCode) | reverse complement strand
TGATGATTTCTATCTAGGGGTCGACTATGCCATGCTCGGAACCATATTCGGGGGGATTAGAGCGCTTATTAATAGCAATAATTCTATATATTTTCTGGAGCAGAATACTCCACTAAAGTAAACATTATCTACTCATTTTCAACAATTCTTGAGAGAGTTCGATCATCGGAGAACTTTCTGAGAAGTTTTTTCTTTAATGCTTCGTCGCCTTTAAGATATCGGTCTCTTATTCCTAAAACCCGAACCTTTTTTCTTTTCATCAATGCAGGAAAATCTGATTCCATCCTTCTCTTGATACTATCTGTCATTACATAGATACGGTCAGCCCATTCCAAAATTCCTCTATCTACTATAGTTTCAGCATTATGAACTATTCCAGCCGATTTCACATTCATCTCATCAGTCATTTCTCTAACCATCTCTTCAGCAGTAGGACTTCTCTGCAAATTCGCTCTACAAACAAACAAGATATTCATCCGAAAGTATCACCTTTTCATATTTTCTATCTATCTAAAAAACCCCTCATAGGTTAAAAATATCTATACATTATCTTGATTAGAGCACTTAATCCTGTTGTGTACACCCACCTATGAAGAATTCGTCCCATAAAAAGATTCGTCCGGCTGCTTTGTCAAAGTTTAAAACTTTCGACCCTCGTAGGTAGGAATGGGGTAGGGGCATTCACCTATTCGCGGTTTGTCCGCATTTTGGTGTTTCGCCTCGGATCCACAATCATAAACATCGCGGTTAACTCCGCAGGGTGTACCCGGGGTCTAGCCCTTGCCCCTTCTTTAGCTTGATGTGCGAGGATCGTAACCTTCAGGATGGAACTCTTCTTCTAGCTTTAACATCCAGTAGATGGTCTTCAAGAGTTTCCGAGCAGTCGCGACTATCGCCACCTTCGAATGCTTATTTTCGCTCAACCTTTCGAAAAAACTAGTTAGGAACGAGTTCGAATTATTGACGTGGTTCCAAGCAGTCTGAACCAGAACCCAACGCAGCAAAGGCCTGCCACCTTGAACACTTCCGTGGGTTTCTTTTGAACCTGACTGCTTCGTCGAAGGAACCAAACCAGCGTACGAGCACAGTTTTCCGGAGTTGGGGAAACGTTCTACGGTCGCTATTTCTGCAATTATGGTCAGTGCCGTATAGTGACTCACTCCAGGAATTGTCATCAATATTTCGGCTTCTTTCATCTCTCCTGCAGTCTGTTCGATTTTTTCCTCGAGTTTCGAAATTCTGTCGTTTAGTGTCTCGATAATTTCTAGAAAGTCCGTCACCTGACTAATTTCGAGGTTCCGTAGCCAAGATTTTCCCTTCTCCGTCCATAGTACTTTTCCCTGGTATTCAATCGCTTTCTCCCGCAGTTCTGCCCGGATTTTGTTTTTGTATTTGGTTCTTTCTTTGACGAGTTTAACCCGCTGTTTGACCGTTTTTCTCAACTCTCTCCTCTCATCGCAGGGAACGTAGACTTCCGGAATCAAATCGGCACGGACTAGGTCTGCCAGGGCTTCGGAGTCTCGACAGTCAGTCTTGATCTTCACTTCTGCAATAATTCGGGTCTTTTTGGGATGTGCAAGCTTCACATCAAAACCGTTTGTGTCGAGCCAGTCGTAGACCGGTTGCCAAGCGTCGCCGGCTTCGATAGCGATCTCTGCATTGTCGATTTCGTCGAAAAATTTTCCAAAGCCATTCGGAGAATTAGCGAATTCTCCCTGCTTGACAGTCTCACCCGATCCGTTCTGAACGGTGGCGTGGCAAGAATCTTTATGGACGTCAATCCCGACAAAATTGCTCAAAATTCTCACCTCCTTTTTGCTTATGTTGTATGAGGTGGGATGGCGAGCCGACAGGCTCGGGGGAGGATTGCGGACTTTTTTTGAGCCTCCATTTTTTGGTTTGGAGGCGAAAATGGTTAAACTTGACTATCTCAAGAATTCTTCATCCCAATCATAACAAAAA
>CAZEBR010000059.1:0-2029 GCA_964510375.1 Hadarchaeota archaeon (SeqCode) | reverse complement strand
CTTTCCCACAGCAAGCTGTGGGGCTTCCTCGGCAAGTTTTGGTGAGGAATTCGAGGTGATGTCTATGGGAGAGGAAAGAAGGGGTGACGTAGGTCACGAGTCGAAAAATCCTTATTACGAGGGAAAAAAATACAAGGAGCCAACCTTCTGCCCAAACTGTGGTCTCGTTTACCAAGAAGGGCGCTGGATAAAAGATTCAATTCCCTCGGAAGAAGATGCTCACGAATCTTTATGCCCTGCGTGCAGGAGAAAGAGGGACAGAAACCCTGAGGGCCTCGTTTACCTATCCGGGAACTATTTTAAAGAGCATAAAAAAGAGATACTTCAATTGGTAAAAAACGACGAGCAGAAAGCAAAAGATGCTAGACCCCTGCAACAGCTAATGTGGGCCGAAGAAGAGGAAAATTCCATGGAATTAGCTATGACAAATGAACATTTAGCGAGGAGAATTGGGAAATCAATTGCCAGAGCTCACGATGGAAATCTGGATATCAAGTCGGGACAAAACGAGCGACTGGTTAGAGTTTACTGGTCAAGGGAGGATTAACCGTTAATGTCAATCAAAACCGATATTGATCCAAGAGAACAACAGTTAGAGAATTTTTTGTCCGATTTAGCTTCTAGCAAGCCTGCACCCGGAGGTGGGTCGGCTGCCGCGGTGGCCGGGGCTTTAGCCGCTGCTCTTTCTTCGATGGTGGCGAATCTCACCGTGGGCAAGGAAGACTACGCGGATGTCTCCGATAAGTTTGAGCGGGTCCTCGATAGGACCGAGGAGCTAAGATATGCATTTCTCGAAGCAATAAATGAAGATATAGCTGCTTATACCAAGGTTATGGATGCCTATAAAGCCCCCACCGATACCGACGAGCAAAAAAGGAAGCGGAGGCAGGCTATCCAGGAGGCACTGAAGGGTGCAACCGAACCACCGTTCAAAATGGCCGAACTGGCTATAGAAGTTCTGAAACTCAGTAAGGAATGTGCCGTGGCCGGAAATACCCATGCCGTGACGGACGCAGGTGCTTCGGCAATTCTGGCAGAAGCTACGGTTAGAACAGCTTTACTAAACGTTGACATAAATCTCTCCTCGATTTCTGACGAGGATTTCGTAGCAGAAAATGAGGAAAAGAGAGAACGGCTAACAAGACGGGCACGGGAAAGTTCCGAAGAAGTAGTCGGGATAATGGACGAGAAGATTTAACCGATCTTATGGTAGAGGAGCTGCTGGAGTTTGCCCAATCAGCTGCGGAAAACGCCGGACATATGTTGTTAGAAGGGCTGGAAAAGTCTAGAGAGGTTTCGACAAAATCTGGACCTGCGGATTTAGTTACTCAATACGACCATTCGGCCCAGGAAGTGAGAGCGAGCAAAATTCAAGAAAAGTTCCCGAACCATTCGATTCTGGCCGAGGAAGAGTTTTCGGTAGAAAAAAGTTCCACGAAATGGATCGTGGATCCGCTGGACGGAACGACTAATTACATATATAACTATCCTCTTTTCTGTGTTTCTATTGCGGTCGAACAAGAGGGCGAGTTAACCGTTGGTGTTGTCCATTTACCCGTCCTCGAGGAAACCTTCACTGCAGTGAAGGGGGATGGGGCCTGGCTTAATGGGAACAAGTTATCCGTCTCCTCGACGAACGATTTCTCTAAATCTCTTCTTTCTACCGGCTTTCCCTACGATGAAGACAAGGTTCCATCGGCGATAGAGTCTTTTTCTAGATTGGTAAGGAGGGTGAGAGGAATAAGGCGTGACGGAGCAGCTGCAATGGACCTTTCATTTGTGGCAGCGGGAAGGTTTGACGGATTCTGGGAGCTGGGACTTTCCCCCTGGGATGTAGCGGCTGGCTGCTTGATAGTACAGGAAGCTGGAGGGTTGGTTTCCGATTTTACCGGGGGAGAGTACGATATTTATCGGTCCGACGGCCTTGTAGCAACAAATGGTAAGATTCAAGGCCCGCTTGTGGAAAGATTGATTTCCTGAAGGTTGGTGTAAAATGAACTCTATTTCCATCCGTGAAGTTGATCAGTAC
>CAZEBR010000058.1:0-2457 GCA_964510375.1 Hadarchaeota archaeon (SeqCode) | reverse complement strand
CGGCGCATTAGCCTGGTTCTGCCACCCCGGCTCTGTATTGTTATAATTTTAAAAACATTTATGTGATTTAGATTCCCTTTCTTATGCCCAATTTTTGTTCAGAGTATATTCTAAGTTTTTTGAGAATTTTTCCAATCTTCTCAGCAACGTTGTGAATTTACCGAAAAATTACCGAACGGATAACATGCATGACTACAAAAACTCCGCCACCGAAAGTTGTGTCACGAGTATTTCCAGTTCTGCCTGCTATATTTAGCCCGATTCTTGGTGAAATCCGAATATTAGAGAAATTCAAAATTCGCCGAGCGTTTCCACTATATTTACACCGGAACTCGCGCCAATTCTATCGGCTCCCGCTACCAGCATTTTTGCGGCTTCTTCGTAGTTTCCTATTCCTCCTGCTGCCTTCACTTTCAGGTCCGTCGACTTGTTCATGAGCCAAACGTGGGGTACGCTTGCTCCTTGAGGTCCGAAACCGGTCGAGGTCTTGACAAAGTCCGCGCCGGCCTCCTCGGACAGCTGGCAGGCCCTGACGATGCCTTCGTCCGTAAGATGCCCCGTTTCCAATATTACCTTTACCACGGCGCCTTCAGCGGCTTCCACTACCCGAGATATCTCTCGCTTAACGTAGTCGTATCTACCGTCCAGGAAGGCTCCTACGTTCATCACCATATCAATTTCGTCTGCACCTTTATCGACGGCATCAGCAACCTCGCGCTCCTTCATATCCATTGTATTCTGGCCCAAAGGAAATCCTGCCACAGAATCCACATCAATGCCTGTGTCCTCCAGCTCTGAAGCACAAAAATCCACGTTACAGGGATTTACACAAACTGCGCGGAATCCATACGTGATGGCTTCTTTAATAAGATCTTCGACTTCACTCCTTTTAGCATTCTGTGAAAGAAGCGTATGATCAATCTTTTTGGCTAATTCCTTTTCAGTTAAATCGAGTTCTTTAGCTTTGCTTTCGACCTCTTGAATAACTTCATTTTGGGTCTTTCCATTCCAAATATCTTCTTTCATGTTCAATTCCCATAACCGGTGATTCAGTGGTTCAAAAAAATCTTTTGTTTTAAAATTGAATCATCTAAATAGTGTCTAGGAGTACATCTACTTCTTATCCTTCAGACCTCCCAAAACGATACCACACCAGCAGTTGACTCTAAAACATTATCATGGGTAAAGCGACAATGGTAGTGAATCTCAAGTTCATATTTTCCTTTTAAAAAAGAAAATTAGTTTATAATCCTCTGAAAGACCCCATAGAAGAAAAAAGTAAGATGGGAGAAAATTGTTTTCTCCCTAGATTATTCTTTATTTGTTGAATTTAGGAATGGAGTGATTAATCCAGCCACCATCGACCGTCAGGATCTGGCCTGAGACAAAATCTGCTTCATCCGAAGCTAGGTACAGGGATGCACCCGCTATATCCTCCGGTTTTCCCATTCGTCCTTTTGGGATTTCCTCTACTGAGGCACGATAATGATCATCTTCGTCTAGTAGCGGTTCTGTCATCTCTGTTTTAATGTGGCCTGGACTGACAGCATTTACTGTGATTCCCTTTGGCGTTAACTCACAGGAAAGTTCTTTTGTAAGTGCTATTGTTCCACCTTTTGAGGCACAATAAGCGGGATCATCTGCATTCCAGCCCGTTTCCCCGCTGATCGAGGCGATGTTTATAATTCTACCTTTTCCCTGCTCCAGCATTTCTTGAACTACTCTTTGTGTGCAGAGAAACTGTCCTTTTAGATTTATATCGATAACTTTATCCCAGTCTTCTTCGTCTTGATCTACGATAGAGCCACTAGAAAAAATGCCGGCGTTGTTTACCAGAATGTCGACCTTGCCAAATTTCTCGACCGTTTTGTTAACCATTTTATCGACATCCTCGGAATTAGAAACATCCGTTTCGACTGCAATTGCTTCCGTATCATAATTCTCAGAAATTTCTTCCGCGACCTCTTGTGCTTTAGAGATATTAACATCCGCTATCACAATTTTGGCACCGTTTTCAGCATACTTCCTAGCAATCACTTCGCCAATTCCTCGTGCTGCTCCTGTTACTATCGCTACCTTTTCTTCTAATATCATAGAGATCTCACCTCCTAATCAATTCCGATTAGCCAAAGCAATCTATTTAGAAGATTATTCTTGTTTATTTAATGATTTCTGTCTTAATCGAGATTTCTTTTTAAAAGCGTGTGTATAGATAAATATTATCTTGCAGATGTATAGATTCTTTTTATTCCAATTGAAAAATTTTAAAGTAAAATTCACTACGATAAATAATAATCTAGAAAGTATTATTATCTGGATTTAAAAAGCAGTGATAAGATTCTGGCAAAAAGTAACGAAAAGAGCCCCCCGATAATTTTATTACCTTTCTAACTACACCTCCTAACAAAATCTCTACAGGAGGGGATACCATTAAGGTAGCTTATTACGATGGCAGTT
>CAZEBR010000057.1:0-2516 GCA_964510375.1 Hadarchaeota archaeon (SeqCode) | reverse complement strand
ATTCATTCTCAATGCTCTCTGGAATTCTTCCGCTCTCTAACTCCCCTATTGCTTGATCGTTTTTCTCAACATCTAGGACTTTGGGTTCAGATCCGAATATCTGTGACCCTTGCCAAAACACAAACGCAAAAATCAGGACTATTACTAATATTGATACGGCTGCGAAGACAGCCGAAACGTTCTTCATAGATAATACATTTTTTATGTTTTCTTTCATTTTATAACCTTATTATCGTCTTTATTTTTTCATTCTAAGTCTTCAAAGCGATTTTTTCTTTTATTGAGGATTATCATGGTTGAAATAATAAAATAAAAAATTTGGTTGGATTATTCGAGAGGTATGAACCCGTTGTTGTTTATTATCTCTGTGGCGTTTTTGACGAAGTTTATGAAGTCTGCTTCGAGGCCGGTAGCTTCTCCGTCCGTGAACATGAACAAAGTCCTCGTCACCTTGTAGTCTCCGCTCGCTGCTGTCTCCTTGCTTGGCATTACCCCATCGAGTTTCAGAGCCTTGATGTCTTCGTTTACATATCCTAGTCCCACGTATCCAATTCCGTGAGAATTCTGACCTATTGCTTGTCTCATTCCACCGTTCGAAGATTTTGTCGATGCTGCCGAAGTCACCTTTTCAGTTCCCATCACCCCGTTCACGAAGGTCTCTCGAGTTCCGGAACCGGACTCACGGTGATAGACTTGTATCTGCCCGCCATCGTCCCAGCCGACTTCACTCCAGTTGGTGATTTCTCCGGAGAAGACCTTTCTCGCTTTCTCAGTGCTTAGACCATCGATCGGATTGTCCGGGTGGACAACAATACAAACTGCGCCCTTTGCGATGGAATGTCTCACGGGGTCCACGCCAGCATCTTCAGCAGCTTCTGTTTCAGATTCTTTTATGGGTCTTGAAGCATCGGCTATGTCGGTATTTCCGTCTATCAACGCCTGTATGCCACCGCCGGAACCTCCACCACTAACGGATATCGAATCGTTCGGATGTTCGTCCTGCCAAGCTTGAGCCGCGTCCTTGGCAATTGGGAGAACCGTCGTGGAACCAACAATCTTAAGAGACCTCGCTTCGGTGTTGTTATTGCTGTTTGAGGAGTTCGACCCTTCTAGACCACTCACTCTAGCTTCTAAACTGCTGACAGTATCTTGGAGATCTTCGAACTCGTCTTCAGAAACAGAAGAATTTCCGCTTCCATTATTACTTACTCCAAGAACCGAAACGAGAGAGATTATCAAAGCGACTACTGCGATTCCTGCTATAATATATTGAAAATTTGAAGTTTGACCTTTATTTTTCATAATTTCACCTCCTATGTTCTCTCTTTCAAACCCGAAGTAAGCCAAGGTTAAATATATATTTTGTCCAAATAGAGTATATTTTCATATTTATGTATATAGATAAATATTTTATCTTAGTATCTATATTTATTTTAAAATGATATTTATTTTGGAAAAATTATAAATATAGTGAACGAAAAATTAGAATCGAGCATGGACCGAGAAAGAGAAACTAGAAAGATACAGACTACTGGCGGATCGACCTTTACACTCTCTCTTCCCAAAAAATGGGCAGACGAACGGGGTCTTCAAGCAGGGGATGGGATGTCAATAGAGACGCTGAACTCTTCTCTGCTTATCTCTCCAGAGGAATTGGAGGAGGAAAGGTCTCAGGAAGCGATTCTGGATGTTCATCCGGAGGAAGATTGCGATTCTGTTAACCGAAGGGTTCTATCGCTTTATTTAGTAGGTCATAATGTGATCAAGATAAACTCCCAGAATGATAGGTTGGATTCCGAACATAGAAATTCGGTGAAAGAGTTGGCGAGAAATAAGCTTGTGGGGACCGAGATAATTTCTGAGACGATGGAAGAAATAACTTTGCAGACCCTGATCAGTTATTCGGAATTACAAGTCCAAGGGGTGTTAAAGAGAATGTTTAGAGTAGCTTCCTCAATGCACGAAAATGCTATGATTGCCTTGGAGAGTCATGACGAGGACTTGGCTAGAGACGTTATAGAGCTCGATGACGAGGTAGATAGGTTCCAGATGTATCTGATAAGAGAGGTTAAGGCCGCGCTTCAAAATCCCCCTCTGGTCAAAGAAATTGGATTGAACACTCTGAGAGAATGTTTAGAATATAGATTGGCTTCGAACGGAGTGGAACGTGTCGGTGATCATGCCCGTTCAATAGCTGAAAATGTTTTGGAGATGGAAAATCAAATCGATGAGAAAGCCATAGATATGCTTAAAGAAACCAGCTCTGTTTCGGAGTCGGTATTTGAAAAGGCTGTTAATTCTTTTTTACAACAGGATTATGACGGGGCTGAAGAAGCAATCCAGGAAACCAAAAACGTGTACAAATTAGAAAAAGACCTCAACAACTATCTGCTTGAAAAAGACCTTATCGAAGGGATAAGAATAAGACTTGCTTTGGAAAGCATCAGACGAATAGCAGAATATGGTAGCGACATCGCCGAAATAGCCCTTAACCTTACCGTCGGAAATAATTAGTA
>CAZEBR010000056.1:0-3656 GCA_964510375.1 Hadarchaeota archaeon (SeqCode) | reverse complement strand
TCTGCACAAAAATTGAATTTTTAATTTTTTAATTAGGCCTAACAAATAGCTATTGATGCCTAGTTCAGAAGCCGAAATACATTTTGAGCTTTACAGACACCTAAAAAATTCTATCGAAGAGAATCCAGAATATCATGGTGTAAAATTTAGTGATGTTTCCCCCGAGAAAAACGTGGATGGGAGTTTCGCTGACATAGTGGTGGAGGATAGAAGAGGCGATCCATTTCTCGTTATAGAGGCCAAAAGAGATGCAGAGGGTGGTGGTTATAACAGAAATTTGGACCCTTATTCTCCCGAAGTAATCAGGCAGGCTTCTAGATACGCTTACGATTTAGGATCCCGGTATTTCGCAACGTACAACGGTAGTCAGCTTGTCCTATTCCGAACTCACGAGAGGGGTGTCCCCCTACTCGAAAGGCAGGCTAGAGCCTACGATGTTAAGAATCCTGAAAAATTCGCTCCAGAACTTCTCGAACAAGTTGCAGGAATTGATAAGAAGAAAGTGGGTTGGGAACCCAAATCTCGAACATTTATCAAGAGATTGAAGAGTTTCCACGAAAGGCTCACACAGGATTTTGAGAAAAAAATCGAGGAAAAATTGGATGAGCGTGAATTTAAAAAAGACTTCAATAACTGGATCAATAAACAAGGGTGGGATATAGGAGAGGACGAGGAAAAGAAACGTTTTGTAAATCAAGCCGCCTATCTTTTAATGAACAAGCTATTTTTCTACAAAGTTCTGGAGGATACGGGCCATGAAGTTCCAGATTTACCTTTGGAGGAACTGAATGATCCCGAACGGAGGCGAGAAGCCTTTGACAGAATAATCGAAGAAGTTGACTTCGAACCCATTTACGAACACGACCCAATTTTCGACGAACTTCCTCTAACAGAAAGAGGCAGTCTTGAGGTCGGGGAGTTCCTCGAGGAGTTGGACCGCTATGACTTTGACGAGTTCAAGCACGATACGATTGGACACATCTATGAAGATATAATTCCACCCGAGGTTCGTCACGATCTCGGCCAGTATTATACACCACCTGAAATAGTGGAACTGATAAACGAACTCACGATAGAAAATCCCGACGACGAAATTCTCGATCCCGGATGCGGAAGTGGGACTTTCCTGATAACGGCATACAATATTCTAAGGGAGTTGAAAGAGGACTCGGAACAGAAAGCAGTTCACACTGAAATTCTGGATCAACTTCACGGAATTGACATCAACAGATTTCCGGCCCATCTCACAGCAATTAATCTTGCCCTCCAAGATTTGGGGGCGAAAACTGAGGAAGTGAATGTAGAGGTTCAGGACTTTTTCTACCTAAGACCATATCAAGACAGGATTGGAGTTGATGCTATTGATACAAAGACACTACACGAACAGCCTGAGGGGGGTTGGGAGTTTAATATTCCTCCAAAAGTTGATGTGGTCGTTGCAAATCCACCCTATATACGACAGGAGATAATCCCTGACAAGAGCCTCTGTAGAAAGCACTTAGAGAGATTAGGTTACGGGGACTTTAGTGAAAGAGCGGATATTTACGCTTACTTTTTCACACACGCTACTGAGTTTTTGAGAGAGGGAGGACGGGTCGGGTTTATCACTTCAGACAAGTGGCTGACAGTAGGTTATGGAGAAGACCTACAGGATTTTTTCCTAGATAACTACAAAATCAAGGCGATAATAAGCTTCAGTAAAAGGGTATTCGAGGACCCCCTAGTCCCTACTTGCGTGACTATACTAGATAAAACCGACAGTAAAACCGAAAGAGATTCGAACATTGTAAAATTTCTCAGAATTAAGACCGATATAGAATTAGAAGAAATAATCGACCTGGTAGAATCAAATCTTGAACAGGATATTCTGGAAGATAAAGAGGACTATCGACTAATTACGAAAAGACAAGGGGATTTGAGAGAAGCTGAAAAGTGGAATAGGTTTCTCTACGCTCCATCTATTTACTGGAAACTTCTCAACCATGAAAAAATATGTAAACTTGGGGATATAGCTGAAGTTAGACGGGGAATAACCTCAGGGGCTAACGATTTTTTCTATTTAAAAAAAGATGAAGTAGAAGATTTAGGAATAGATGATAGATTCTTGAGACCAGTGGCTAAGTCGATCCGTCAAACCGATACTATCGAGTTTACCGAGGAGGACACAAACATCCTAGTCTTAGATGCCCATGACTATGTTAGCAAGAAGTTAGAGGATATTTCGAGTGAAAGGATCGAAGGAATAAAACTAGATAAAAAATTGCTCCCCCGAACTGCTAATGTCGAGGAATTATCCCCAGAAGAAGAATACATTCTCAACTCTTTACAGGAAGATGGATATGAAAGATTATTTCAATACATTGTTCGCGCGATGTGGGAGAAGGATTGGGGTAGATATAACCCCCCACAAAAACGTCCTACCTGTCGACAGTATAGAAAACAAAACGGGTGTTGGTTTGATTTAGGAGAATTAAGGGAACCGGATTTAATTATCGCTAAGGGGTACTGGAAGGATATTTTCGTACCATTAAACTCGGCAAAAGCAGTTGTCGATTGTAGGATATATGAAGCTCATGCCTCTGAACCTAAAGTTTTGGCCGGAATACTAAATTCTGACTTAATTCGAATGTTCAGAGAACTCCATTGTAGAATTACTGGTGGGGGTATGAGTGAAATGATGGTTTACGAGACTGAAGAACTACCTATATTGAATCCAGAATTACTAGGTGAGAATGAAAAAGAAGATATTAAAGGAAAATTCCGAGAAATACTTCAAAATAATGAAATAAGAAGTAAGAACCTTGATAAAGCTGTATTATCGCCACTTAAAGCAACAGATTATGCCGAAAAAATATCATCTTATACCGAAGCACTTTCAAAGGCAAGGCGTGAAGGAATAGAAGTCAGCGAAATGATTTCAGGCCTAGAAGAGGGAGAGACTGAAGAACTAGAAGGAGCAGAAATCGTCAGTGAAGGTAAGGGTCAGCAAAAGATTGACGAGTTCTAGATTGTTGAGAGGATAAATTGTTTCTATTCTTCTGTTAATTCCTTAATTATGGTCCCTAAAAGAGCTCCTCCTATTCCCCCTAGAAAGAGACCCAAGAAGAATTTGTCTAGATTTTCGCTTTCCTCTGCTTGTTTTTTAATTTCGGTAAGATATCTGGAAACGGTTTGTTGTGAAGTATTCATTTCTCTGGCTATTTCTTTTTGTTTGTAACCTATACCCCTTAGTTCTACAATCCTTTTTGCTTTTTCTTGATCCATCCAACTAGGTAATTCGATATTACTACTTTCCATCAATTATTCAATTAACTTCTTGATATTAAAAACCTGTTTTTATGAGTAAAATACTTATAAATTAGTAAAATTTAAATAGGTGGTGAAATAGATTATGGATGAAAAGATGATTGGAAGACTAATCAACTCTATAAGAAAGACATTCAAAGCTGGTGGATTGAGTAAAGAAGAGGAAATAGTAATGGATGTATTGACAATAAGTATTTCGATAATTGGTCTAGCAAAGCTGGTCGAGAGTGTTCGTAGATAAGAGAAAAAATTTATTGTAAAAAGAATTATTCATCTGAAAAGCTCGATGAGTTCTAAAGAATTATTCATCTGAAAAGCTCGATGAGTTCTAAAGAATTATTCATCTGAAA
>CAZEBR010000055.1:0-4037 GCA_964510375.1 Hadarchaeota archaeon (SeqCode) | reverse complement strand
AGTAGCTGGGAAATTATTAATAACCATTCTAAAAACCAATCAACTGTGATATCGTGAATATAGTTGTATTTGGACCACCTGGCGGCGGAAAAGGAACGAACAGCAGCGAGATTAGCGAGGAGTATGAAATCCCTCATATAGCGACAGGCGACATTTTCAGAGAGGAAGTGGAAAAGGGAACGGAACTGGGTAAAAAGATCGAAAGTTATGTCGATAAAGGTGATCTCGTTCCGGACGAAATAGTCAACGAAGTGGTCAAGAAGAGGCTATCGAGATCCGACTGTGAGGAAGGCTTTGTTCTAGATGGTTATCCAAGGACTAAAGAACAGGCCGAGGCCCTGAGCAAGATCACGGAGATAGATCTTGTAGTCAACTTAGATGTCGCAGATGAAGTTATAGTAAATCGCCTCTCGAGCAGGAGAATATGCGAAGAATGTGGGGAAATTTACAACTTGGAGTTCAAACCCCCGGAGGAAGAGGGGGTCTGTGATAAGTGCGGCGGCGACCTTTATCAGAGAGAAGACGATACACCCAAGGTCATCAGAAACAGGCTTGATGAGTACAAGGAGCGCACCAAACCTCTATTGGAGTATTATGAGGAGAAAGGCATAGTCGAAAACATCTCGGTACAAGAGGAAAGACCGATTGAAGAAGTGAAAAGTGAAGTCTTGGAAACCGTCAGAAAAAACGTATAAATCTACCTACACGTGTAGGAAAGCGAAATTTATCGCTTTGGAATAGATAAGAATGAGAGTATCGACCGCTTTAATAAGCGTGTTTAAGAAGGACGGAATCGTAGAGTTTGCGGAAGGTCTAAGAAACCTTGGAGTAGAGGTTATCTCTACTAGTGGAACGGCAAAAATTCTAAAAGAAAATGGTTTGGATGTAATGACCGTTTCTGAATTGACCGATTCGGGGGAGATTTTAAACGGGAGAGTAAAAACACTGCATCCTGAGATATTTGGAGGGATACTGGCCAAAAGGAAGGAAAAGGAACATCTCCGACAGCTGAAGGATATATCTACGGAACTTATTGACCTCGTAGCAGTGAATTTTTATCCCTTTCAAAACTCCGTTCGGAAGTTCGACGATTTCGAGAGCATTATCGAAAATATAGACATCGGCGGACCAGCAATGGTTAGAGCTGCGGCGAAAAACTACAGAGATGTGGCCGTCATTTCAGACCCCGACCTTTATGATGAGGTGTTAGAAAAACTTATGGAGAATAACTGTAGCTTATCAGAATCATTCCTACAAAAATTGGCCGTCAAGGCTTTTTCCCTGACCGCTAAATATGATCAGGCCGTTGCAAACTACCTTGGTGACGAATTCGGGTTCAAGAATCCACGTTAAAGCTTTAGAGTTTTACAGAGGTAGTTCTTGAAGCTCTATAGTTAAGAACGACATTAAATTTAACCGCACGTGATTCCTTTTTATCAATGATGAGCGAAATCCCTGGGAAATACTCCAAAAAGGCCGGTTCGCCTCCCGGTGCCTTAGTATTCACCGGTGAACAAAAAGTGGAGGAGACCCGAATAACGGTTTTCGATTATGACGAAAACAGTTTCGAGGAGATAGAACTCTCCGAGGTGGATGAGTGTTTTCCGTTCAAGGAAAAATCCACGGCCACATGGATTAATGTTGAGGGGATTCATAATACCAGTCTCGTGGAGGAAATAGGGAACCATTTTGAGATTCATCCGCTTGTTCTTGAGGATATTCTGAACCCTCAGCAACGGCCAAAAATTGAGGATTTTGATGATTATCTTTATATCGTTATGAAAATGCTCGATTACGATCAAAAGGAAGAGAGGGTTAAATCGGAACAGTTAAGTTTGGTTTTGGGGCCGAACTTTGTAATTTCTTTCCAAGAAGAATATGACGATGTATTTGACACGATTAGAGAGAGAATAAGGAACAGCAAGGGGAGAATCAGAAAATCTGGCTCTGATTATCTAGTTTACGCTTTGATTGATTCCGTGGTCGATAACTATTTTAAAATCCTCGAAAAGATGGGGGAGAGAGTGGAGTCATTAGAGGAGGAGTTGATCGAAGACCCTTCCCAGAATACGATGGAGACGATTCAGGATTTAAAGCAAGAGCTTATTTATTTGAGAAAGTCGGTATGGCCGTTGAGAGAAGTTATCAATCAAGTTGTAAAGGTCGAGACTCCGCTAGTCGAAGAGTCTACAGAAGTGTATCTTAGGGATGTCTACGATCACACCATCCAAGTCGTGGACACTATAGAGGCTTACAGGGATACGGTATCCGGCATGCTTGATATTTATCTTTCAAGCGTGAGCAACAGGATGAATGAAGTGATGAAGGTACTGACGATTATAGCTACCATATTTATCCCTTTGACTTTCATTGCTGGGATATATGGAATGAATTTCCCAAATATGCCCGAGTTAACCTGGCCTTATGGTTATCCTGCCGTTTTGATTATAATGATCTTCATAAGCATTTTAATGGTATTTTACTTCAAACGAAAGGATTGGATATGATTATTCTAAAGTAAGCTCTTGGAAAATATACGAAGAGAAAATCCGGGAAATTATTTATTTCTGGGTAGAAGATGAACCTGTCTTTTGGGCGGTTCGCCTAAAAAGGGACTGGCGTACTCGATGTATGACTCGTTCACCTTTAAATTGTCGTATTCTAGGTAGTCTGTATCCCTCACTCTCTTCGTCTTTACGCCCTCAGTAAGATCTTCAGTGCCGACTGTAAGTTCATCATTTCTCCTTTTTATGGAAGCCATTTTGCCGGGATTTTTTTCCATAATTTCGACGCATTTTTCGCCGCATTTGTAACCGAACTCTCTATCGACATCCAGAGGATCTCCATTTCGGACATCGTAGTTTAGCGCAATCGTAGCGGTGTCGATTTTTTCGTCCAGTTCGCCCCGTGACATATGGACGATAGCGTCTGAGATGCTGTTAACAAGTGTATGAGGATCGAGCTTTGGGTGGCCAAATTCGTCCGTGTGTGTCTCGTCGGTCAAAACGTGGTCTTCCAGCCCTTCGATACTGGCTCCCTCCGCGACCACCACCACGGCATAAGGTTTTCCGTAATCGTATTCGTTCTCAAAATAAGCTTCCTTCGCCCTTTCGTATATCTCTTTGATGTGGGTTTCCTTTTCCGCTGGTACCACCATATCGGCGTCACCGTATGCGGCAGAGCCGACGGACATCCAGTCAGTGTACCTTCCGAACACGACGTTCAATACAACCCTTCCGTGAGTCCAGGCAGTATCAAAAGATTGTAACACGGTCTTTGAAGCTATGCTTACGGCAGTCGGATATCCTAAACAAAAATAGGTCCCGCTCAGATCGTTATCCATGGTTTTCGGCCATCCTGCGGAGGGAAGTCCGTGTTCTTCCCATAAATCTGCTAGAACGCCTAGGGTATCATCCCCGCCAAGTGCGATAATTCCATCGATATCGTTTTTCTCAGCGGTTTTAACTACGTCGTCCAGATTGGGATTCCATCTTTTATTTCCCAGAACCGAGCCACCGCAATACTGAATGGAATCAGTGTTCTCTCTATTCAGCTCTAGGAAATTTCCTTGTTCCATGCCTTTCCATCCATCGGTCGCCCCGACGACCTCCCAACCTTTATTGATAGCCGTTTTCGTTATTCCTTCAATTCCTGCATTTAGTGTAGGTACGTGTCCGCCTCCTGTCAAAACAGCAATCTTCAATTTTACACCACCAAGCGATTATTTTTCAAAATAATCCGAGTTAATATCTTCCTTTCAAGATGGTGAGGGTAAAAGATTTAAAACTTTTGTAATCGGGTTTCTCTCTTTTTCAGCTAGATGTGGAGGCAGAAATAAGGATTATTAAAGATTAGTGGAAATCAAAATTGGCTCGGTAAAAATGTCGAGTGTATCTAGGCTAGAAAAAATAGTGGACAAATACGGAACTCCCTCATATCTGATTGATTATTCGATGATTGAAGAGAGATATGATAGATTGAAATCTGCTTTTCCCGATGATACGTTGATCGCATACGCCGTGAAGGCAAATTATACC
>CAZEBR010000054.1:0-4834 GCA_964510375.1 Hadarchaeota archaeon (SeqCode) | reverse complement strand
CTCCAAGTTCTTGGTGAGGACTTCCAGGTCCCTCTTCACGCCTGTGGCCGCTATGTAGATGTCGTGCAGGTCGTGCAACGGTTTTCCCTTTTCTCTGAGATCGTCCATGATCTTGGCGGCTTTGATGGATATCGATCTGTCGATCCGGATGACTTCGAACCGAGAAAGCAACCTCTCCAGTTCCTCCCTGGCCTCCCTGTAGGTGTCCGTTCCCCTTTCGTATTTGTATTCGATTCCTACGAACATTTCGGTTTCCGAGACTTGGTTTATGGCGTGCGTCCCTTCGTCGTCCAGCCTTTCGGCTTTCTCCTTATCTCCCCGATCGATCTCGACGAGTGCGGAGGTATCAAGCAACTTCATCTTCCATTCGCTCCAGAGATCCTCGAGAACCCTTTTTTATCTCTCCCTTGACCTCCTCCATAGTCTCCCGATCCAGTATTCTGGCGCCGGTCACTTCCACGATTTTACCCCCCGAGTCCAGTTTCTCCTCAATGACTTCGCTGAAGCTCTTATCCTTCTTTTCCTTCTTCAGCTTTTCATAAACCTCGTCCGAGACTGCTATGTTCTTGCTCATATATCTATGTATTCATATGAGTACGTAAAAATTTTGTTGGGAGGGCTCGATTTTTTTGTTACACCCGTAACAAAAATTCTTTCAAGTATCGTCACGGAAATGCGGGAATTTCAGAGGTCCGCCCAGTCCGCGGGCCACTGGAGCTCGTTCTTTACGTCGAAGTGTCGGTCAATTTTGTTAATTCCCTTCACAATCACTTTCCATTCCCTCCTCATCGGCCGATTTATGGAGTATCGGAGTATCCCTTCGTGATGCTCGGTTTCGTGGAGCCCGTCGAAATCGGAATCGTTTGTCAGTAACGCTCGTCGTTCCTGGCTGCAAACCCGCAAGAGTTTTTTGTCGGGGGCGCCCCGCCCGGCGATTTCCCGGCTCAGGGCGACGTTGTGACCCTCCGCTTCCAGCCTCGTTTTTAGGTGGTCCGGCACGTTTTCATCGAGACATATCCTCATTCTTGAGCTCCCGCATGCGCTCCTTCGCCCGCTCCCTCGATGCTTTTTCGGAAATCTCCTGCTCCTTTTTTATTTGTTCGATCTCTTCGGAGTTATCTTCGATGTATTGAATCGCGGCCTCCACTCCCTCGGTTTCCACGTCGTAACTTTCGCTTATCTGCTCCGCGTCCATCCCTTCCTCGAAGTGCCATTGATGGATGTTTAGTAACCCGATCCTCGTTCCTTTGATCCGGGGTTGACCGCCCAGGACGTCTCGCGTCGAGCATATGAGCCCAGTCTCGTCGATGATCCCTTCCGCCTCGTGCAGAGCCTTTTCGACCGCCTCGTTGAAGCTGGAAAGCCCGTGCTTTTCTTTGTACTCGCGCAAATTCTCGTGTGCTTTTTCGTTTATTCTTATGGTCTTCGACATATACATATGTATATACGTTATACTTGTTAATACTTCTTTATTTGGGGAGCGGTTTCGATCGGGGGTTTCTCTAAGTCGAGAAATCTCCTCCGGTTCACTTTTTGTCCGAGGTTTCCTTTAAGCAGGAAAAGGACGATCCGGCGTGTTTCCGAGACGGGTTCAAAATCGTTACATTTATGTATCAGGTGATATATTCATGTAACAAATGTTACAAGAATGTAGCGCTTGGAGGGTCCTTAGGGTGTTTTTCGACGACCCCCTACCGGAAGGATTGGGACTTCCGCTGAGAGAAGTCAGTAGGAGGAGCGGACTCGCCCACACGAGCGTAAAAAAACACCTTCAAACGTTGGAGGAGGAAGGTCTCGTCAAAACGCGCGAAAAACAGGCGGGTAGTCGTTCCTATCCAGTCTATCTCGCCGATAGAGAGAGCGAGAATTTCAGGCGCTACAAGTCCATCGATATGGTATACCGAATTTTCGACACCGGGCTCCTAAAGAAACTGGTCGAAAAAGCCATGCCGGACTGCATCGTCCTCTTCGGTTCGGCCGCGAGGGGCGAGGACACGGCGGATAGCGACGTCGACCTCTACCTCCAATGCTCGGAAAAGGATTTTGAACTGTCGGAGTACGAGAAAGCCTTACGGAGGGACATACAGCTGCACTTTCGGCCGGAGTTCAATTCGTTTCCCCCGGAGCTCAAAAACAACATAGTGAACGGGATAAAGCTTTACGGCTACCTGGAAGTCTATTGACCGAAAGGATGGCGAAAGTAATAGATATCACGCCCGACAAGGAAGAGGCCAGGTCGCTCGGGAAGATGGCGGACCGGACTCTGGAAAGAATTGCCGAAACGGACAAAGAAAGGTTCACCACTCAAGTCGTGAAGGATTACTACGATGTGATTCACTATCTGCTTGAGGGCATCGGCATGGGGCTCGGGAAGAAGGTTAAGGGTAGGGGCGCTCATGCGGAGCTGATATCCTTTATTTGCGAGAAGTTCGGGGTAGAGACCGAGGTCGAGCGATTTCTGCAGAGTTTGAGAAAGTTCCGGAACAGGATCGCCTACGAGGGTTTTTCCGTGAGGTCGGACTACCTGGAGAGAAACGAGGACACGATAGAGGAAATCGTGGAACGTCTAGGGTCAATCCTGGGAGACGTCCTGGAGGAGTGATGGCGGATTGTTTTCTAAACCACAATTTACGTCCGAGTTCATTTTTTGTTATGGGCATAACAAAAAATAATCCATCTGAGAGAGAATATAGGTGAATTGAAGAGATCCAAAATCAGTAACTCTCCCAGTCCCTTACTTCCAGATCTTCGATGTGTTCTCCTTTTCCTTCTTCAACTTTTCATAAACCTCGTCCGAAACCTCTATCTTCTTGCTCATGACTTTACGTATTCATTTGGGTACATGAAAAATTTCTGTCGGAGTATTTTTTGTTACGGGTGTAACAAAAAACAGGGAACCGTTTGACCTAATATTTTTTCTTTAGATTTTTGGAATGAGTAGAATCTGGAACTTCCCCACCCATGGGGATTTAGTCGTTTTTCGAGGTCTGCCGGATACTTTTCAAAATCGATCTTTCTAACTCATCTTTTTGTCTCATTTTAAGTCGGAGAACGCCAATTAAAACAAAAACACAGGACTCAGGAACCTGATCAGCAGGAGACCGATGTTTTCCTTTCTTGGAGGACGAGGAAAAGGGTCTCGAAAGTCACCCGGCGAGAACTTTATATGTGTACTTGTAGAAAAGTATACTTGTGTAAAAATGTCGAAGACCGTGAAGCTGGACGAGGAGAGAAAGAGAAAGCTCGAGAGACTGTTGGCCCGGCTCAGGCTCGAAAAGGGCGAAAAAATCTCCTTCCAGGAGGCCCTGGGAAAAGCGGTGGACAGGGCCCTGGAGGACGACCAGTTTTTGGAGGAGCTGGCGGACCTCCCCCCGCTCGAGCAAGATCCCTCGTGGCGGATGCTCGACGAACCGAAAAGCTGGGGCGTCGAGGACTCGTCGAAAAAGGTCGACGAACACCTCTACGGCGGTGATTAAATTTTCCGTATTTGTCGACACTGGCGTGATCGTGGCGGTCAGGAACGAGGACGACGAGAACCACGAGAGGGGGAAGGAATTGATGAAGAGGGCGCTTAAGGGGGACTTCGGCACGGTCCATACCTCGGACTACGTGTTCGACGAGGCGACGACCTTGGCACTCGTGAGAACGGGCGACCCGGACCTGGCGATCGACGTGGGAAAATTCGTTGCGAACACTCCCAGAATACGGATGCTCCAAGTCACGAGGGAAGATTACCGCGGCGCTTGGGAGAAGTTCAAGTCCCTCTCCGGGGAAGGTTTGAGCTTCACGGACTGCTCGACGCTACAGCTAATGGAGAGCAACAAGGTCGAGAAGCTGATGAGTTTCGATTCCGGGTTCGACGGGCTGGCCGATAGAATCCCTTAAGACACTTTCGAGAAAATCTTCCGGATTAAATCGGAAAAGGCGCGGCGTCCTCAGTTTTGGAAAATCGAATCTTTTTGAATAAGAAATGATCTACGAAGTGATATGACTAAATAAATAAAATAGTTGCGGACAGAGATATTATTGAGAGAAAAATGGAAATCAAACCGACTATAGAAGAAGCAGTCGAAACGATAAAGAAAATGGATGGTGAGAATAGAGTTCAATTCATCATCCTTTTCGGTTCTTCCGCTCGGGGGGAGGCGACCGATTTATCGGATGTAGACTTGGCGCTTGGTCACGAGGGTGACGACAGAGAGAGATTCAACTTTAGAATTAGGGTAATGGGTGAACTTTCGGACGATTTCGACGTACATATCTTTCAGGATCTTCCCCTATACTTGAAAAAGGAGGTCTTAAAAGGCGAAGTTCTCTTTTTCAGAGACTTTGGCGAACTCCACGAAATAGCCCTAGAAGCCATCAGGGATTACGATATGTTCGAACCCAACTTTTTGGACTATATCGAGAGGTGATTTCTTGAGGACGAATATTATCAGGACGAAGCTGAAAGAGTTGGAGGAAAGTTTATCGGTAATCGAAGAAAATCTCCCGGACGAGTTCGAAGATTTTTCCGATATGGGGATAGTCAAGGAGGGAATATATAAAAAAGCCGAGTTTTGCATACAGCAGGTCATAGACATATGTTCGATCCTGAACTCCGATCTGGAGCTCGGAGTGCCCAAGGACGAAGGCGATATAATAGAAAATCTGGTGAAAGACGGAATATTAGGGGGGGAGATCGGAAGGAAAATAAAAGATATGAAGGGATTTAGGAACATACTGGTACATAGATACAGCGAAATAAACGATGAAAAGGCTTTCTTCAACATTAAAAATGGTATGAAGGATTTTAAACTATTTATAAAAGAAATAGAAGAATATATATCTGAAA
>CAZEBR010000053.1:0-4939 GCA_964510375.1 Hadarchaeota archaeon (SeqCode) | reverse complement strand
ATCATTACTGGTGTTCTGTCGGGTTTGTTGAGTTCTATTGCGTCTTTGAATAGGTTGGCTTTGTATTGGTATTCTTTTTCTGCTTCTTCGTTTTCGAATTCTATGCCTTTACCACTTGCCCATGTTTCTAAGGTTGGCATATTTTCCATTTTTTTTCGCCTCCTTTATTTTAACCATTCTTTTGCTTGCTTTACTCCGTCTGTTGCTGTTGGGCAGTAGGCGTCTGCTCCGGAGTATTCTTTTACGTCTTCGTCGACTTGTCCGCCTCCGATCATTATTTTTACGTCGTCTCGTAGTCCTTCTTCTTTTAGAAGGTCTACGGTTTCTTTCATTGAGTCAAAGGCTACTGATAGGAATCCGCTCAGTGCTAGTATGTCGGGTTTTACTTCTTTTACTTTTTCTACGATGTCTTCGGGGGGTACGTCGATGCCCATGTCGTGGACTTCGCAGCCGTTTACGTCTAGTAGGAAGACGACCATGTTTTTTCCGATGTCGTGGAGGTCGTCTTTGACGGTGGCTATCACGACTTTGCCTAGTCTTTCTTCTTCTTCGCCTTCTCCCATTTCTTCTTTGAGTTTTTCTGAGATTATTTCTAGGATGTCTCCTGCGTAGACTAGGTCTGGGATGAAGTATTGGCCTTCTTCGAATCGGTCGCCGACGATCTGCATTGCTTTTCGGACGTCGCCCATTATGTTTAGTGGTTCTTCGCCGGATTCGAGTCTTTCTTCGACGATTTCGATTGCTTCGTCTTCCTCCAAGTCAGCTAAAGTCTCTATCAAGTCAGCCATATTTATACACCGTTTAGAATAGATGTATCAGACATTGGTAAAACTTTTTCGGCCTCAACGAGATTGTGACGAAATTGATGTGGTTTATTTCCAGTTGTGGTGTTTAATATTCTTTTTATGGTGTTTCTTTTTGTTGGATGGTTTATCCATGCGTTTCACTCGTTTTTGTTTGATTTTGTCTCGATATTTCATTGTTTTATTTCTGTTTGTTTTTACGGATATTGGTAGGAGCCGTATAGAATTATTTCTCCGAGCCCTTATTCTGAATCAAATATTCTTGATGGCTAGATCTACTAATAATTGAAATAATATATGAAATTTTTAAGAAAAGTAGCCATCATTAAAGTCACGAAGATTTTAAATTTTCATCCATGTTCTGCTTATGAAAATATATATTTATGCTTATGAATATCGTCTTAGTTTAAAACAAAGATTTGAGGATTGAAATTTCTGTTGAGAGTGAAGGATTATTTGTAAAGCTGGTTTGTGAAGCTAATAATTTGTGTTCGTTATCTATCCTTTCCGCTGAACTTATAGTCAGCATCCAAATATTTTTAAGTAAACATAAGGAAAGGGGTATCAAAATCGGTGTTTAGGCATGGGAAAGAACAAATTGAGTATAGGCGGTCTTGATTCTGATAACCTGTCTATAGAGGATCTTGACTTGACAGTTGATGAGATAATCGATGAATCGGATGATTGGGAACCCGTCGGTCCCACGCCTATGCCCGATATGGTAGATTTGAGAGACTGGGATCGTAAACTGATGGAGAGATACAGGCCCCAGTATTACCCGGCCTGTGAACAATGCTGTTTCTGTGCCTATGGAGTATGCGATCTCTCAGATGGAAAGGAGGGGGCTTGTGGATTAAGGCTTCATGATCAGGTTGCTCGGAAGAACTTTATGAGGGCTACGTGGGGTGTATCCGCTCATACTGCTCATGCTCGGGATGTAGTTGAGGAAGCTATAGAAAAGTTTGGACCCGATGTTCCTCTTGACATGGGGGATCATGTCAATGTAGAGGCCCCCAATATTAGGACGGTCTGTGGGACAAAGCCGGAAACCTTAGCTGACCTAAAAGGCGTTTTGGACTATGTGGAAAAGGAAATTGTGCAAGAGGTTGACGCCCTCCACACTGGTCAGGAAGGCGACAATACTGACTTTGAATCCAAGGCTCTGAATGCGGGCATGTTAGACCATGTGGGGATGGAAGTAGCAGATCTCGCTCAGATCGCTGCTTATGATATGCCTAAGGGGGATCCTGAAGCTCCTCTGGTTGATACGGGAATGGGTACTGTCGATAAGGAAAAGCCCAACATTCTGGTTTATGGCCATAACATCGTTGGGGCTGAAGATATTATGAAATATGCTGAGGAGAATGGGCTTTGGGATGAGATTGAAATTTCGGGTCTCTGTTGTACCGTTCTTGATATGACCCGGGTCGATCAGCATCCTAAAATTGTCGGTTCTTTAGCGAGTGCTTTGAAGTTCATCAGGACGGGTGTGGCCGATGTTATAGTTACCGACGAGCAATGTGTCCGAGCTGATACCTTTAGAGAGGCCAAGGAGGTAGGGAGCAAGGTCATAGCTACCACATCGAAGATTTGTTTCGGCCTACCGGATAGAAGTGACGACCCGGTGGATGAAATAGTGGACGATATGGTAAACGACGGGCAGGAAGGAGTGCTTATAACGGACTTGGAGAAGGTAGGTGAGGTTGCAGTCAGGGTAGCGCAGGAAGTCTCCGATGAAAGACAAGAACCGAAAACTTCACCTTCGAAGGAAAGCATGGAAGAGAACTTGGACAAATGCGTCCTCTGTGGCTTCTGTGAGAGGAGTTGTCCCAATGATCTTCCGATATCGGATGCGATGGAGAAGGCGAAAAACGGCAATCCTGAGAAATTAGCCGATCTTTATCTGAACCACTGTATCGGATGTGGAAGGTGTGATGAGTCCTGTCCGAGCGGTGTGGAGATCATGAAAGTGATGGAAAAGGCCGCAGAGAAAGAAGTCAAAGAAGAAGATTACAGAGTTCGCGTGGGGAGAGGACCAATTAGAGACACGGAGATTAGGGATGTTGGGTCCCCGATAGTTATGGGTGAAATTCCGGGGGTCGTTGCTATGGTAGGATGTTCAAACTATCCTGATTCTGACGAAAGCTTCCGAGAGCCTCTTTATCGGCTTGCGCGAGAATTGGCGAAGAGAAACTACATCATTGCCCTATCTGGATGTCATGCGATTGATATATCATACTTTGAAAATGAGGAGGGGGAAACCATTTACGAGGAGTTTCCCGGGTCCTTTGATGCCGGAGGTGTCGTAAATGTTGGTTCATGCGTTTCTAATTCTCATATCACTGGGGCAGCAATAAAGATAGCCAATATATTTGCGAGGATGGGATTAAGAGGTAACTATAAAGAAATAGCCGATTACATTCTGAATAGAGTCGGTGCTGTGGGTATATCTTGGGGTGCTATGTCTCAAAAAGCCGTTTCCATAGCTAACGGTGTTCAGAGGGTTGGTATACCTGTTATCCTAGGTCCTAGATCTTCTCTATACGGAAGATCGATGTTAGGCCGCCGCGACAAAGAAGAACTTTGGCAAACTCGAAATAAAAGGAAACCTGAAGAGGATGAATATACGATTGCCCCTGCACCCGAACACTTGGTAACCTACGCCGAGTCAGCGGGGGAGATGATAGTGAAGGCCGTGAAAATGTGTATCAGACCGGCCGATAACCAGGCGGGCAGGCAGATGAAACTCTCACACTATATTGACCTTTACAACAAATATTTTGGTGAGGAATATCCGCCCGATCTCTACAAGTTTGTGAGAAGGGAGAAGGACGTTCCCATGAAACACCGTCAAGAAGTTATGGATATTCTTCAAGAGAACCCCAAGTGGGAGAAAAATAAATACGGAGGCAGTCAACCCACCATCCTTGATTCTGAGGAAATAGAGGAAGGATTGGGAAGAGTACAATAAAGGAGGTATAAATATTCCTGATGCTTATTTGTGGGGAGAAACTAGCGGACGTGTAAAGGCTTCCGAACTGAAACCTGAGTCCTTCGGGAAAAAGCTTGGCGAAGCCGAGGATGTTCTTTTCGTGCTAGGGTCGGAAGTTGGTCTGTATCCTGAAGAAGTATTGAAAGAAATGATTGAGAAGGTAGAACCAACTGTTTTTAAAACGGAGTCGGCAGGTTCTGAGGATATCGATGTCGATGCAGATGCAAGATATGGTTTGATGGAAATCGCGGACAGGTTGTGTAATAAGGAAGATGAGTCTTACGAATATGTAATTTTAGCTGGTATACCGTATCACATTGAGACGAGGGTGCTGGCCGGGCTGAGGTCGTACGGGGTGGATGTAGTAGTTACTCTTAACTGGAGACATCAACAATACGCGGACATCTCTTTCAATAATCTTCCCCGAGATAAATGGGAAAGCGATTTAAAGGCCCTGACAAAGCAAATCTAGGAGAGAAAAAATGTCACTGTTGGAGAAGGATTGGGAAGAAGTAATTCCGGTTGATATCGGCCCCATGTACGAGGGTGAAAGGATAAGGAAGGGTAATTATTATGTCGAATTTGGTGGTCTCGATAATCCGGGTTACGAAATTGTCAGAGCGGTCGACTCGGCGGAAGATATTGAGGACGAAAATGTGACGATTGTCGGCCCTGATCTTGAAGATCTCGGAGAAGGTTCATCGACGGCTTTGGGTGTTCTGATCGAGGTATATATAGAGCCGAGCGAAGAGTTGGACCCTAAAAATTTGGAATCCGTTGTGGAGCGAAGGCATCACGAGTTTTGTAATTATATCGAGGGATTAATGCACCTAAACCAGAGAGACGATGTTTGGGCTAGACTTTCTAAAAGCGCCCTCAAGGATGGTGTGGACTCACTGGAAAAGATCGGCAATGCCATAATGAAGATGTACAAAACAGAACAAACGTTCATAGATAAGATTCAGATCACTTACTATACGAATGAGGACGACGTGGAGGAGAATATAGAGGAAGCCAGAGATGTCTGGGACGCTAGGGATAAGAGAGTTAGAGACCTACACGAGGAGGATGTAGAGAAGTTCTATGGATGTGATCTCTGTCAATCCTTTGCTCCCGATCACACGTGTGTCATAACTCCTGATAG
>CAZEBR010000052.1:0-6685 GCA_964510375.1 Hadarchaeota archaeon (SeqCode) | reverse complement strand
TATGAGTATTCCATTCGTCTCGAGGATAAACTTCAGTCCGGTTTCCTCCATTTCTTCTAGCAGTGAAAGCAGGTGCTCCCGTCCTATGGTGGGCTCGTTTCCCGAAACTCGTACTTGGCCGTAACCGTTATCCTCTGCGATTTCCACCAGTTTTTCCCCGACCTCTTCCGGCGTGTAGAATTTTCCCACTTCTTCCGGTTTCTCCCGGGGGTTCTTGCTCCAGCAGAAGCGGCACGAGAGGTTACATCCGACGCAGTCGGCGGTGGCCACTCCTCCGTAGAAACGGGTTCCTCTGAAACGGTAATATTTACGCCGATCTTCCCTTACGACTTTCCTTTCTATTTCTTTCGTGTATTCGAGGGGATCAAACTTGGACATTTTGCTGATTCGGACGCCTCCTCCGGATGTTCGCCACATTCTATATTAACGGTTCTAAGGGTATGTTTATTGGGCCGATCATGGGGGTCAGATGTATGTTGGATTGGGATAGCAAATGGCTCTGGTCTTTATATGCGATTCTCCCGTTAGTTTCTGGGATTTTGTTGCATGGGGCCTTTGGAATTTCATTAACGGAAGGTTTGATTAGGGCAGTTCCTTTATCGATAGGTATTGTTTTCGCTTACTATGTAAGAAGCAAAGGCTCGACCCATCTCTATAGGATAATGTCCATTTTAGGGGGTGCTGCCATTGGGTTTTTTGTAGGTGCGGGAGTGCTGGTGTTTTTGAATCCGGATTTCCCGCCATTCGGAAACTTGACCCTGCTATGGGCGTTTATTGTCCTCTTCGCTATAGTCATCGATAATCTAATGGGAAGACGGGACTATCGACCCTTCATGTGAATTTCCAGTTTTCCCTCAAATGTTTATTCGGAGGGATATTTAACAAAATATGAGGTTTTTTATTGATGGATGATAGGACGAGGATGTTTTTCGAGGAGTTTTTGGCCCGTGGGTTTATGGTTTTCGTCTTTGCTTTGATGTTCTCTGGAGGATTTCTGAATGGGTTGTCTGGTGAAGAGTTATTTTACGCTATAGGGATTATCGGGGCATGTTTGGCCGGAAGCTTTGCCCTATTGATTCTCAAAATGTACTTCGGGAGCGGGGAAATATCCTTTTTGTCGTATTCGGGTCTGGAGACATTGCCGTATAAGATTGCGATGTGGGCCTTGGCGGGAGGATTAACGTCCGCCGTTTTGTTGAGTTTCTTTCCAATTTCCGTTTGGGGCCAAGTTACCGTCGGATCGTGGGCCCTTCTCGCGGTGTTGGTGATTGTGTGGTGGAGGATGAGTTGAATCCGAGCGGGTATGTCGAAACGTGACAGGTGTTTAACGGTTCTAAGAGTATTGTTTATTGGATCGATCATGGCTTGCTATATTAACGTGAGCTCTGACTGCCGTTGGCAAGTTTATCCCGGTGCTGAGCCCGCAACGATCGAAATTCCGGATGGGTGAAAATGATAACGGACGAGCTTGAACGCGCAGTAAACGATCTCCGCTATCTGCTCAATCGTGGGTATCCCAGAGATTCCGCGGTGGAGTACGTGTCGGACCACTACCAGCTCGAGCTGGAGAGGAGACACCTCCTCGCCCGGTGCGTTTTTTCCGAGGATGAGGTTCGGGCCCACGAGTCCAAGCTTATAGACCCGTCGGAGGTCGAGGACCGGGAGGTCGGTGTGGACGGTTACAACGTTCTCATAACGGTCGAGAGCATCCTCGAGGGGGAGAGGGTGATAGTGTGCGACGACGGGGTGACGAGGGACCTCCAGGCCATCTTCGGAAAGTATAAAATGACCGATTCCACGGACGAGGCCCTGATCGAGGTTCTCGATGCCCTGGAGGACATGAATCCTGAGAGGGTCGTCATGCTTTTCGATAAGCAGGTAAGCAAGAGCGGGGAATTGGCTGGATTGGCGAGGAGGAAAATGGAGGAGAGGGATTTCGAGGGGAGCGCTAGGACTACCGTGGGCACCGACGCGAAGGTCTGGGAGCACGAGGTTTCCGCGTCCAGCGACAGGGTCATCATAGAGAGATCCGAGAAAGCGCTGGATGTCCCGGCCGAGGTTTCGAAAAGGAGAGGGGCGGATCTGCTCGACATGAGGGAGGTTTAGCCCGCTAGAGCGTCGTCTGTCTCGACGTCTTGAAGTCACCGATATTCTTCACGATTTCTCCGAGCTTCTCGAAGTCCTTCTCGAGCTTTTCCCTTGTCCCGCCACCGTAGAGCGCGGCGGCCGGGTGGTAGGAGACGAACAGCTTGCAGCTCCATCCCCCGAATTCTATGTCCTTCAGTTTTCCGTGTTCCTCGCTGACCTTCACCGCTCGGTCCAGCAGGGTCCGCCCGGCGATCCTGCCGAGGGAGACGATCAGTTTCGGACCTATCTCCCTGATCTGTTCCTTGAGGTAGGGCAGGCAGGTTTCGATCTCCTCGTCGGTGGGGTCCCTGTTTTCCGGCGGCTTGCACTTGATTACGTTCCCGATGAAGACCTCGTCCCTCTCCAGGCCGGCGTCGTTCAGGAGGTCCGTGAGGATGTCACCGGCCTTGCCCACGAAGGGCCTCCCCTGCTGATCCTCGTTGTACCCGGGCGCTTCCCCGATGAGCATCACGTCCGCGTCTTCCGGCCCCTCGCCGGGGACGGCGTTCGTCCTGTTTTCGTGGAGGTCGCACTTCGTGCAGGTCTCGATCCGGTCGTCGAGTTCGTCCAAGTCGGCCATTTAAACTTCTCCTCTTGATCTTCCGATTGTTTTTAGTCTCGATTGAGGTTAATATCATTCGCCCATCGCGAGCACGACCAGCTTGCGCCGCGATCTGGGGCCGTCCTGTTCGACCACCAGGAAGCTCTGCCAGGTTCCCTTCACGACCCGCCCGTCCACTATCGGCAGGACCTTCGAAGAGCCTCCGAGGGCGGCCTTTATGTGGGAGTGGGCGTTGTCGTCGATGCGGTCGTGGTTGTAGCCCCCGCGCTGGGGCGCGAAGTCCTCCAGCTTGTCGAGGATGTCCCGTTTCAGCCCCGACTCGTTCTCGTTCAGCAGGAGCATCGCCGTCGCGTGGGGCAGTTGCGCGACCAGGATACCGTCCTCGACGTCTGATTGCCTGAAGGCTTCCATTACCTCCCCGGTCATGTCTATAATTTCCTTGTTTTTGTTCGTGGAAAACTCGATTTCTTTTGAAAACGTCTTCATTTTTTCACCGTAATTGAAATGGTCGGGGGAAGTATTATCTTTTGTGAGGATTTCTTGGAATAGTATTTATCAAAACCGAGCCCAATTAAAAAGCGATGTCTATGAAGGTCTGGATAGTGATACCCGCCTACGACGAGGAGGAGATGATAGGCTCCGTGATCCGGGGCCTGAAGCATGAGGGATACGATAATATAATCGTCGTCGACGACGGCTCCGAGGACAATACGGCCGGGATCGCCCGGTCGGAGGGAGCCGAGGTCGTCGAGCACGAGGCCAACAGGGGACTGGGGGCGGCCCTCCGGACCGGCCTCGACGAGGCGCGTTCCAAAGGGGCGGACGTGGCCGTGACGTTCGACGCGGACGGCCAGCACGACCCGAAGGAGATCGAGAAGCTGCTGGACGTTCTCGACGGCGCCGACTTCGCGGTGGGCGAGAGGAGGAGGAACCAGATGCCCCTGAACAAGGAGTTGGGTAACTTCTTCCTCGACTTCATGACCCACGTTCTCGGCGGCCCCTTCACGGATTCCCAGTCGGGGTTCCGCGCGTTCGGGAAGGAGGCCCTGGAGAAGATCAGGATTCGGAGCGACCTCTACGCCGTTTCCTCCGATATCATCATGCAGGTGGGTGAGGAGGATCTGGAGTTCCGCTCCGTGCCGATAAGGTGCATCTTCACGGAGTACTCCAAGGCTTCCGGGACCACGATAGCCAGCGGGGTCAAGATATTTATCGACATGCTGAAGTTGAAGGCCACCTCGTAGCCGCCGGGCTGTGGACATCCGTTTAGAATAATAAAAAACCTGAAGGATCGATCGCGTGCCTTTTCTCTCGTCGTCCTGCTTTACGGGATCAATAGCCAGACCGCTGCGGCGATGATCGCTATCAGGATGATTACCAAGGCCACCATTCTCTCGTCGAGGGATCCGGAAGCGCTCTCCGTCTCCGGCTCGTTCACTTCGCCGAGTTCATCCTCGATGGACTCGACCGGTTCGATTCCTTTGGGGCCGGCCTCGTCCTCCTGTGCCCCGAAGTCTTCCGCCTCTATTTTTTCGATTCCTCCGCCTTCCGGGGACCCGCCCAGTTCCAGGTCGGGCCAGGCCTCGATCTCGTCCTTGCTGTAATTACCTCCGATCAGATCTACCAGTTCGGCCTTACGCATGTCCGAGTATCCCGTCAGGTTCCTGTCCCTCGCCATCTGTCTCAGCTCTTTGACGGTCTTTTCCTTAAGGAGTTCGTCTTTCGTAGTCATTTTACCAATCCCTAAGCCTTTTCCTCCGGGTTTAAAATTATTGAGGTTCCCCCGCCGGATGTCCCTTGACTGACTCCCTGGCCGATGGCGGCTCCGGGACGGAGGGACAAGCGGCAGGATCGGGATTGAATTGATTTTTAAAAAGTGACAGCTGGATAACGAAAAGAGGGAACGGATGACCCCTAACAATGCTCGTTGTGGGACCTTCGGACCGAAAGGTTCGGGCATCAGTGCACGGCTATCGAAGTCAAGGTGCTCAGGACCCCGTCGATGGAATGGATCTCCTCGACCGTATCCTTGAGTTTCTCTTCGAGATCGTTTTCGGCTTCCAGGCATGCTATGACGTCGTAGGGTCCCGTTACCGGGTACGCTAGCTCTACGCTATCGATCTCGGAAACTTTTTCGGCTACGGAGAACGGTTTGCCCTTTTCGGTACTCATCATGATAAAGGCTGCATGCATATTTTCACCCCGGTTAAGACGTTGTGTTTTAATCGAATATTTGTTTTGATGCATGCCGTTCCTTCCAGTGGAAGATCCCTTCTTCTCCTGAATAACATCCAAAAGATCCGAATCTTTGAACTTCACCTTCTCCGTAGCCTGAGCCTGATTGTAGGCAGGCCAGTCCTGTGTGTATCTCTCCTCTACCTTTTCCGAACTTATTTCTATTTCAGGTTTCATCTTTAACTCCTAGTATTATATAATACTAGTATTACTTATGAGTATTATGGTGGTAAAGAATACTAGATTTATATAATACTAACAACAATTGTTAATTAGAAGAATGTCAGATAAGAAAACCACCAGCATCAAAGTCGATCCAGACCTATGGAAAGAAGCAAAAAAACTGGCTATAGACAGAGGAATAACGATAGGCGTACTTATTGAGAGGCTTTTAAAAAGAGAACTGGAAATGAAATGAATAACTGGTTTAAGAATAATTTTAAAATAAATCAAGTTGATATCTCGAGGGAAACGCTTATTAGGTTTCATAGGGATATTAGAAACAAATTATAGGTGCAGGTCGGGGGAAATCGCATTCCTATGCTTGAGGGGCCCTGCCTCCATCAGGGTTCAAGAAGGTCTGCGGTTTCCCCTTCATTCCTGCACATTTTTATTTCTTCCACCCGGTATATAAATCTGTTCATCCACTTTGATGTTTTTCTCCTCCACTTTTCCCTTTTTTTGGTAAGTGAATAGAAAAAGTGAAAAAGTGAAAATTTATAAACAAATCATAAGAAATAATAAAGTAATGTCTGATGAGAAAAAAGGGAAGAGAAAAGCAAAAACTGGCTTACCACAAACTAGTCTAATAGATGCAATTGACTACGTAAAGAAAGCTCATAAGAAGATTGGAACTAGTCTCGTGACATTCCAAGAAATGGCGGAAAAGATGGGAATGTCTGAAGGCCATGCTAGGAGGGCATTTTCAGACTTGAAAAAGTTCGGATTGCTTGAGCAAGATGAAAATAAATGGTGGCGGATAACTCCTTTAGGAAAAAGAGTTGCTTCTGGAAACAGGGATGCTGTAGAAAAAGCTGCTAAGAAAAATAAGATTTTAAGAGTATTACTTGAGACTTTTGAGGGTCAGGATTTTAGTGAATCTGTCGTAAAGGATCAGATAACTGATATTAGTGCTACCATCAATAGGGATCGGGTTACAAGTAGGTTTATGAATATTTATGACTATTTAGAGGATCTTGAAGTTGAAGAAACTGAATCGGAGAAAATAAATATGAAACCCGAATTGTTTAAGATAACCCAACTTAAATGTGCGTTAGCTCCTCCAAATGATGAGGAAATAGCTAATTTGGCCAGTAATGTCGCTGATAGTTTGGAATCGTCTGAGGATGCCTCAATAAGAGCTCTAGCAAGGAGAATGAAAGAGAACTTAGAGAATAAAGATGCTTTGACATTGCTTATAGATAGTATAACGGATATATTATCTGAAAAATATCCTAGTTTCGATTTAGAGTATCCGAAAGGAGTAGAAGAAGATTCTGAAATAGAGGAATCAGAAATAAAGAGTGAAAAAGAAAAAAAGGATAGTATTGAATTGGAAGAATCCTCTAAAAAAGAAGATGAACTCTCAGAAGAGGAATAAATTTGACAAATAAGGAGGTTAAAAGCACGACTGATTTAGAATATGAACCGATTGAAGCGACCTGTCCTTCCTGTGATAGAACTTTTTGGGTTGATGCAAATTCATTAGCTGATGGAATATCATCTACTATTTGGTGTCCTTACTGCACCAAGGAATTAAAC
>CAZEBR010000051.1:0-7331 GCA_964510375.1 Hadarchaeota archaeon (SeqCode) | reverse complement strand
CCGGAGAACGTCAGAAAGGAAGCGGACCTCGACGAACAGATCATAGATAGCATCAAGGAGAAGGGAATCATTCAGAATCTGATGGTCAGACCGAAGAAGGGTGAGGAAAACAAATACTTGATCACCGTCGGAAAGAGAAGGTTCCTAGCCGGATGCAGAGCTGGAATCGAGAAATTCCCTTGTGAAGTAAGGGAGGAACTTGAAGGCGATGATGTAGAAGCGATGGCAACATCAATCGCAGAGAACAAACACAGACTGGACCTCTCCAACGGGCAATGGGCCGAAGCGCTGAAGAGGATGTGCGAAAAGATGAATGCTGATCCGGGAAAAGAGGAAACTGTCGAAAGGATAAGTAAAAAGACGAAAATGAGTAGGACTCAAGTTCAAAGATATCTCAAAATTGCCAATATGCCTGGCTGGTTTGTTGAGCTTACGAAGGAACCAGCAGAGCAGGACCTTCCGGAGTGGATCAAGGCGATTACGAAAAAACCAGAAAATCGCTCCGATTCGGAAATAAAGGCTTTAGAAGAGATGCCCACTGTGGGCATTGGAGATGAATTTTCGACCGATAATGAAGTGGGGAAGTTAAGCATTGGTGATGTCATAGTAGCAGAAAAACTTGCACGCGACAAAGATTTCGTGAAAATGGCGAGAGAAAATCCCACCAAGGCATACGAAATTGCATACGAGGCCTCCGAAAAGGGAAGAAACAAAGTCGAGAGAGTCATCGGCAAAGCACAGACAAGGGCCGCAGAAGAAGAAATTAATAGTGAGTCTTCTAAACGGAAAAAATCCGCGAAACAAGAGTTTGGGTCAGGAGTGAAGAATGTCTCGATAGAGCTCGGCAGATTGGAGTACGAGGCCGCGATAGAGGCCATGGATGATCACGAGAGGATAGACGAATTGAATCAGATGGTCCTACACGGCTTCATCAGCTACTTGAGAAAGAAAGGATACTATGGCTAAAAGCACTCAAAGCAGAAATTGTTCCACACGTATGGAATAATCCTAGAGCCGGATGGAAACGGCTTGAGAGTGTTAAAAGAGGGTTCGACCAGAGACTAGATGAAAATCAGGAGGAATAGAAAGATGAGGATTAGTGGAGATGTAATATACATAGCGAACATCGACGACGGTTACTTGGTCCGAGGAGAAAAAGAAGAAATCTTCGACGACGCATCCGACGAACTTTCCGGGACCGTCTCGGAGGACTTCTTCATCGCAGAGGTCTCTCTCAAGGTCGACGAAGACGGCCAGTTCAACATCAGGGCGGACGAGGTACCCCACCGGAAGCTGCTGGAGCACGTCATGTCGGAGTGAAAGCGGAGTTTATAGCTACTGCTCTTATTTTTTTACCTCTTTTTTCTCTGACGCGCAATAAAAGGAATCTCCCACCTTCAGAAACTGATAGAATGAACGGAGAAAAATACACTCTCGCGGTTTTTATAGCGATCCTAGCCGCCTCTTCAGTACTAACCATTGGGCTACCCGCCGCGACGGCACAGACGGAGCGTTCCCCCAACGCGGGGGAAGAAGCACCACCCTTCACGGCAAAGACACTGGCCGGCGAAACGGTTTCTCTGGAAGACTACAGAGGGAAAATCCTGGTGTTGGACTTTTACTCCGTCGACTGTCCACACTGCCAGACAGCGGCGGAACACCTCCGATCCGTCAGGGACAACTTCAGCAGAGAGAACGTGGCCATACTCTCCGTCGAGGTCGATTCCCGAACGAGCACCGAGGACATGAGAGGGTTCAAGTCGGAGTACGGCGGAGACTGGACCTTCGCGAAATCTCCGGAAACGGCGGACAACTACAACGTGGAGGGGATCCCGACGATCCTGATCGTCGATCCTACCGGTTACATCGTCTTCCGGTCCTCCGGAACCGTACCCGCCGAAGTGATCAACAGCATCTGCCACGACGTTCTCGGAAATCTGAGCCCTCCCGATAACGAGCCTTCGGACCGGGCGGGCGAAAACGATCTCCCGACCAATCAAGTCATAGCCGTCAACATGGACCCTGAGAACGCAGGGGGTATCGTATCCACCTCCCTGAAAATCAGAGAAAACGGAACACCGGTCTTTACTTACGAGGTCGAAGCATCTCCCGGATACGAATTCGTTCGCTGGACCGGTAACGTTCCCGAAAACGTGAAAAACCGGAAGGAGATATCCATCACTCCAAGCCCCGGCACTGAGTTGACTGCAAAGTTCGAAAGAATAAAACCCGCCGAAACGGAGGAAGGAAGAACGAATCCCTCCCGATCAGATAGACTCTCTTCGGAAAAACTTCTTCTAATCGGAACAGGAATAGGTTGCTTGATCGGAGCTTTAGGTGGATATGCGATATCTAAACGAGAAGCACTTTCGGCAGATCAAAATAAAAAGAATTCCAAGAGCGAAAAAACCCGATGATAACAAAGGATATGCAAAATCAATTAGCTTCAGGTGATTCAAAAAGGGAGAGAGAAGCGCTGGGTCAAAATCCCGGTTCTTTTCTTTTTTTATTCCTCTTTTCGTCTTTTCGATCTTCGTTTAAATTGAAAAGTTATTTATCGATCCTTTTGCAGAATTAAATTTGGTGTTTTGATGGGCGAGATAAAAATCAAGATTCCCGACGATTTGAGGCTTGGACTGGAGGGGCTGTCAGAAACGAAACTCACATTGATGGCGAATAAACTGGTCAAGGAAGAGCTAGAAAGACTCGCCAGACTGAAGAGGATCACATCAAAAAGCGAACTTACGAAAGAACAGGCCGCCGAACTGTCCACCAGAGTAAGCAAGTCCTTGGCAGAAAGATATGAAAAGATGCTGTGAGCTATATGTTTCTCGTGGTGGACGCGAACGTTGTAATTTCTTCTTTAATCAAGAAAGGAACTACTTTCGACTGCTTCATCCTAAACAGCATTCTCGAAAAATATAGGCTCATCGCGCCGGAGTTCTTGCTTGAAGAGATAGACAAGCATAGAGAAGAACTGCTCGAGGGAACAAATCTGCCTGAAGATGAATTCCACGAAGTTATGGGATTCATGTCTAGAGAGATAGACACGATACCCGCTTCCCAGTTTGAGGATTTTCTGCAAGAAGGGAAGAAAGTATCGCCGGATCCCAAGGACTTCGAGTACTTTGCATTGGCGCTCAAACAGGACTGTCCGATTTTTTCAGGAGACAAGAAATTGAAACAACAATCCGAAGTGAAAGTCCTCTCTCCTCGAGAGTTACTGGAATCTTTGCGAGACTAGATCATTCTCGATCGTTTCTGTTTTTCGTGGGTGGCGTTCTTGACTCGACCGTGTTTCTGTACTTTCAAATAAGTGCCTTCGGGGAATGAAAACCTCGGGTCGTAAGAGATATGCCCCGAATCGTTTCGACTGCATGGTTTGAAGATATAGGTTACATAAACCAGCCGATGTTCGACTTCAAGCTCGTCACACTCACAATCCGTCAGACGGTCCACCTGTTCCTCTGGTGCGGACTGGCTTTTCTCACCTTCAGCAAGATCACACCCTTCTTCGGGATGGGGTCCGTCATCTACCGGGCCGTCCCCGCCCTAACGGTCTTCGCTCTGGGGATGGCGGTTTTCGGAAGGAAGGGTAAGGTCTTCAGCCCGGAGTGGTACCTCCTCCACTTCGCGAAGGGGATCCTTCCGGGATTCGGCTCGTCCCTGAGCTTCTCAACTCCCGCCGAAGACGGCACCTCTTCCGATGATCATGCAAAAGAGGAAGGATCCCGACCGATCGTCGCCCCTATGGGGGAGCCCACGAGGATCGCGGGAGTCCTGTTCGATCCCTCCACGGGGAAAAGGTTGTCGAACGTCAGCTACGAGGTGACGCTCGACGGCGAACCCTATCACTCGGGCAGAACCGACGAGGACGGATCCTACTCCCTTATCTTCACACCTCCCGGCCGGGGGTCGTTCACTCTCTCCGTCACGCCGGAGGGATACCCGGAAGGAGTAGAGAAGATCGAGGTGGACTCGAGACCTGGAGGCGACAGGAGCAAAGGACCCAAAGGAGAGAAACCCGAAAAGAGAACCTCCCTGGAGGAGACTCCTGAGGAACAAAAGGAAGAGACCCGGGGAGGCGAGGAGCACGTGTACGAACTGTTCCCCGTCAACTTCGCCGATCTTCCGGAGGACGAAAAGGACTCGGTAGTGGACGGATTCAGAAACTTCCTCAACTCACTGAACTGCGAGATAAAGATTCTCGCCGTGAAGACCTCGAAGGAGGTCGAGCTAGGCAACAAGTCCACGGAGACGGAGTTCTTCAAGTTCTACGTGAAGTCCGAGGAGGCGATAGGGACGAAGCTCGACTCGGCCGGGTTCAGGTATCAAAAGGTTGCCCGCTCCCTGGAACCGCAGGTGGTGAGGTCCTTCAAGGACTTCGCCGCCGTCGAAGGCGGGAGGAACGTGAAGACCGGGACGGTCTACGAGATGCGGGAGCAGATAGTCGAGGGATTCCCCTCCCTCCTCTACGGCCCTGCAGACCGCATAACCATAAAGATCAGACCGCTCGATCAGGCCGAATCCGTGAACAGGATGGAGAGGTTCGTCCGGATGAAGCAGACCGCCGCCGCAAGGGAGGGCACCAAGACGAAGAGGATCGAGGCCCAGAGGGCTCAGGAGGCGGTCGAACGGCTTTCGGAGGGATCCTCCCGACTGTTCGAGTCGACAATCAACATCACAGCCGGGGGAGAAACGGAGGAGGAGATGGAGGACAACTACGAGAGGATAGAGTCGATCTGCGAGGGGAGGATGATCCGGATCGACGACCCGCTGTTCGTGCAGGAGGAGATGCTTCGAGGGGAAATCGGGAAAACGCTGTACCTCGACACCGTCACGCTGGGAGCCTTCTTCCCGTTCGTCTCCTCGAACGTCATCGAAACCCCCGGAGGGGTGTTCCTCGGAACCAACCTCCATACCGGCGCCCCGGTGCTCTACGACCCGATGGTCAGGTCGAACGCACACGCCTCCTTCGTCGGTAGGACGGGCGCGGGGAAAAGCTTCGCAATGAAGACATACCTCACGCGGCTTTTCGAAAAACACCGTGACATGGCATACTTCATCATCGACCCGGAGAACGAGTACACCAGACCGGCCCTCTCCCTAGACAGGACCGGGACCCAGATACGGCACGTAAAGACGGACGAACCCCTCGGGCTGGACCCATTGAAGCTGTTCCCCCGGGAGAAGAGCGTGGTCATCAGCATGCTCGCCGAGGCCTTAAACCTCTCGGATGAGGAATCGGGGGCCTACTCGAACCTCCGCGTAGGGGTTCAGCGATGCGGGTCCCTCTCCGAGCTGAGGGACTGGGCCGACGAGGACCTGACCAAGAGGTTGAACGGCCTCCTCGAAGGACCTGAGAAGTTCCTCTTCGAGGGAGAACCCAAGGAACTCTCGGAGAGGGCCGTTTTCGACCTGAGCGACCTTCACGAAGGGATGAGGGTCGCGAAAAAACGAGTGGGAATGCTGGACCTCGCATCGATCCTCATATTCGGACAGATATGGAGGAAGATAGAGAAGCTCCCGAGGGAGAAACTGAAGACCGTCCTGATAGACGAGGTCTGGCTGTACACGAAGGTCCCGGCCGCAGCGTCCTTCCTGGAGAACGTCGCCCGGAGAGGGAGAAGGAGAAACGTGGTGTTCTTGCTGGCGTCACAAAGGCCCGACGACGTCCTGGCGTCCGAGGCTGGGAGGACCGCGCTCGAGAACAGCGCCACAAAGGTCATCCTACAGCAGGACCAGTCCGCGGCAGAACTCGTGGGGGACGCTTTCGGCCTGACGGAGAGCGAGGTGGACGCGACGCTCGACTTCGAACCGGGGCAGGCGATCCTGTCCTCCCGAGACGTCAAGGTCCCGCTCAAGTTCGTGGCCACCTCCGACGAGTACCGCAGGTTCACGACGAAACCCGGAGAGGCGAGGTGACGCAGATGGAGTGGCTGGAGATAAGGGACTGGCCGGGTCACGAGCTCGAAGTTCCGAACGTGTCCGAAACCGTGAACTACATTTACAACTCGGACGAATCGTTCGAATTTGTCGCCGCCAACATGAAGCTCGGAGGCGGGGGCGAGGGAGTCAGATATTTTATAGGGGCTCCGGAGGGCGAGAAGGAAGTCATCAGGAACTACCTGGAAAAGAAAAGGTTCGACGTCAGGGAAGGTCCCGAACGGAAACCTCCCTCACCCAACGACTACCGGATAGAGGCCGAACTGGAGGCAGAACGGCACTACGGCATACCATTCATGAAGGAGGTCGCCACCGGAAGCGGAAGAGACCTCCCGGAGGAACACGTAAACCTGCCCGACTCCCTCGTAAGCGCCATCGCTTCAGGGGGAGAGGTAAGAATATCCGTCTCACGAAGCGACAGGGCGGAAAGAGGTGCGAGTAGGCTAGCCAAAGAGAAAAGGTTGAACCGGACCAGTGGAAACGGATACCAGCCGGGATCGAACCTGGTGAGGGGAAAGACGCACAACGGACGAAAGAAGAGTAATAGGGATTCCCGGAGAACCGCCCGAGACAGGAGGCTCGAGAAAAAGGCCGACCGGATAGAAAAAAGGGCAGAATCCGGAATGGTTGCGTGCGACGTCCGAATCTACGGAGACAGTCGGAGACAGGTCAACAAAATCAAGGCCTCGTTCCCGTTCCGGCCAAACAAGCTCGCAATTAACAGGGAGAACAGGGAGGACGATGATATAACTGGACCTAACGCCAATCCTAAAGTTCCTCATCCCTGGAAAATTCGTGGAATCAGACTCGACCAACTCATAACCCTTGTACCTCTCGGCGCGACGTTCCTTCTGCTGCTCTTCCTCTACAAACCAGGTGGAACATTTGATATCTTGACCTCACTAGTCGAGGATTTTCCAGGGTGTCTGCTGGACCCTCCCACCTGGGCGCTTCTAATCGGTGGCGGGTCATCGGTCGCTTTGCTTTTCCGATCCCTTACCGGTAAAAACCACATCGCTCTCTCGGTTCCAGAGCTCTCACTTATCATGTCGTTACCTGAATACCTGCCTCGATTCGGAGAGAAAGGTGTTGAACCCGCAAGCAGGACAAAAGGAGGGACATTCGACTCCGAAACCGACAAGGCCGAAGACAAAGGTTCGGATCAAGAAGAAACCGAGAGAGACGATGAAGAAAACGAGACAGATTCAGATAGTGGTGATGAAGAATGAGCGGGCAGACGAGCAAGGGCACATGGGCCGCAGTCCTGGTAGCGCTCGCGATAACCTTCATGACATCACTCTGGATGATCGACATCAGCGTCTCCGCCATGAGAATATCACTCCAAGGGTACGGTGAGGCCAAACTGTCCAACGGTTTCTGGGTCC
>CAZEBR010000050.1:0-8005 GCA_964510375.1 Hadarchaeota archaeon (SeqCode) | reverse complement strand
ATGACGTCTCCCTTACGAGGAGAAGATCGGGAGTTCAAATCTCCCCGGGCCCACCATTTTGACTTTTCGTGAGTTTTGATTAGGGCTCTATTCTCGATGGCATACGCTCGGGCTATTTCTTTATCTATATAGACGTTGCTACTTTCAAGAAAGGAACCTAACTTTGATCGATTCGATTTTTTGGTCGTTAAGGCTTGATTACTGCGTCATAAGCCAACGAAGAGTATAGATATTTTAAGGAAGAGAAATGGAAGGATAGTCAACATCTCGGAGGATAATGACATGGATAGACCAAAAAAACAAGGAGGGTGTTCGGTCTGAGAGTTTTGTACGTCGACGACGAACTGGATGTCCTCGAGCAGGCAAAAATTTTCCTCGAGAAAGAAAACGAGAGTCTTAAAGTCGATACGGCCGTTTCAGCTAAGAAGGGGCTGAAGCTCCTGGAGGAAAAGGATTACGATTGCGTGATATCTGACTATCAGATGCCGGAGATGGACGGTCTCGAATTTCTAAGGGTCGTTAGAGAGGAGTGGGAGAGCGATATACCGTTCATCATATTCACCGGCAAAGGTCGGGAGGAGGTGGCTATGGAGGCGCTCAACCTTGGAGCTGATCGTTACCTGAGGAAGGGTGGGGACCCCCGCTCTCAATACGGAGTCTTGGCTCAGGCTATAGATCAGGAAGTCGAGTACTGGAACGCAAAGCAGAAGCTGAAGAGCAGCGAGAAAAAATACCGTGATCTGACCGAAAAATCTCTCGTCGGCGTATATATAATTCAAGACGACAAGTTCAAATATGTGAACCCCGAGTTTTCTAGAATTTACGGTTACGATAGGGATGAGATAATCGGTAAACACTATCTGGAATTGGCTTCGAATAAGGACAGCGAACGCGTGAAGGAGGGTGTGGAAGCTCGTCAGGAGGGGGAGGGAGAACCGCACCGCTACAAGTTCGAAGCCCTTACTAAAAATGGAAAGAAGACCGTAGAGGTTTTTTCCGTTCCCACATCTTATAAAGGTGAACCAGCCGTCCAGGGTACCTTAATCGATATAACAAATCGACTAGAGGTAGAGAAAGAGCTTGAAGAGATTCGATATGCGATGGACGCCAGTAAGGATCCCATGCTGATTATCGAAAAAAATGGTAAAATCCGATTCTGTAACGAGGCAACATCTGAAGTGTTCGGTTACCCTAAGGAAGAGTTGATTGACAAAAATATCGTCGAATTAATGACCGAAGAATCCAGAGAGAATCAATGGAAAGATTTGAAGAAAACCATCGGAGAAGAGCATGAACTCGATTCTCCTAGAATCGTCGATGGTTTAAAGAAAGACGGTTCAATTTTCCCTCTCGAGTGTTCTCTGTCCATGTACGAGAGGGACGATGACGAAGTCAGGTTTATAGCGGTAATGAGAGATATTTCTGGAAGGAAAAGCTCGGAAAGAAAACTAAAGTTATTTAAGACCGCCGTGGAATCCTCTAACGATTCTATATACATGATTGACACGGATTATCGCTACGTTTTTGCGAACGATGAACACCTCTCGCGACTGGTTAAGGATAGAAAAATTTCTGAAAAAAGTGAGGATGAGGTAATTGGCAAGAGCTGCTGTGAAATCCATCCCGATGAGGACTCTAAAGCTCTGGAGGAAAACATCGATAAGGTAATCGAGACTGGCGAATCGCATTCTGTGGAGCATGACTTTTCGGGCTCCGATAGATGGTCCCATAGAACCTACAGCCCGGTTGTAAACGAAGAAACGGGAGAAGTCGAAAATGTCGTTGTCATTTCGAAAGACATCACTGATAGGAAAAGAGTTGAAGAGCGTGAAGAATTTCTTGATTCCTTGTTGAGGCATGATGTGCAGAACAAGGGACAAATCATAGAAGGCTACCTCGAACTTATGGAGGATTACGATCTGCCTCATGAAGTAAACGACTATCTTTCAAAAGCCGAGGGCGCAACCAAGGATGCCATTGATATAATCGAGAAAGTTAGAACTCTGAGAGATGTAAAGCAGGAAAGTGAGGTTAGGAAGGTAGAATTATGCCCTATCTTGAAAGATGTGATCGAAGAAAAAAGGGAAGTTTTCGAAGAGAACGATATTGAACTAAAATGTCAGCCTGGAGAGATATTTATCCGAGGTGGACCCTTATTGGAAGAACTATTTTCAAATCTCTTAGAAAATGCAGTTATACATGCAAATTGTGGCGTCGTAAAGGTTTCTGCGGAGTTGTTGGATGATAAAGCAATAGTGACAGTAGAGGACGACGGAAAGGGTATTTCTGATGACGTAAAGGAAAGACTCTTTGAAAGAGGATTTAAAGAGGGGGATACAGGAGGCACTGGTTTGGGACTTTACCTCGTGAAGCAAATCATAGAAGGTTACGGTGGGAGGATAGAGGCGAAGGACTCCGAATTGGGAGGCGCTCGGTTCGACATCCAGTTTCAAAGGGCGTGAGATGACGTTTTCCTCACTCATGAATTCAGAGAATAAACATTTAAAATTCGAGTGAAAAAATTTATTTCTCCCAGAATTCTTCTTTTTCATGACCATGAGCATCTGTCCAAGTTGTGGAGCGAATATTTCGGAGCTTGAACCTTACTGTCCATACTGCGGAAAGCCCAACCCTACTAAAAAAGCCGGAATAAAAAGAAAGGTAGATGAGTATAGAAAAAAGAGAAAACGTGTGCTGGCCACCTTCGTGCTGGGCATGATCGGAATTGCAATTATCCCCTTTTTTCGCTTGGTCTTGGCAATAATCTCCATGGGAATAGCGTTCCCAATGAGTGTTTACTATTCTTGGAAAAAATATCAATTGGAAAAGGAGTTAGAGGATTAACTCAGCCTCTACTTCTCGACGCTTTACTTAATCATCACTAACAGCATTTTGAACCTTTCATCGGCCTTTAGTGAATGGGGCTCGCCCTTCGGTATTACAAGGCCACGTCCTGATTCCACATAATGCTCCTCACCAGAGATTGTGATCGTTCCGGCCCCATCTAGTATCTGTAAAAGAGCGTCGTAGGGCGTCGTATGCTCGCTGATAGTCTGACCTTCGTCGAGGGCGAAAGCTGTCATCGTCCCAGAATCTTTGTCAACCAAGGTTCTACTTACTATCGTTCCGTCTTGATACTCGACCAAGTCCGACAACGAAAAAATTTCACCGGATAAACCGGATAGCTCATTATCTTCTTTACTCAATCTCATTCCTCCAAGTTCATAATTTGTAAGTACCCCATTAATTTTCTGGGCTAAGTACTTTGATACTGGCTATGGGAAGTCGATAAATCTATAAGGATGTTTTGATTAGTCAATTCCCGAGCAAACATGAAAATTAATGGAAGTTTCGCTTGTCCTCACTGTGCTGAGAAAGTGAAAATCGTCGCAAAGTTTGATGGGGAGAAGTCCGAATGGAAATTTGATCTAAAAAAAGGGTAGTACTGCATCAATTCGTTTTATGCCGGCAATCAAAATTTTTTGAGAATTTTGTCCATTTTTCTTCGTGGTTAAAAATGAGCCTGTCGGCTTCGTTTATCAATGCTTCTTCTCCTCTAGTTTCATCCATATATTCGATCCATTCATCATCTCGAAATTCCTTCAAAAACTCCAGTTTTGCTCTTTTTTTCAATTCTCCAGATAATTCGTTCTCGGATCCCTCACCCTTTTTATGCGGCGAGGAATCAGTATTGTAATCCCTTTCGATTAGATTTGCTACGTATTGATCTATGTCTTCTTTTTCCTCTTCTAACTTTTCAACTATCGAGGAGGGTAAGTCGACGACGACTGATTTTTTTTCCTCGTCGGTTTCTTTTTTTGACATTATTTACCTACTACTTGCTGAATTATTCAAATTCATGTTACTTAAACGATTTACAGAACATTGGAAATCAAATTTTTCGAGAAAATTTACTAGAAATAATCGTAGCAGGATTAGAAATATCTATATCTCAGTAATTACAACTTCTAATTGGAGTTGAAAACTTGGTATTTGATAGTTTTAGGCGATCAATCACGAAGGTTGCTTTTCACCTATTTGAATCCTTCATTCCCGTTGTAATTGCTTATTACCTTAATATGAGGATGAAAAAGTGGGAAGAAAACGGTTTGATTCATTCTTTCCAAGTTAAGGTTATCAGGATAAAAAAATATCATTATAAAGCAGATTTAGATTTTATTTTGACAAAATTTCAAGCTAAAGATAGGATATCAGATTTCTTAAAGACTATTTCCACCAAGGCAGGGAGGTGATTTTGATGGCTGATGAACAGGTTGGTCACGTGAAGATAACAGTTGATGTTGAGATTAACGAACAGCTGATGGAATTAATGGAAGAATCTATATCTGAAATGCCCAATCTGATGAAAAATGTTAGATCTGAAACGGAATAGTAGGTGGTTTTTTGGGTCCCTATTCGCCATCGTTAACTGTGTGGACAAGTTCTGGAAATATTCATAAGGCGATTTTTGTTTATAATCTACCGTCTCTTGGATATTTCTGGATTATTTTTCTTGATATTCGTCCAAACAGATTCGAAGCTTTCACCGGGTTCGATTTTCCTCTCCAGAAATATGCCAGTTCGTCCCTTTCTGTTCCGTCTTGTTAAAACTTCAATCCTTTCTTCTACTACTTCTAGACTGATATCTAGTTTTTTTGCTATTTCTCCCTCTCTGCCTATTACCTGACTTTCTTTGTGGCCCTCGTTGTTCGGTTCTATCAGAACTAGTCTTTTGTCGACTCCCGGCACCCGAGTTTCTTCCTCGATTTGAGAAAGGTCGACAGCCCCCCCGAAATAGTAGAAGTCTCTCTCCGATTTTTTAGGCTTCTCCAAAGGAATTGTGACTACCACCTCTTTCTCTAGATAGATATGTGCTTTTGGGAGCTGCCAAGGCGTAGCCACTACTATCTTTCTGTCGTATAAGTTGAAATCGGACTCTTCGAGAGCAACTTCGATTCTGAAGGTTGAAAAATGATGAGGAATGATGATGTCGATATCACTGTCCTCTGACACGTCACCCCTCGCTATACTGCCATGAGCTAGCCCTTCTATTTCAAAATTTTTAAGAGAAGCTAGAATGTCCCTTGTTCTGTGGCGAAAGTCTCTGAATCTTTTCCAATCCTCTTCGGTGTATTCTACTTTCTTTTGATCGAAAGTTTTCCTAGGTTTAACCATTATCTTCTCAATATCTTTGTTTGATATGATTCCAGATAACTTTTGGTCCAGTCTATTTTTGGTATGCTTTTGGTTTTGAGCGGAACAAATTCATTTCGTTAATTTACAAATACGAGGAAGAGAACGTGTTTTTGGATAAAGCTATGGAAGAAATACTTATCACCAGCCAAGAATTTGAGGAGAGACTCAGGAGTGATCCGAGAGTGAGCGATGAATATGTAAACATGGTTGAGCTGCCATATGCATTTTCCTCGGGGAGCAAATTTCTAAGAAAACACGTCTTGAAGAAGAGCTCATTCGTTGCCGAATCACGAATTGCCTCTGACTGGTTCCAGTTCTCACAGTTGATCGAAAGAGTGGAAGTCAACAAGGAAAGGCTGAAAATAATCTATGACGAGAATAAAGAGTCGCATCCACCTCTGATGGCCAGAACTTAGGTTTGTCCAACGATGTGATCCACAAAAATGGAAAGCATTTTTAGCGATGGAAAATAATCCTGAGTTTCGATGAGATTACTCTTCGTGTGTACCGGTAATAGTTTTAGAAGTCCCGTTGCGGAGGCATTGGCCAGGAGATTCAAGCCCGAGTTGGATGTCGAGTCGGCCGGAACTAATCCCGCCAGCAGCGTAGCAGGAAATGCGAGAGAATTGCTGGAGGAAAGAGATGCCGACAATTTCTTGAAACCTGAGCCGGAATGCGTAACACAGAGAGCCCTCGATGAAGCCGATATAGTGGTGGTGATGGAGCAAAACCACGAGGACTACCTGCTGGATAACTTCCATATCGATCAAAGTAAAATAAAGTGTTGGGGAATCGAGGACCCGATAAATCCGGACGTTTCTCCAGAAGAATCTTTTGTTGAAATTGAAGAAAAAGTAAAGGGACTCTAGTGTGCTACCTGTTCCTATATCAATCCTGATAATTTCAGGTAAACTGCGTATGAAATTATTCCGACTCCTCCAGCGAGTAAGGGCAGATACATCGTCCAACGCGGGACTATTTCCAGAAAACGAATGGGTTCCACTATGGAATATGAAACCTGATTTATTCCAAAAAAACAAGCTAAGGCAGCTAAGAAGGACTTTTTCCTCGTATTCAACAATATAATCAACATCAACACGGCCGAAAGTGCCGGACCGGAAACTGCAATTAGTACACCCTTCCAAGCTTGGTAACCAATCGATTCAGGGATATGTAAACACCCCAAAACATCACCGAATAGAAATGAGGGGAACAACCGAATTTCTATCTCCTGAGAGATCAATTGACGGGCCACTATCAAATGACCAACTTCGTGAAGAGCTACCGTCACCAAAAGTAGAAGGACCGCGTAGAATATACCCTTTGCATATCTGTTCATTTTCCCAAATTTTCTTTTTGTCAAGTGGTAAAACTCTGTTGTCGATGAGCAGAAGCTAGAAGGCCGGTTAATACTGTGACGTGGCAGCTGACACGTAGTCCTCGCTGTTCCTTTCGAAGCTTCTTATTTCCAGTATACGGTCCTTTTGAAACACATTATCGAAGTCTATTTTCGCAATTTGATCGTTTACCTTTTCAATTTCCGTTTCCGCGCTGGGACGATTTGGGACAGCATTGCAACATCCTGCGTGATCTTCGTTCCATAGGCCCCATTCTCTGGAAAGTTTTACTATTTCGTTTTTGTTCAGCCCGATAAGGGGTCGAATGACGGGATATGAGGCACCTCGTGAGGTTACCGCGATATTTTGAATCGTCTGTGAGGCTTTTTGACCAAGTGATTCTCCCGTTACGATTCCAGTAGCAGATTCCATTTTGCAGATTTCGCTCGAAATTTTTAGCATCAACCTCCGGCAGGTTACACAGGCGTAACTTGATTTAATCCTATCCTCGATTTCAGAAAGGACAGGTGCCCAAGGATAGACAACCGCTTTCTCAAACTCGTTTTTCTCCTTCAGGGTTCTTAAGGAATCAAAAGCTGCAGTTGCACTTTCTTTTGATGTTAATGGATATAGACAGAAATGAACGGGCACTACGTCGAAAGTGCGCGATGCCATCACCATTGCTACGGGCGAGTCTATTCCCCCCGAGAATAGACCAAGAACTTTTTCCGTCACGTCAACACCACCTCTGAATTCCAAAAGAAGCTTCTAAAAATTGTCGCAATTGTATTGTTTTCTCCCCTTTGACGGATACTTATATTCATAAAACAAGAATCCGAGTTGATAGTCGATATTAACTTTTTTATTTCTCGTTCTCTTCTGAGGTTTCGTTCCTAACCTCAAGACATTCGTCGCACTCTTCCTCAGTGATTATTGGATTCTTATCGACATTCAGTATGGTAAGTATCTCTTCCTTCTCCATATCCTTGCATATCTCGCAGTATTTCTTTGTAATCTCTATCCTTTTGTTCCCGTTTACCATATCGTCTGAGAGTTCCAAAAGTCTAGAGTACAGACCGCTGTCCTTCAAAGTTTCCTTTACCCTCTCGACTTTTTCTCCGGAGTTTAAATACTGACTTACCGCTGGTTGGGTAATGCACAGCTTATTTGCTATTTTGGACTGACTCATGTCGTACCTATTTGATAGGTCCCTTGCCAAAAGAGCTCTAACTGTGGGTATTACCTTCTTTACTACTACTTCGCAGGGTGGTTTCATAACGTACATAACCCGGTTATAGGTTTAACAATATAAATTTTTAGCTGAAGCACGTAAAAATAGAAAATTACAAAATTATAAAGGAAGCGCCATATTTAATACCAAACCAACAACAAGGTTAAAGTCGAATATCCATCGTACCGAATCAAGTTTTCAGCGGGGTGGGGCAGTCTGGAGTGCCCGCCGGGCTCATAAC
>CAZEBR010000049.1:0-8517 GCA_964510375.1 Hadarchaeota archaeon (SeqCode) | reverse complement strand
TTCTATCTCTATATTTTTATTCCTACCCAAACATCGGGCTTCTTCCATAAGGGCTTCAACAAAAGATTCCTTTTTCCTTAAAACCTCGTCGCTTATCTTTATCCTATATTCTTCTAACATTTCCCTGACTCTCATGCTTTCCTTTTTCTTAACGTAAACCGCAGTGCTTTTTTTAAAATTTTTATCTTTAGCTTCGTCAATAGCGTATTTCAACGCATTTTTGGCTTGTTCGGAACCGTCCCAACCAACAAGAATATTTTTCTCCATTAAATACCTCCTTTTACAAATATATCTGACATTAAAGTTTTCAAAATATATTCCATTGACTAATTAATAATAAAAACTATTAATTCTTTCTCAGAATATTTAAATTCCATTATAATCAAGAGATTCTAATCTCGTAGATACTCTTCGCACCATTGTTAGCTAATTATTAATCAGCCAGGTCGAGGAACCTGTAATCCCCAAACAGCTACCTTCGGGATAAGGATCACGATCTCGAGCAACAGAGAGACTAGCCACCGTGGTCAAGAATCTCTATCCCAGCGTTATCGTAAACCTTCTTCAAATCCTCAACTTTTTAATTATAGCTTGACGCGCGGAATCCACTAATGCTCGGGTTATACTTTCAGCAGGCGGACGTCGAACCTCGCCCCACCCAATTCGGAATCCTTGACTTCAATGCTTCCCCCGTAAATGTCTAAGAGTGTTTTCACAAGAAATAGACCCAGACCCGTTCCTCTCTCATCGTCCGTGGTGTATCCCCTGTCAAAAATTTCGCCCTTCTTATCGTCAGAAATGCCCGTTCCGTCGTCCTCGACGGTGCATGTGATCTCCTCGGCGGTGCTCTCCGTTCGGATTCGGATCTTGCTACCTCTCGAATGCTGTATGGAATTTTCCAATATATTATAGAAGACCCGGTCTAGGAGTTCTCCCCCCTTAACCCTATAGTCTTCAGGACATTCTACCGAAATCTCTATATTTACTTCTTCTGCCATGGACTCGCACTGATCAACTGCGCTCTGGACGGCGGAAGATATCGAAATCTCTCTGACCTCTTCCTCTTGAGCCCTTCTGAGGGACCTTACTTTTTCAATAATCTCTACACCCTCGCTCATTCCCCTTTCAGCCTTGGAGAGATGATCTCTTGCTTCTTCGGGCAGATCGTAATCCTCCATGAGCTCCAAATATCCCTGAACGATTTGGACCTTGTTTCTCAAATCGTGCCTCAAGAGAGAATGTAGGAAGTCTTCCCTATCCTCTATCTCCTTCCGTTCGCTGATATCGGTGGAAACACCCACAATTCCAATCATATCCCCCTCTTCGTCAAAGATCGGTGCGTCCGTCACGATAGCGGGAAATTCCGTACCGTCTTTCCGTTCGACCATAAACTCTCCGGACCATTTTTCACCATTCCGCAATGTGCTCATTATATCTTCCGCCTGTTCTTTTCCAGCCAGAGAAGGCGTCACATCCATAATATTTTCCCCGAGAACTTCTTCCGACTCCCAACCGTAGAGCTCTTCCGCTTTTTCATTCCAGTAGGTAATCTCACCAGCCGGGTCCGTGGCAATCACCGCGTTCTCCACCTGGTCCAAAAGATTCGCCTGGAATCTTAACCTTTCCTCGACCTTCTTCCTCTCGGTGATGTCTCTGGCGATGCTCAATATCGCCGTTTCGCCTTTGTAGGTGATTAGGCTGGAGCTGATTTCCACCGGAATTTTCTCTCCACTTTTGGTTTCATGGGCGGTTTCGAATACCTGTACTTCGTCCTCCGGCATGGTTTCTATTAGTTTCGTTATTTCGTCAGGATCCAATTCGGCGTCGATGTCGTGGGGTTTCATCGAGAGCAATTCCTCCCTCGAATATCCCAGCTTCTCGATGGCTGCCTCGTTCACTTCCAAAAAGCTTCCGTCTAAGCCTATAACCCAAGCGGTGTCGTTCATCCCGTCAATTAACTCTTTGTATTCCTCCCGTGACTGCTCTATTCTTTCTTCTTTTTTCTTATGCTCGGTGATATCCTGTACGCTCCCGATTGCTTCGACCGGTTCTCCCTCTTCGTCGAGAATTATATCGGCCTTCTCCCGCACCCATTTCGTTTCCCCGTCGACAACAATCCTATGCTCGATATCGTAATTTCCCGTCTCCAGAGCCTCGCTCCACTTTTCATCCACGTAATCACGATCGTCCGGATGTATGAGCTCCAAAAACTCGTCGTAGTTTATCGATTCTCCAACGGGCACTCCGAATATTCGATAGGTCTCCTCGGACCAGGTCAACTCGCCGGTTTCCAGTTCGATCTCCCAACTTCCCACGTTTGCGAGCTTTTGAGACCTCGCCAGCCTCTCTTCGCTTCGCTTCCTCTCCGTGATATCCGAAGCAGTTTCGATCGCTCCAATTATGTTACCATCTTCGTCCCTAACTGGACTTCCCCTAATCAACCAGTGGTTCTTTTCACCAGGGGGAGACATTTCTCCCTCAGCAGGTTCGCCGGATTCTAACGCCGCATCTACCGGACAACCGTCACAGGGGTTCTCCCTACCCAGCCAGATATCGTAACACTTTCGACCCTTCACATCATCTACGGTCTCTCCGGTAGATTCCGCAAAGGCCTGATTCGCCCATATTAGTTTATGGTCGGTATCGTGATACGCTATTATCTCCGAAGCACTGTCCAAAATTAAAGATTTTTCGCGCTCCGACTCTTTAAGTTCGTTCTCCATCTCCTTTCGCTCCGAGATATCCCTAGCCACAGAGAGAACCTTTTCCTCACCCTCAAGTTCGAAAAGATGAGAATGGATCTCCACAGGTATCTCAGTGCCGTTCTTAGCCCGATGTTTCATCTCAAAGCGGGCGTTTCCATCCTCGAGCAATTCTTCCATAATCTCAGATAATTTTCCAGAGTTCTCGGAGGAATCTATGTCTCGAGGAGACATTTCCAACAATTCTTCTCTCGAATACCCGAGCATCTCGGAAGCAACGTCGTTTACCTCTACAAACTCTCCCGGCATCCCCTCCTCGGTTAACTCGTGAAGGTAGATTGCGTCATTCACATTGTTGAATATTTTTCGAAACCTTTTCCTTTCCCTTTGAAGCTCTTCTTCTCTCTTCTTCCGTTCGGTAACGTCCCTAATATTGCACTGCACTACCTTCTCTCCCCCTGCCTCGTACGTGTTACTGACGAACTCCACCGAGGCCTCCTCACCCGTTTTTGTTTCTAGAGGCAGATCCTCGTAACGAATGTAGCCCTCCTCCACGAGCTTATTGAACCTCTCCCTGTTTTCGACAACGTTTCCAAAGGTTCCGATCTCCCAGAGTTCCTTCCCCACGAGCTCTTCTTTCGAATAACCCGTCAAATCCTGGATGTACGGATTAGCGTCCTTTACCTCACCCGTCTCTGCGTCCAGTATGAGCATCCCGTCCTGAGCCGTCTCGAACAGCCGCCTGTACCGCTCTTCACTGCTTTTAAAAGATTTTTCAGCCTCATAGTGCTCGACCTCCTGGACGATGGCCTGGGCGAGAACCCCGTATTGTGTTTTCGAATCGCCGCCCTTCTGGAGGTATCGATCTGCTCCCAAGTTTAAAGCTTCCATAGCCACTTTCTCCCGCCCCTTACCCGTGAAGATGATGAACGGAATATCGTTATTTTTATCCTTCCTAACTACTTCCAGAAACTCGAGCCCGTCCATGCCGGGCATTTGATAGTCGGCAACCACGGCGTCGAAGCTATTTTCCTCCAACATATCCAATGCCTCCGCTGAGGAGGTGGCAGTTTTCACATCGAACCTTTCGACTTCTTTCTCAAGGAATATTTTTGCCTGCTCGAGAATGGCAGGCTCGTCGTCTACATGAAGAATTTTCAAGATAAAGACCCCATTTACTATTATTTATTGGTTATACCACTTAACAGCTTCCCGTAAAAAGACGATAATAACATCCTCTTACAGAGGGGATATTTTTATATATTTTAATTCCAAAAAAGGACGCTCAAAATCTTTTGTTCTGGAAAGCTCCAATTTTGCTTTGATTTTTCTGGTTGAGACTCAGTGACCGATTTTATCCGGACAAATCACGGGCACCAAATCTTATTGGTAAAAGTCAAAATCTCATAATTTGTCGGGGATACTCTCTGCACTCACAGAAACCTATAACCGTCGGTTCAGGCCTTCCGCAGGCGAACATCAAACCTAGCTCCACCGAGTTCTGAATCCTTTACCTCGACTCTCCCCCCGTACCTCTCGGCTATTTCTTTTACAAGATAGAGGCCTAGGCCTGAGCCCTCAGTCTCCCCTCGCTTGAAGCCTTTTCCGAAAATTTCCTCTTTGATCCCGTCCGATATCCCAGTACCATCGTCCTCTATGCTAACGATAAACTCTTCCTCTTCTTCCTCCGAAGATATACTAATACAGTTACAGTCGGAGTGTTTGACCGAATTTTCTATCAGGTTAGAGAAAAGCTCGACCAGTAGAGATCCGCCTAGAACGTCACATTCAAACTCGTCCCATTTCAAATCGATCTCGCTCTCGGAAATGCTGTCCTTATTTTGATTGATCGCTTCCTCAATTACAGGCTTTAAAGGTATCTTCATTACCTCCCCTTTGTTTTCCAAGCTTCTCAAAATCCTGACCTTTTCTATCAGGTCGGAGCCCTTTTTCATGGCTTTCACTGTCTTATCTACCAACTTCTTTTGTTTTTCGGAAAGTTCCGTATCCTCTAAAAGTTCGAGGTACCCCCGGGCGATTTGAGTCTTGTTTTTCAGATCATGCCTCAGGAGGGAATGTAGGAATTCTTCCCTCTCTTGGGCCTCTTTTCTCTCGGTGATGTCCCGAGCAAAAACGATGACTCCGGTAATATTTCCGTCCTCGTCTTCCATCGGGAGCTTTTCCGATAGCGCCCATTTTGTTTCTCCGGAAACTATATATTTTTCTACCACGTTTCGTTTCGAATCTTCAGATTCTATAATCTCCTGGTTGTCTCTCTTTATCTTCTCCACCAGTTCGGCGTGGAACAGATCATCAACCGTTCTTCCTTCGATGCTACTCTTCGGTTTCTCAAGAAATTTTGAAAAAGTTTGATTCGCCCGAGTAACCCTATTATTCTCGTCGATAAGGAAAAACATGGCAGGAAAATTATCTAAAAGTATTTCCGTTTCAGTTTGCTGTCTTTCTCTTTCTTTCCTAAACTCCTTCGCTCCTTGAACGATTGCGTTAGCCATATCCTTATACTGTGACTTTAGATCTCCGCCTTTTCGCAAATATTTATCGGCGCCAAGGTTCAAGGCCTCCAGAGCGACCCTTTCCCCGCCCTTGCCGGTAAAAATTATGAAGGGTATATCAATCTCTTTTCCCTCCCTGATGTCCCTCAAAAGCTCGAGACCGGTCATGTCCGGCATTTTGTAATCCGAAACTATGGCGTCGATTGTATTTTCCTCTAGAAGTTCCAGAGCCTCCTTGGGAGAAGTAGTCGTTTTAATTTTCAGCCGCTCATCTTCCTTTTCAAGGAAATCCTTCGCCTGCTCTAAGATCCCCGTTTCGTCGTCTACAAATAAAACTTCCAGCAGTTTAGAATTTTCTATATTTACCACCCTACATGAATCATTCCTTATCTGACCAGTCCATTTGCTGAATCTTTTTTAGAATTTCTTTTTTTTCCTGAGATTCGAGATCCATGAAGGCCTGGAAATATAAGTTCGCACTATCTTCTATCTTCTCACATTCCTTAACTGTGGAAAACTCGGCGAAATCCGGATTTACGATACTTGCCACTTTCGTTTCCGAAAAATTCAGACTCACTTCTTCTACCCCATCCAAGCTGACGATTTCATTCTCTTCCAATTCGATGGTAATCTCGTCGCCCTTCATAGTGACACTATTGAAAGATCCTCTCTTTGCTTCAATAACTTGATCGGAAGAACCGGTTTCCACCTTTTCCTTAGGTACGGGCCTACCACAGTTGGAACACTTGTAATTTTTAATCTCGTCCATATCCAATTTCTGATTACAGTATCTGCAGATATACTTCGGAGTTATCTTCCCATCACAAATAGGACACTTATCAATATCCAGCCTTTTTTCGGGATACATCTTCGTGCCACAATTTTCACAAATGTATTCCCACGGCAAATTATCAACCTTAATAACACAAAGCCAACACAATGCTTATAAGAATGGCGGGAGGGAACCTTTCACTAAATCACCATCTAGAGATAGATCTTTCCGTTTATATCACGGCGAAATACTATTCATTATTTCAGAAGGTATAATTAAAGAAAATTCCGATATTAACCTCTATATTTTGATAATAATCATTCAATTCCCCCTAAAAAAGATTGAAAATCTGATAAATAATAAATTGCTCGATATAATTTAAATTGTGTTAAAACTCCAAAATCCGGCTATCACAGAAACTGGACGGATATTGTTTAAACCAGAAAGATATTCTTTTGGCCAAAAAACGTGCAATTTCCACCTCGTCGGGGGGCCCAGTAACAACAGCATGAAGACTGGACATCGATAGAACGGAAATAGCTAATCCAACAATCGGGAACCGATGGAGAAGACCAACAAGGCGACGGCAGCCACCATGAAAATCGAGAAGGTATAGGTCCCGGTAACATCGATCAGGTACCCGAAAGCCACGGGTATCGCCATAGGGCCCACGTTCCCGATAGAGGAAATGATCCCGGTTACTTCGCCACCCGACTCACTCAAATCCGGATCCTTTGCCGGAACTTTGAGCGTCAGCGTAAGCGTGCTCATAAGGAAAAAACCGGTGGAGAGCAAAACTATCCAGAGCAAGGGCGGAAAGGCGTAGTTGATACCAATTACAAAAAATGCGGCCACAGACCCTAACAACCCTATCTACAGGGTCTCGTCTTCGAATCTGTCCGAGACGAAGCCGATTATGGGTCCACTCAGGAAAAAACCGAGTGAGAGGAAAAAGGAAGGCGACTTGCCAAGCCCTTTTAACCCGAGCACCTCCGGGAGCCACGTTGCCAAGGTGTCATAACATCCCATGGTGGCTATCATGAAAAGGAGAAGAATCAAAACCTTACCATTGGTGAGCAGGCCGACAAAATTCCTGTAATCAAATCCCCCTTCCACCATCCTTTCGCTCCTTCCGAGAACCCACCAGAGGACGGTGACGATTATCGATATCGCCCCGAACAGAATCAGAACTTCTCTCCAAGGCATCGCCTCGAGGAGAATCGGGGTAATCCAAAGGGCGGTCCCGTTGCCCAAAGCGAAACCCGATACGTAGATTCCCGTCGCCAGACCTCTCCTTTCGGAGAACCATTCCCCCACTAGGAGGGGGAAACAGGGAAGTAGCGAGGCCAGCCCAGCACCCAGCAGAAATTGGCTCAAGATTAAGGTGAAGTACCTTCCCGCGAAACCCCTGAGGATTGCGGCCAGCGATATCAGCGGGAGCGATATCCTGAGAACCGTCAGATAGCCGAATTTGTCGCTCAAAATCCCCCAAGGAATCCTGAGAACCAGCAGGCTGACCATCGCGGCTGAAAATATCAGGCCGAACTGGGCATGTGAAAGGCCCATCTCGCCCATAATCAGGTCCACCATCGGAGCCGTGCCGAATAGAAGCAGGTGAAGCAAAAAGGAAATCACAAACGCGAGGGATACCATTACCCACTTGTAATTTTCACCTTCAAGGTCAAACTTCATTTTCCAACACTCCTCCAGCGCTCCTCACGCTCACAGTAGGCCCCTTTCCCTTTCCTCAAAGAAAGAATTTAAGGAATTCGTGTCTAGAGGAGTTTTCCAAACGAGAACAAGAATAAAAGGCCGGAAATCCGGACGTCTATTCAATTTTTATCGGCTAGAAATAGGATTTATGGCTTTACTCCCCGACCGATTATGGCCTCCGTAAACGGAGATCAAATCTTGCCCCGCCGAGCTCGGAATCCTTCACTTCAACGCTCCCGTCGTAAATTTCTAGGAGCGTCTCAACAAGAAACATTCCCAACCCAGTTCCTCTCTCATCATCCGTGGTGTACCCCCTGTCAAAAATTTTACTCTTGTTCTCATCAGCGATTCCTTTACCGTCGTCTTCGACGGTACATATGATCTCCTCGGCGGTGCTCTCCGTTCGGATTCGAATCCTGCTACCCTCCGAATGCTGAATGGAATTCTCGATTACGTTGGAAAGAACCCGGTCCAACAGCGAACCACCCAGAACCTTCAGCTCTTCTTCGGGACTTTCATCCTCGATCTCTATGCTCTTTCCCTCCGCCATATCCTTGGAATGATCAATAGCCTCATCAATGGCGGAATCCAGCCTGACCACGCCTATATCCTCCTCGTCAGCCTCACGCAGGTATCTGACCTTGTCTATTATTTCCAGTTCCTCCTTCGCACCATTAACCGCCTTGGAGAGGTACTCTTCCGCCTCATCGGCGAGGTCGAACTCCTCAAGCAATTCTAGGTAACCCTGAACGACTTGATTCTTGTTTCTCACATCATGCCTGAGCAGGGAATGGAGAAACTCTTCTCTCTCTTCCGC
>CAZEBR010000048.1:0-8591 GCA_964510375.1 Hadarchaeota archaeon (SeqCode) | reverse complement strand
TAATGTAATACACGATTTGTTTGAGCCTATTGAAATCTCTGTCAGTCCAAAGTTCAGAAATCATAGGGAAAAGGGGTATTGAGACTCCCATACCAAAGTACTGAAGCACCCTAGTCGCAGGGCGAGCGACTTGATAAAGTCCAACTTCCCTCGAGGTTTCGAAAAAAGTTATGACTATGGTGTCCACATAGGAGGTTATCATTCCTGCAAATCCTGAGAACATCAACGGCAAACCGAATAGGGATATCTCTTTTAAAAGTGATTTATCGATTGAAATGGAACCTTTTTTGAGAGTGGGGTTGAATTTTCTTAATCTAAATATAATCCAAATAATAGTCATAATAGAACTTCCTAGGTACGCAAAGGCTGCTCCCTCCCCGTTTAGATCACCGATATAACTAAAAGAAAATATTAAAAGAAACACAGAGAACATTCTTAAAAGCTCAACCGATCTATTGCTTGGCACATCTTTGAACGCTTGGAATATCGTTTCTCCTATCTTTATTATAGTCATTAAAATGTACCAAACAGATAAGATATGGATTAGCGGTATTGCAGATTTTGTTCCAAAAAATCTAATTGCAATTTGTGGAGAAAAGAAAATTACCAAAATACCGACGCACAAGCCAGCCGAAACCTGCATTAAAAAAGAGCTAGAAATTACAGATTTAAGTTTAGAAAATTTTTCCTCTTTTAAAAACTTTGTTATGTATCTATTCAATGCTCCAAGCTGTCCCAGCGATCTAAGAACCGTTAAAAAAGATATAAAAGAAAAAACGGCGTAAAAAAGTCCGTATTCTTGGACTGACAATGCTCGAGACATAAACGAGCGGATGCCAAGACCAAAAATGCCCGTAATAATGAGGGCAATAAAAGCAATGCTTGAACCTTTGATCATATATTCAGGATAGCTCTCTTCTTCTGACATTGTTATATCAATCCTCGACTAAATTTATGTATACTGAGAAGGTTTTCTCAGCTATCCTTCTCCATTCTCGGTCTTCTGCAAATTCTAAACCGTTCTCGACGAGTTGAGCCTTTAGATTCGGATTACTTAATATTTTCCTTATGGTTTTTTCTAGATCTATAACATCCCCCGGTTCGAACAGTAGCCCTGTTTTTCCATCGGAAATAATTTCGGGGATGCCTCCGACGTTTGTGGAAATCACGGGGGTGCCACATGCCATCGCCTCGACGCATCCAAGAGGTTGAACCTCCCAATAAGATGGGAGGATAAAAAGGTCTGCTGCGTTGTAAAACTCCGGCATCTTTTCGTAAGGCTGGGGGTCTAAGAAGATAACATCTTTTTCTGGAGCGAGTTCTTTAAGGTGAGTCTTATATTTTCCCTCGCCAAGTATCATCAGTTTCACATCAAATTCAGTTCTCATTTGTTTGAATGCTTTAACTAGGTCCTGTACTCCCTTGGCTTCGACCAATCTTCCTGCGTAAAGTATCAAAAACGTGTCCTTACTGAGATTGTATTCTTCTCTAACTCTCGATTCGACATCCGGATTAAAGAGGTTGCTGTCGACGCCGTTTTTTACGACTTCGATTTTGTTTTCCGGGATCCTCAGCTTTATAGCCTCTTCCTTGGCGCTGTCCGAAACGCATATGACCTTATCAGCGAAGTGTGCCTTGCCGAAGTTAAGCATCATCCTGATAAGAACCACTGGCAGAGTGAATATTTTCCTTCGTAGAGAAACGTGTTTCCAGGCCGGGAGTACCACGTTCAGCGTGGCCACGGTCTTAGTATTTTCCGGATCGAACGGCATAGAGTAGAAGAGCACGTCGACTACATCGAAGTCACTTTGGGCGAGAATTTTAGAGACGTTGCGTGCGAAGGACAAACCCCCGATTGAGTTCAGTAAACTGGGGGATTTCGGGCTGTATGCGACCGGCTCGATTTTGAAACCTTCATGAATGTTAGGATAATTTACTTTTTCTTTATCGGGAACGAAAACGGTGACATCGTGGCGTTCCGAGAAATTCTTGGCAAGCTGGTAAATCCTTATCTCTCTCCCACCGAAGTCGAAGGGGTATATGCCTCGAGCTACGAGAGCTATTCTCATTTGGTTCACCGCCTGATTCTGGAAGTTATTTCACGATTGCCAGATAAAATTTGTTTGGATTTTCTCTCTTTTGCATATTTGGTTTTGAAACGGTTTTATAAAAGTAGGAAAGTACATTTTTGAAAGGTTATAGCCCCTGAAGATTATCACAACCAGCTGGGATGACGGTTACGAAGAGTCCGTGGATATCTCGAATTTTTTGAGGGAGTACAATATGGAGGGTACCTTCTATGTACCGGTAAACGCCCTTGAAGGAAAAGAAGTTCGGACTCTGGACCAAAACGAAAATTTTCTATCGAAGGAGCAGCTGAGAGATATAAACGAGGATTTTGAGATTGGGGGGCATGGTGTCGCCCACTACTTTCTCACGGATGTCACGGAAGGGGTCGCTAGAAAAGAAATTAAAGAGTCCAAAGAGTATTTGGAAGACCTTTTGAACGAGGAAATAGCTGGGTTTGCCTATCCGGGGGGTCATTTCAACGACAGAGTTGTCGAGATTGTTGAGAGGTCGGGTTATTCGTACGCCCGAACGGTGGGAAATGGGAGTCTAGAATTTTCGGAAAGGTACAAAGTTCCGGTTACAATTTTCTGCTACAACAACTTAGTACGGAGGTTAAAATTTTCACTGTTTGCCCCCTTTTCCGGAGTCTACGCCTTCGGAGGTGACTGGGCCAAGTCCGTTTTGAAATCCTTCGAAACTTTGAAGGAAGAGGGAGGGGTTCTCCATATAGCCGAACACCCGAAAAGGCTGAGGTCTTCACGTTTCAGGAAGAAGCTGGAGGAGGTTTTTTCAAGGATATCCGGCCATTCCGATATAGAATACCTCACCAACGGGGAAACCGTCGAGAGAGTTTTGGGAGAGTCATGAGATGAAAACCATCGTAATCGGTCTGGACGGGGCATCTTTCGAACTCATCGGTCCGTGGATCGAGAACGGGGAGTTGCCAAATTTAAACGAGATCAGGAAGGAGGGGGTTTCCGGAGACCTGGAGTCCCAGCCACCCCCCGTCACGTCTCCCAACTGGAAGTGTTATTCCACGGGCAAAAACCCCGGCAAGCTCGGCGTATTCTGGTGGGAAAACGTGGACTGGTCCGAGAGGAAGGTCTACAGTCCCGACTACCGTTCCGAGGAAAACGAGGAGATCTGGGACTATTTGAATCAGGAGGGCAGGAGGACCGCCGTCATTAATATCCCGACCTCCTATCCGCCGAAAAGCATCGACGGCTACCTGGTTTCCGGAGGTCCCGACGCCGGCGACGAGAGATATTATTACCCGAAGGAATTGCGAGATAAGCTGGAGAAAATTGACTACAGGGTTCGTCCGGGAAGACCCATTTCCGATGCCGAAGATTGTAGGGAGATTTTTGACGAAATACTCGACTTGATAGAGAAACGCTTCCGACTGGCCGAAGAGCTTCTGGACGAGGACGAAGAGATAGAGTTCGTCCACATGACCGTCTTCTTCATAAACGTCCTGCATCACTTTCTCTGGAACGATGAATTGGTGAAGGAGGCTTGGAAGACCATCGACGATAACATCGGCAGGATAATGGACGAGCGGGGTGACGAGTTCAACCTGATTCTGATTTCGGATCACGGCTCGAACGAAATCAAGGACGTATTCAACGTCAACACATGGCTGGAGGAGGAGGGCCTTCTAAAGACGGAAAAAGGCATGATGACCGGAATACTCGGAAAGCTCGGCCTGACGAGATCAAGAGTGGTTAACTTGGCCGACCGGCTGGGCGTGAGGAACTTTCTCCTCAAAATATTGCCGGATTCATTGGCCTCCTCCGTTCCTTCGAGCGGTGGGGGTGTGAATAGAGAAGCCAAGGGGGGGATGATGGACTGGGAGGAAAGCCTCGCCGTCGCGAGCGGTCAGGGCCCCATTTACCTGAGCGACCAGCTCGACGAAGGGGATTACGAGGAACTGAGAAACGATCTTATTCAAGATCTCGAGGGGCTCGAAAGCCCCATTACGGGAAGGAGCATCGTGAGAAAGGTGTACAAAAGGGAAGAGGTCTACTCGGGAAAGCATCTGGACAAAGCTCCTGACTTGGTCATAGATCAGGCCCCGAACGTTCACATCCCCGGGGAGCTCGGGAGGGGCGAGGTCTTCGAAAAGCCGGGCAAGTGGAGGGGCGAGAACAAAAGGACCGGCCTGTTCGCCGCAATCGGGCCCGATATCAGGTCGGACGGAGGGAGAGTAGACGTCTCGATCCTGGATATAGCGCCGACGATCCTTCACATCTACGGACTCGAAATACCGCAGGACATGGACGGAAAGGTTCTGACGGAAGTTTTTGCGGAGGGCTCCGACCCCGCCGAGAGGGAAGTAGAGTACAGGTCCGGGGAAGAGGAGAAGAAAAAGTTGAAGGGCAAGATTTCAGAGCTGAAGAAAGAAGGAAAGATATAGATACGCATCAGGTTTAAATAAGCATTTTTTCATGAGATCTTTTCCCTGAGTCTTCTCATCGAGAGGTATTCTATAGAATACCTTTCTTCCAAACCGTTTGCCACTTCACTCAGCAGTTCGACATTCTCCTCGCCGGCATACTCGAACCGCTCCTCGACCCCTTTTGGCGGATTCAGAAATTCCCACTGGTGCAGGAGAAGTACCAAGTGGGGTGTCACGCCCTTTCCCGCCTGTAGTCTTAAAATCTTGCCCATGAAATCGAGCGATTTTTCCCCTCCAAGCGAGGACATCAGCTTCGTGTTGAGCCAGTCAAACCGGGCGTGGGGAAAGGGAGAAAACTTCAATTTTGGGTTCGGGTCGGCGGATATGGGGATCTCTACCAGCGAAAGATCGGAATGAAAACACGGTTTGGGAAATACGCCGAGTTGGGAGGGGGCAGAGGAGTCGACCTCGAACCCTTTTTCGTCCAAGATTTTCAACGTTTCCTCGTCCGCCGCCATGTACGGCGCCCTGAACGAACGCGGCCTCTCCCCCGTGGTCTCCTCGACGGCCTCGACCATCTCTCCGAGGAGGTTCTCCTTTTCCTCGGGGGTCAGTATCCGGTCGTCCCCCAACCACCACTTTGGCCCGGACCAGACCTCGTGCTCGTAGCCGTGCACGCCGACCTCGTGGCTTCCGGAGACCTCCTCCACGACTTCGGGGAAGCCCTCCAGGACCGGGTTCGAGACGAAGAAGGTGGCTTCTATTTCCTCGTCGTCGAAGAGGTTCATCAGAGTTCTCGTCCCCTCCTCGACGGTCGACATCCGCCCGAGGGTGGACGGTATCCCGAAATCGTGTTCCACATCTATCGTGAATGAAACCTTTACTCCGGTATCGGAGTCGAGCTCGGATCCAGTTTCTCTTTCTCCCTTAGCCAGATAGTAGGGCATCCTGATGGGGTTTCTCGGATCGGTAAGCAGGTCCGCGAACTTCATAAAATACCTGCTCAAGGTTCCGTATCTGGTCATAGGACCACGTTTTCAACTTGTCTTTGAAGCTAAAAAGTCTCCGCGGCGTCCGTTTCCCGACTTCCGGTCGATATTCACGGCAAACATATAATCGAGGCTATTCCATGAAAAATCGGTGGTTCCCCATGAAGGTCGCCCTAGTCATCGATCGGATAGGTGGTGGTGGAGGAGAAGTCTTCACGGAGAAACTCGTCCGCGGGCTCGAAGGAGGGGGAGATGTGGTCGAGGTTCTTTCGGGGGAGAAGGGGGATATCGTCACGGAACGGATTCCATTTTCGAATCGAGGTAGCCTTTTCAGGCTGATAGGGATCTGGCGATCCTCCGGGGTTTTGAAGGACAAACTGGGCAGAATCGAGCCCGACTTGGTTCTGATGCTGTCGCCAGTTGCCGCGATCTCGACCATGATGTCCCTCCCCGAGGATCACGGATACAAGACCGTCTACGCCCCGAGGTACCTAGCGCTCGACCACTGGAAGATGATATCCGGGGAGCCGATCTGGAGGTTCAACAGGTCGATCGAGAGCATGGCACTCAATTTTTCCTACGACGAAGTCTTTGCCCTGAGCGAAAACATGAAGGGGAGGATCAGGGAGGCGGGAGCAAAATCACCCATAGAGATAATCCCGATAGGTGTCGACGCCGAGAAGTTCCGCCCGAAAGGCGGGGAAGGGCAGAAACCGACCTTCCTGTTCGTCGGCAGGTTCGAGCCCGAAAAGGGATACGACCTCTTCCTGAAAATAGCTGAGAGAGTGGAAGACGCAAGATTCGTCATGGTCGGGGACGGGACTGAAAACCTCGAATCCGTTCCACCCAACGTCGAGGTCAGGGGAAGGGTTCCCCACTCGGAGATGATCGAGGTCTACAACGAGGCCACCGCCCTCCTGCTCACGTCCTACACGGAGGGCCTCCCGAGGGTCTGCCTCGAATCTTTGGCCTGCGGAACGCCGGTCGTCGGCTCTCGTGTCGGCGGCGTCCCGGACCTGGTGATCGACGGGGAGACCGGTTTCTTGGTCGAGCCGGGAAATCTGGATCACTTCGTGGCCAAGGCTCGAAAATTCGTGGACGATCCGGACCTCTCGGAAAGGATGGGGATGAAGGGCAGGAAGCACATTCTGGAAAATTACGAGGAGAAAACGACGATGGAAAGGACGATTGAGGAGTTAGGGAAGGTCGCAGAAGACTGCTAGGTTTCTTCTATCACTGACCGATAAGTTTTCTCCAGTTTTTTCACGATTTTTTCCCATTCGTACTCTTCGGCCAGCCCCGGACATTCCTCCCTCTTCCTGTCGTAGAGTTCCTCGTCCGTAAGCATCCTCTCCATCTTTTCGACCAGATCCTCCGCTTTGTCTCTATCGAACACTAAACCTCCCCTCTCCCCCTTCGTAACTTCCACGTGGGGCGGAATGTTCGACACCACGTAGGGGGTTCCTGAGGCGGCCGCCTCTATCACGGACATGCCGAATCCCTCCAGAACTGAAGCGGAGACGAAGAGATCCGAGGCCTTCATCACCCCGATCACGTCCGCCTTGTTCGGGAGGTAACCCAGCAACTCGATGTCGGCTTCAAGCTCTTCGGAAAGACTCTCTAACCGGTCACGTTCAGGACCTTTTCCGACGATTTTCAGCTGAGATTGTGGAACTTCTCTCGAAACCTCCTCAAAGGCCCTCATGACGAGATCCACGCGTTTCTTCTCGGTAAGCCTTGATACGGTACAGACAGTAGGCCTCCCGTATTCCTCCCCCTCAACTTTATCAAACTCGGAAAGGTCCACTCCATTCGGGACGACCTCGATCAAATCCCCGTCGACTCCGTGCTCCACGAGCCTGTCCTTCGTAAACTCGCTGACGGAGATTATCCCGTCCCAGTCCCTGTCCAGCGACATCCTCTCCCAGAGCTCCCCTCCAATCCCCGTCAAAACTCCCTTGTTCTGAATCCACTCGCCGATCCAGGTCTCGTGGTAGGTAGCCACCTTTGGAACGCCCGCTTCCTCCCCGATCGCGTGCGCCGGCAGGTAGGCCAGAAAGCTCTGCCCGTCGACCAGATCGAAGTCAAGCTCCTTCCCCTTTTCTATGGCCGCGTCCGCAAACTTCACCCTCGTCAGGAAGTCGCCCTCGCTCGAGTACGGGTGCTCGCTCCCGACCCTGTGGACCCGGACGCCGTCCCTCACGGATTCCTCCGGCTGTCCCGGCTGTCTCGAACAGATTACGGACACGTCGTGGTCCTCGGCCAGTCGCTTGGACAGATGGTAGGCCCTCGCCTCCACGCCCCCCGTAATTTCTTCGTGGGGAAAGTACTCGACTACGAAGAGGATTTTCATCTCGAACCTCGTTTATAAGTGTGCGGGAAGCCTAAAATCGCCTGTGGTGAAATTGTCTCTCGGAAAAGGAGGTGTTTCGATGCCCGTCTACTCTTTCTCTTCGCTTTTGGTGTAAATCCCGCCAAAGACCAGGCAAATTCCGACGAGAACGGTTATCAGGGCCGCCGTATCGTTGAAAGACAACAGGTAGGGAAACAGTCCCACCAGCAATACCGCTATGCCGACTACCTCCAGGTTTTTCGTCAGAGTCTCTTTCAGATTCACGCTCGACCCTCGTTGGAAATCCCCCGTCGTCGGTAATAAGGATTGAGGTGGACGGAGCCGTCCCCCGAAACGTGACTTTTTGAGCTGGGCGCGAGGCTCGCCCTTTACCCCTTGACGACAGTGAACGAGAGTCAGGTTTCCATTTTTTTGGTTTAACAATTAATTTCCCCCAGGGCTCGAGAAAGAGGCCGTATCTCGACTGTGGTACCGATCTCGCTCCCTCGACGCCTTCTCGGAAATCTCCTGCTCCTTTTTTTATTTGTTCGATCTCTTCGAGGTTATCTTCGATTTTAAGTGACATTCTGAAGGAATGAAAGATCTCCTCAGCGAAAAATAGCTACTTTTTTGTTATGCCCATAACAAAAATAGTCCATCTAAGAGATAATGTAGGTGAATTAAAGAGATCCAAAATCAGTAATTCTTCCAGTCCCTTACTTCCAGATCTTCGATGTTTTTGAAGTGCTCCAAGTTCTTGGTGAGGACTTCCAGGTCCCTCTTCACGCCTGTGGCCGCTATG
>CAZEBR010000047.1:0-9965 GCA_964510375.1 Hadarchaeota archaeon (SeqCode) | reverse complement strand
AAGTATTCCCGTAGTATCTTCAGCTTCTTTTTCTCATCCTCCTCCAACACGATTTCAGGATATCCCCCATATTTTAGGTACTCGTTAAAGTATCTCCTTAATCTGTGCCGATCTTCACTGTATTCTATCTTATCAAGATCGTAATCGACTGACTTAAACTTCAAAAGTTCGCTAAAATTCAGCGGAAAAACATAGGTCGTCAATGTTCGACCGCGTAGAGAAGTGGCTATTTCCCGGCTGGAGAGCTTTGAAGAAGATCCTGACAAAAAATCACGACATCCTCCCTTTCCGCCATCCTCCTTGCCCATTTCTCCCATCCTTCAACGTTCTGTATCTCATCGACAAACAAATATATTGGTTTATTTACCTCAAAAGTTTCCAGTATCAAGGGGATGAGCCCCGAAAGATCTTCTATATTTGGGTTAAGAAGTCTCTCGTCTTCAAAATTTAGGTAAAAGCTGTCTTCCTCCCCAAACTCCTCAATCGCCTGAAACATCCTGTACGTCTTCCCCGCCCTTCTTATTCCAGTGAGCACGCTCGCCTTTTTCTCGCCCGTAGAAATGTCTATCTCCCTCTCCTTCAAATCTCTCGGAACCCCATCCTCTTTGAATTCCACTAAGAGTCTTTTTAGAATCTCTCCCCTATCATACATACTTACATTGTATAGATGAATGAACGAAAATAAAAACTTATCGTTAAAACTATTATACGATATGTTTACTCATTGTTTTTTCGAAAACTTTTACATTTTCTTAAGAAAAGATTTTTTTATCCAATAACTAACAGCTAGGGAGAATCGCTACATACCCCTTTATCTCGGTCCGCCACACAACTTTTAGAATCACTCAAGAACCTAGTTATGACTACAACGTCTTTCTTTTCAGTCCCGTGATCACACCTGTGAGGATTAACTAGTATGAAAAGTGTGGGGAGTAGGGTTATGACACGAATTTGCTAGTAAATTCTTTGAGCGTTTTTAGTCTCTCTCCAAACAGAGCTTAGTCGGGACATGTATCCACTCTCTCAATAATGAATTGTATCTCTAGTCTTGTTACGTAACTATTGGGAAGTTTTAGCGGTGAAAAAAATCTTTTTGGTTGTTTATTATCTGTGTCGAGTCTATGATAAGTGATAGTTGGTGGGTATGTAGGTTATAGGTTTGTAGCTTTCTAGGTTAGGGCGGTTTCGTAGGTGTTTCCTTTCTGTTTTGTTTTTAGTTTGTTTTTTCTGATTTTTTTCTTGGCTTCATCGAGTTTTCTGGAGGTTTCGGGTGTGAGATATTTTTCACCGCACCTAGTGCATACTTCCATCGGGACATTTTTTATTCTATATACGTCATCGCCGATCCGTAGGTCGTAAGGACGTTTTTCTTTCCGGATTTCTCCTCCACAGAGAACACAGTTCTTCATTCTATCCCTCTCTATCTTTTCCATATGCGGTTATTAGAACTAATATGTTTTCAGGAGAGACCGAACAAACCACACAAATATTTCTCCCACTTCGAGTCTCGCCCTCAACTAGACAACTGGGGAATGGCTCATCGTCAGGATATCTCTCAACTATTTCTCCGTCCTCAAGTGATCGAAAAAGCTCGTCAGTAGTAATATCCCGCTGGTCCATCCGTTCCCTAACATGGACGGTCAACCTGACTCGATCTGATTCTATACATTTACCAATATCAGACTCATCAATCACAATACCTAACCAAAATTAAATCTCCACAAATATGAGTCTTATTCACCAGGTACTCAAACCCTTACATTTCTTAACACTGAAATGTGGAGCTCTTTCACACCTATGGCGGACCGCTACCTGGAGTAACGGTCTTCCCTCCGGGCGAATCGCCTTCGCCCGGACTCCTTTCGGTTGAGCCGATTGTTCCCGAACTTTCCACCCCAATTGTCTCAGGGGACTGGCTCGAGTGCTTATGGCTCGCTCCTTTACGGAAGGGTAGGCTTCTCGTCAGGCTCCACAGGCTCCACGAATGCACCCGGCGATCGGGCACATTCTCTCCCTCCTCTCCTGCTTCCAACGCTTCGAAGAGCGGAGTCTTCAACCCGCGGAGATGTTCGGAGAAACCCTGTCCACGGCGCGCCACGACCAACGCGGCTGCTTGGTGGATCGTGATGTGGTAATATGAACGATACTTATGTTTTCCAATTATGGACGTGTAGACGGGATTGACTTCCTGAACTCTCACTCCTTCGCGCTCGGCTCGGCGCTTGACCGCTTCCAAGAACTTTGTGTGTGTGAACTCGTGCTGGTTTCGCTGTCCCCGCGCGACATCCTCCAGCTTTTCGAGCATGAGACCACGGCGCCAGTACTTTGCATAATTCACGACTTTCTTGGCGTAGTTTCCAATCAGGTTTTCGCGCTTGTTTTTTCGACTCGTGGTGAGTTCCGGGCATTCGATCGTCTTGGTATCTTTGAGCTGTCCCTGTTCGTTAGCTACAGTCAAATCAATCGTGTCGTGATTGAAATCCACACCAACTGCACCCTTCTCGAAACCAATCTCAGGTTCACGGTTTTCTTCCTCAAAACTGACTCTAAGTTCGTACCTATCGTCCTTACGAAGAATGCGTACACCGTAAGATTTCTCACCGTCAAGGAGCTTGTCCGCGTGATTTGGTAGATATGCTGAAACGTGAATCCACTCTTGGTCTCCAACGTTTATTCTGAGATAGAGTTCTCCGCCTTCTTCAAAGAATCTCAAATTCAGGTTTCCGTTCTTGAGCTTTTCGCCACGCGAATAGAGCTGGTTATTCCTCAATCGCTTCCACTCCTCGTTCGAGATCTCGCTGCGCTCCCTTTTCTTGAGGTTCTTCCGACCGCCAAACACGACCTTCTCGGGGGATTCTAGATCCCCGGATTTGACGAGTTCTAGGGCGGAGTCGTGGTTGAATTTTGCTCTGAAGTAACCGTCACGGCGATACCGGGAATTAACTTCGGGGAATTTCTTTCCTAAATCGGATTCTATCTCTGATTTTGTCCCTCCCTCACAAAGGCGGTTGTACGCATACCTCATGCACGAGGACTGTATACGCATCAGCTCGTCGAGCTGTTCGGCTTCCGAATCTGAGGGGAAAAGTTTCCCCTGAATTGTCACTTGCATTCTTCAATCGCCTCCTCCGTTTTTTTCTTAACTTTTTTACCTCCACGCCTGCCGTAAAGGCGGGCGGAGAGGCTTGAAACTATCGCCAACATATCCTCGACGAGTTCTTCCTCATAAGACTTCTCGCCGTTTTCGTCCACGCACTCAACATCAACCCCGTATGCCGAGAACAGCCTTTGAAGATAGTCGTAACCAAACCGAGCGAGCCTGTCCTTGCACTCTATAACGATTCGATTTATTTCCCCTTTCTCCGAAAAATTGACGAGTTTGGAGAGCCCGTTCCGGTCTTCGTTAATCCCAGAGGCAACGTCTGTCACGGTATGCGCCACTTCCAATCCTTCTGATTCACAGTAATCCAAAAGGCGGGATTTTTGCCTATCCAAATTCCCAGAGTCCTTCTGTTTCCTGGTCGATACTCTCGCGTAGATCGCAACTCCTTTAGGCTCTTCTTCCAACTTGCCCAAGAACCTATCAAGCTCAGCTTTTTCTACGACTCTCTGTCTCTGAGAACCCATTCTATCCCCTTTGATTCTACCCTCATCCACGTACTTCCTAATTGTGTTAGGGTGTAATCCCGTGTACTCGCTCGCTTCTTTAACCCTCATTAACGGCATCAAGTATACTACTCTTTGTCAAGGTATATTAAGGTATTGGTTACTGTTTAGACCACCTATAGCCGGAGGAGCCGTAAGCGTCGGTATAGAGAAGCTGCTCTAGACCCACTAAAACAGCAAAAAAGAAAATAAATATACTCGAAGAATTCTAGACCGTAGCTAAAGAAGTGAGACTATAAGCCTTCTTCCGTAGTCACCTACAAAACGATACGACCTGATAAGAAAACCATTTTGCTTAAATAAGGTTAAACCGTGTAGGATTACGGCTCGGATTTGGTAGTAAAATGGTGCGGGGAGTGGGATTTGAACCCACGACAACCGCATCTTCAGTGCGGCGCTTTTGGGCTAGGTTTGAACCTAGTCTCCCAGGTTGAGCTATCCCCGCACTCGCTATTGTTCTATCACTGGATGCTATTTAGTTTTTTGTAATGTCTCGGGTTTGAGAACCCTATCTTTTCCATCCATTTTTCAACCATCTCGTTTCCATTTATTGAAATTATGTAGCGAGTACTCCAGTCTTTCTCATGTTTCCAAGATCTCAAACCGACCCGGAAGCCTTGTTTTTCCAGTATATCCTTCAACTGCTCAGAGAGATAAACGCTCGTAGTGGTTATCTCTATAGTGGGATAATTCCGACAGTTACCCTTTTCAGAAAAAAAGAAAGACCCATCGGTGTCAGCTATACCTCTTATGCATCGGCTCTTTATCGACCAATCGGAGGTAGCTATCTTTTCCGGAATCTTGACTTTTCTTCCCTTCTTCGAACCGTATGGTAAATCCAATTCTTCCGTCAGGTAAGTAAATAATCTCTTAGAACAAATCCTTAACCTCAATCCCCTTTGACGGATTCGACGGGACGGACTTTTATTGAACTCCCGCTGTATTATCCCATTTAGATAATCGTAATACTCTCTGTCGAGTGTAGGATCCCCCGTCATCTCCACCCTATAATGTCTATTATCGGTCCAGAGATTTCCGTCTCCAATTATAGCTCCTACAAATTCCGATTTGTTTTTATTCAAGTTTCCCAAAGGAGCATAGAAATTACTTTAAAAATAGTTTGTCGAAAGAGACCGCGATGAATGTAAACAAAATTCTTCCAGATTTAAAAAGGAATCCACGGAACCGAAAACTCTAAAAATAATTTCTAAAGTATATTCGGAAATGAGATGTCCAATATGCCCGAAATAAGCGAAGTTCCCGAGGAAGGCGAAGAAAAACTCAAGAGGATAAGCGCCCACACCCACATTCAGGGACTGGGTCTCGGCGACGAGGGGGAGGCCCTGGACGTCAGCGAGGGGATGGTCGGTCAGAAAAAGGCCAGGGAGGCCGCCGGCCGCGTGGTCAGCCTCGTCAAAAAGGGAAAACTGGGCGGTAGATCCGTCCTGCTCGCCGGACCCCCCGGAACCGGAAAGACCGCCGTGGCCGTGGGAATGGCCCGGGAACTGGGAGAGGACGTTCCGTTCATCGAATTATCAGGCTCACAGATTTTCTCCGCCGAGAAGGACAAGACCGACATCCTCATGGAGTCCCTCCGAAAGGCCCTCGGAGTCAGGGTCAGCGAAATGAGGGACGTTTACGAGGGAGAGGTCAGATCGCTGAACATCGAGAGCGGTCAATCCTCCTACAACCCGTACCAGCAGTCGGCGAGCGAGGCCAGGATAACCCTAGCCACGAAGGACGAGGAAAAGACCCTGAGGCTTGGAAAGAGCGTCGCCTCTTCCCTGCAGAACAAGCAGGTCTCCGAGGGGGACGTGATCCAGATAGACGCCGAGTCGGGGCAGATAATCAGGCTGGGTCAGAGCAGAGCGGCCTGGGACGAGAACGAGACCGACATAAGCGTCAGCCCCGACCTGGTCGACATCCCTACGGGCAGCATTCAAAAGGAGAGGGAGTTCACTCAGACGCTGAACATCCATCAGCTCGACATGCTCCACGCCCGACAGAGGGCGAGGGGAGGACTGAGCATGTTTTTCGGCGGAGGGGGAATGGAAATCACGGACAAGATTAGGAACGCCACGAACGATCAGGTAAGGCAGTGGATAGAGGACGGGAAGGGAGAACTCCTCCCTGGAGTACTCTTCCTGGACGAGGTCCACATGCTCGATATAGAGGCCTTCTCGTTCCTCAACCGGGCGGTGGAAGAGGAATTTTCCCCGATCGTCATCCTGGCGAGCAATAGGGGAGTGTCCAAAATCAGGGGAACCGACTACGAGGCTCCCCACGGAATGCCCCTGGACTTCCTTGACAGGTTGCTCGTGATAGACACCCACCCGTACGAAAAGGACGAAATCAAGTCCATACTCGAGATAAGGGCGGATGAAGAGGACGTGGAGCTGGACGAGGAATCGCTGGATTATCTCGCCGAAATCGGCTCGAATACATCGATGAGATACGCCGTCCAACTGATAGCCCCGGCGAACGAGCTCGCCGAGGTAAACGGGCGGAACAAGGTCGCGAAAGAGGATGCCGAAGAAGCGAGGAGACTCTTCATAAGCGTCGAAGACTCGGTAGAGTTATTAAACGAATACGAAGAGAAGATGATCTCCTAGAAACCCAAGTCCTTTCCTTAACCCCGAACTCATTCCAGCTTTCTTTCCAGTGTTTCGCGGACGATGTCAGCGACTTTTTCTCGCTTTTTCCCGTGCTTTTTCAAGAACTCAGAAAGCAGCTTGAGCGCCTTCTGTTTGCATTCGCCACAGAGAATTTCACCGGACTCGCACTCCTTCCGGCGTTCCAGCAAGTCCTCCTCATCGGGCATCAGATGATAGGCGTAGAGCGTGTAAATCATGCACTCGTCCGGCCTCCCCCCCTTCTCCCTCTGCTCCTCCACCGTGTGCCTGCCGCCGGTGACCGCATCGCTGATCTTTTCCTCGGCCTCCTCGGGCGTGTCGGTCAGGAATATTGCGCTCTCCGGATCGCTACTCGACATCTTGTCCCCGGTGAGCCCCGGAATCAAACGATTGTACGTCGACGACGGTGAAATAAATCCGTATTCGCTCTCGAATCTATCCGCGATGTCCCTAGACAGTCTCAGGTGGGGGTCCTGATCTATCCCGACAGGTACTACGGACGGAACGGGGCCTTCAAAATCCTCAAGCTGAGGCCTGAGTATGTCGGCAGCGTCTATCATGGGGTAAAATATCTGAGAGGAACTGGTGTCCCCGGCGAAACCATAAATCGCCCTCAACTCGCTGAAGTTAACTTTGGTGCCCAGCTCGTAGGCCAGCTTCTGAACCGCATCGCTCTGAGACTGAAAATAGACGTTACATTCACGAAGGTCCAAGCCGAGGGCCTGGTAGTTGGTTAGGTACTCCTCGATCGCCAGCTCCCTCGATTCCTCCAGAGTCCTGTCCCGAGTTATGTGAGATTCCAAATCGGCGACGCAGAGATATATTTCCGCGCCGTGATCCAGATACCAGATAAGCTGATCGACGACCATCTTATGTCCGAAATGCATCTTCCCGCTTGGCATCAAACCGGTCATGACTACGTAATCCTCGTCCTCATTTATGGCTTCCAAGACTTTGTCGAAATCCCTGTGTCCAAAAATTATGTTTCTCCTCATGAGGTGATTTGGATCGGGAACCTCATCCAAAAGTTCCTCAAAAGGCTCTATCCCGAATTTGTCCATCAGCCGGGCGTAATCCTCGGGAATGGCCTCGCTCCACGGATCGGTATCTTCAGTCATGCTATAATTTCTCCCGTTCTAATGAATAATAAGTGACATCCCCCTCGTTATCCACAACTCCAAATATCATCTTCTTCCGAACCCCCTGAGCCAGGCGAACTGCCCGCGCGATATCGGGAGGGGAAAATTCGGTGTTCTCGGATATGGCATGGACTAGGTACGGCGAATGGGAAGAACCGGGAGATTCACCCCTCTCGTAAACCCTGTAGTGAGATCCGTACTTGAGACCGGTCTTTACGACCAAACCCCTCGACTTAAGGTCCCTGTAAACCCTGTACTTGAGAAGAAGTTGAGGGTCCTCTTCGGCCAGTACGGACGAGAGCTCGTCAAAGTCGAGCTCCTTTTTCTCCTCCTCATCGAAAACGCGCAGATCACCGCCGTCCAAAAGGTAGAGCGCCTCCACTGGAGCCAATTGCAGGCGTCCGCCGGCGAGTGGCTTGCCGACGCAGCCCCTATCGTGAATTTTGTTGGCCTGAGACTCATCGGATACAATTATCCTACCTTCATACCGTCTGGCTTCGGGAACCTCTTCCGACATAGCGACACATTCTTCGATAAATAACTTAAAAGGTTAAATATTTGTTACCATCGCCAAAATCTAGAAAGCCAAATTCACAAATTATACTATCTGAAACGAAAATAAAGTGCTGAATATCAGGTTTTTTCGAAATTTATACGTTCATTGAATAATCTTGGGGAAATAGTCTCAAAAGAATCAAGTTATCAAGAATGAAACGAAAGTTTTTATAACCCCTTTATACATAGATAAATGTCGAAAATCATATCGACAATCATCACGCTAAGGTGGGGGGCGGCTGAGACGATGCCGAAAAAACGAGCTGAGAGCTCTTTTTCTGTGATGTCTCACCTCCAGCCAAGTCAGCCCGCCGCCCCCCAACCTTACCTTCCATTTTCGCAACTTCTATTCAAACACTTTCAAAAACGAATGGGTTCCATTAGCTAGCGTAAAAAAATGGGGCCGCCCGGATTTGAACCGGGGGCTGCAGGTCTCTTCAGAGCGACGCTCCAGCAGGTCATCATCTTGACCATCAGCAGACCTGCAGTTATACTCCGCTGGAGCCTGCCATGCTAGGCCTGACTACACCACGGCCCCGCCTTATCCCAAAATTCTCGATACGTAGCAATAAAAATTTGTCGTAATGTTCCAACGCATCCTCGCGGAAGGAAAATGGCAAGAAATTTAACTGGAAATCGTGATTCAAGGATGGTATATATGCCAGAAGTCAACGTGCAAGTTAGATCCATTTCAGGGGAAAAGCTCTTGGAATCCGGCGAGACGTCCCAGAACCAGATTCAAATCAACACCAATGTTAATATCCGTGATTTGAAACGGGAGGGAGAAACTCTGAAGGTTCCGTTTGTCGTAACGATCGGATACAACCCTTCGGTGGCCCAAATCAATCTGAAAGGGGAGGCGAGAGTGAGTGGAAAAAATACGGAACTCGAAGATATAGAAAACAAATACGAAGAAAACGAACAGCCACCACAGTTCCTAGTTCAAACTATAGTGAACCATTCTATAATGGAAGCCACTATTATCTCGAGATCTCTACAGATACCTCCTCCAATCCCGTTCCCGAATACGAATCCCCAGGACGAATCCGGAGACTCCGAAGGATTAAACTACGTCGGATAAACGGGAAGGACCATCCGGGCTGAAAGGCCCACCTGGATCTTCTATTGACCCAAAAACCTGAAAGCCGATTGATAATTAATATAAAATAGTCGATTATTATGGCTAGAAACATTGCAGCGGGGGTGGACATAGGCGCCACCAACGTTAGGGTCGTTTTATCGAAAGAAAACGGAAAATTTCTGTCTCGAAGAAAGGAAAAAGTCCGAAAGGAAAATGAAATGTCCCTCAGCAATCAGATAATCGACATCATCGAAGAACTTAGTGATGAAATAAACCTCGAAATGGGGGAGCTCGCGGGCGTGGGTATAGCTTCGACCGGTCCGATGGACATCGAAAATGGAATTCTCACAAACCCAACCAACCTTCCTCACGATAAAATACCATTGGTTCAACCAATAAAGGAAAGCGTCGGTGCATCAACCTATCTACTGAACGACTGTTCGGCAGGAGCACTCGGAGAAAATAGATTCGGGGCTGGGCGTGGAAGGGGACTCGACAATCTGGCTTATGTCAATTTGGGAACGGGAATCGGCGGGGGAGCGATAGTCGACGGAAACCTGCTGATAGGAAAGGACGGAAACGCCGCAGAAGTCGGACACTTCACGATAGATCTTGAAGGCAAACTAAAATGCGGCTGTGGGAAGAGGGGACATTGGGAAGCTTACTGTTCCGGGAAAAACATACCCCATTTCGTAAGGATGAAACTTGAGGGAGAGGACGAGACTGAGAACAGCATTCTTTATGAGAAAACGGACGGAGATCTCTCAAATTTGGATCCCGAGACCTTCTACGATGCAGTAAAGGAAGGTGATAACCTGGCAGGGAAGCTGTCAGAAGAGCTCGGAAGGTTAAACGCAATAGGTTTTGCGATCGTCACCGACGCTTACGACC
>CAZEBR010000046.1:837-9978 GCA_964510375.1 Hadarchaeota archaeon (SeqCode) | reverse complement strand
TCGAACCCGAGCAGCGCGTTCGCGCAACTAGCTTAGCAAGCTAGCGCCTTGACCAGACTCGGCCACCCCGGCACTAGTGAATTGGCGAGCGCGCCCCCGGGTGGACGCCTTTCCCGAACGCCAGACACCCGGCCGCGAGCTCGGCCCCGCGACCCCACAAGCGCCAACCGTCCTGCCTACGGCTGCGGGCTTCCGCCCCTGACCGGGTTCAGCAGGCTAAGGCGGTTTACCCCGACCCTCCGGCCGGGACTCCGCCACCAGCGACCCTGCAGGACGGAGCGTCAACACTGCGAACCGAGCCGACGTCCGGTTCCGAACGCCGCTCCGGGAGCTTTGGCCCGGCATATAGCGGCTTTCCGAACAGGGGACCGCTAACTCCCCGGCCTAACTCGCCAATCAGTATTATCTGAGTTTACTCGAAAATAAGACTTTTCTCCCGTTTAAGACCAATCTTTTTCAGAAGTTCGCACGTCCTGCATAGGCTCCCCGTGCAGGGTTCCCCGCAAACCTCACAGGTTCCCAGATCGACATCTCCCAAATCCGCTGGCAAGTTGGGCCTTATCTTGTCGAACATCCGAAGTACCTTGAACTTGGTGGTGGGGTGATTGTTTTCCATTTCGTTCATGAAGTCCCTCACTTCGCTTCTCATCCCCCCCACGTAGGGACAGTTCTCCGAATGAACTTCAAAATCCTGAACCATCGAATAGATGGCGGCTTCCTTTTCCGTGATCTCCCTAATCGGCTTAATCCTTGGAACGAAACCTTCCTTCCCACTGGTTTTCGGCCTGAGCCTGTAGAGCCTCGAAATGTCCCCCCTCAAATAGTTCAACATGATGGTCTGGACCTCGTCGTCAAGGTTGTGAGCGATGGCAAGCTTGTCGGCATCCAGCTCACGAGAGGCTTGGTTCAGCAGTGACCTTCTCAGAATACCGCATATGGTGCAGGGATCGGGCCCGTTCTTTTCTTGAGAGATTTCAGCGATTTCGTCCAGCGGCTTCCCGAACATTTCTTCGACGCTAACAACTACGTGTTCGACATCGAGTTTTTCGGAATTTTTCCTTGCGACGGGTAAGCTCTCGTCTCGGTATCCCTGTATCCCTTCATCTATGGTCAGGGAGATCAGTTCGTTTCTTCTGTGTTCCGTGTATTCTGCCAGAAGATGCAGGTTGGTGACGCTGTCGGTCCCCCCAGAGACGGCAGCTATTATCCTGTCTCCAGGTTCCACGAGTTCGTGTTTGGTAACGTTCCTTCTGAAGTTCTTATCTATGTACTCGATAAAACAACGATCGCATCGATAAACGCCGGCTGTTTTGTCATGATAAACTGCAGTTCTACCGCAAAAGGTGCATTCGGTCACTAAGTGTTTGCCTCCTTGTTCTTTATTACCATCGCTTTTATGTCCTCTAACGGTTAAACTTCATCAATCCTTTGAAAAGCAAAATTGCCTGCTCAACCACCGGAAACGACTGGAATAATTTCTATTTCGTCGCCTTCGGACAGTTTTTCTGCTTCGGACACGATTTTTCCGTTCCTTTTCACAACCACGGCTTCCGGGTTTTTCTCCAGTTTTTCCAGCAGGTCGTCAACGCGCTCTCCTTCATTGAAGGCGTGATTCTCCACGCTGCCCTCTCCGACAAGATTGGTTTTAACTTCGATCATTTTTTCACCCGATAAAGATGGCCATTATGTTCACAACTAGTATCATAATAACCAAGGATCTCATGGCATTGACTATGGTTACCTTCTTTCTCCCGGTTGTGACTTTTTCGGCCAGTCCTTCGAATAGATGCCCTCCGTCCAGAGGTCTCATCGGGAGTAGGTTGAAGATGGCTACGAGGATGTTCAGGCTAAAAATCCAGATCAACAGGTCCACGAAAAACCAAGGGGCGACTGAGGTATACGCATTTTGAGCTATGAGAGAGGACCCTAGAATTGTATATGTTGGAATTGTAAAGAATAGAAATTGAGGTCCGAGCAAAGTTGAGGATTTTAATGGTCCGTAAGTGGCTGCGATTCCGATATATCCTATCTCGTTATCGGTTGGATGTTCCCCGAGAGTAATTTGATACTGATTTTTGTCTGTCTTCAATGTTATAGTCTGTCCGGGGCGGGTATTCTGCATAACACTATTGAAATCGGCGTAGTTGAAACAGGTTTCATCATTTATCTCAATGATGTGGGTTCCGGGTTGTAGGCCGGCTCGCTTCGCTGGAGTATTTTTGTAAACATTTTCGATTGGAACGCCCGGATTTGGACTGATGAGAGCGAAAATTACGCCCAAACAGACGAAGGCCAAGATAACGTTGGCCACCGGTCCGGCGGAAGCAACTTTCACCCGGCTTAGAGGGTCCGCCTCTTTGAAATCTTCTTCGTCCTGTTCTACGAAGGCTCCTGGAATGAGTACGAAAAGCGCTAAACCGACCGACTTAACCTTGATTTTTAAGTTCCTGAGAATTATTCCGTGTGCGCCCTCGTGAATGAACAGTACGGTGATTAAAGCTATTGCCCCCTTCAGGAATGGTATGTTCAGTCCGGGTATCGGGACGATCTTTGTTCCCACTTCTGAAGGTACGGATGGCGGTCCGGAGGGGCTCATAGCCTGAATCACGTAAATTATTACGAGGTAGAGAAGAAAGCCAAAAACCGCAAACATCAGGCCGCTTCCCAAGAGTGCCGATATGTTTCCCATCGTTTTCCAGAAACGCTCTTTCGCCTCGGCGATCCTGTCCAGTAGTCCTATCCCCCTTTCAGTCCGCCACATGAGTACCCCCGGATTAAACTCTAAATTTATGGATTCGAAATCGTAGATACGGCTGAGTATATATATCAGAATCCAGAACGCCAAGACTGATATGCCTACCAGGATCAGTGTATTCATCTTGATTTCACCTATCGTCTGTCGTTTCTTAAAATACGATATGACTTAAAGCCTATCAATTACTTCGTCAAAATTTTAGAAAACAAATATTTCTCTTTTCAGTGCAGACCGGACTTCTTGGATTAACCCTTCAAAGAATATCTTTTTTCAATTATGTATTATTAATTTTGAATTAAAGATTTGATATTCTCTTATTTTAAAAATTAATAATCGAAATACGATAATTGGATAAAAGGGCTATTTAATAAGCTCTGATATATTCTAAATCGATAACCTAGATAAGGGTGAAAAATAAGATGGAAGATTTACTGGAGTATAATATCGACAAGGACAGGCGCGGTATTGTGGGTATCGGAACGATGATTGTGTTTATTGCAATGATTATCGTGGCTTCCGTAGCCGCGGGCGTTCTAATCAACACGGCCGGTTCGCTGCAACAACAGGCCAGAGCCACCGGACAGGAAACCATTTCCGAAGTCTCGTCAGGAGTCAAGGTATTGGCGGCCAAGGGAAAGACAGCATCAGAGGGGAAAGTGGAGAATGTGGATATAATTGTAAGGTGCTATGCCGGTTCCAAAGGGATCAATCTGGAAAATACAATAATTCAGTACGAGTCACAGAATGAGGTCAAACATCTCAGCTATTCCTCGGAGGATAACTTTTCCGCTGCTAGCGCAGCAAATAATTTCATCATTACGAAGCTTCAAGATGTAAGTGATACTGGAAAATCGATGCTCGAGACTATGGGTGACATAGCCAAAATTAGTATTCAACCCGGAACTAACCTGGGACCTTCAGATACTGCATCGGTAACGTTCTACCCTAACTCCGGATTCAAGACCTCCTATGGGATAACGGTACCCCCTACCACACAGAGCAATACTTGGTACGAACTGTAGTGGAATCACCGGTTGATCTAAGGCTTTGGAATGTTTAAGATTCGTTAATAAATCCATGATAGTTAATAGAGCTCGAGTAACGTCAATAAGAATCATTAGACGTTTGGATTGAGTGAAAAGTACCCTGAGAAAATAAAAATCGCCGTTGGATTAAAATATTATTTATTTATTGGGGTGCAATAAGTAACATTGATGGTCGAGAAAGAGGACAATCTTGATCGGCTTTACGAAATGGTAAATGAAGGCCATGTTCCCAAGCCAGTCAGGATTCTTATAGTACTTGTTTCGATATTCTATGGGCCGATTCTTGCCCTGATCGATGAAATTTCAAAGCGCTCTTCTTAGAGCAGGAACGATATTATTCAAAAAGAATTAAATTCCTATCACGCATTTATTACTCTACCTAGGCTAGAAATATTTTGAAGTAGACGAGGTGAGAAATAATGACGGAATATGAAGATCTCCAGGTTTATGGAAGGGTAGGTCTGACGGACGAAAAAATGATCGTGGTCAAGAAGACTAGGGCGGATACTTATAAATACTTCGACATCAGGGAGTTCGTTCATTCTGACGATCCGAATAAGTATACCGGGCCGACGAAAAAAGGCATTACAATCGGCACGGATAATATTGAAGCTGTGAAGAAATTACGAGACGCTCTCGATAAACTAATCGAAGTTAACGAAAAAGAAGAAGAGGAAGAATAAACACTTTTTCTTATTAATTTTGTTTGCTCTGCATCTGAAGCCGATGGCTATCTCGCCGCTTCCCTAAAACGTTCAATCACGAATTCGTCGTCGAGTGCCGTAAGGAAATTTCCGGCTCTGGGCCCGTGCTTTTGTCCCAACAAGACCCTGTAAATGGCTTGAAACATTTTCACGGGCTTGAGGTCGTTGTCACGAGCGGTTTCGTAAACATGGTTATGTATCTCAACCGGCTCGAAATCTTTCTTGGATAAATCTTCCGACAGAGAGAGCAGGCATTCCTTCTGCTTCGGAGATAGTTTTTCTTTTTCTTCATCGGGCAATTGATCCAGTATTTTTATTTTGGCGTTTTCCGGTGCGTGCTTCTCAATCCAGTTCTCGGCCCTTTCCAGTCTCTCTCTTGCGAGTTCTATTTCTCTTTCTTTCGGATCTTTCAAAACTCCCTTTTTGGTTAAAATACCCATGGCGTGTTCGAAGTCCCTGGTAACTTGGACCAAAACCGTGGCCAGCTTGAATGGGACCCTTTGTGGATACTCGGGTAGTACCTCGTCCGTCTGAGAAAACTCATATATCCTTTCGAGCTGACCCTTTCTGCTTTCCTTGGCATCTTCCTTTCCGTAGTAGACGTCCTCGAGCTGTTGGTATTCTTGGTATAACTCCACCAGGGGGAAACCGGGATCGAAGTTTTTGGCCTTTAGGGCCTTGCTGCGGAAGATAAAGTACCTCAAAAGTTCGGGCATCGCAACGTCCAGCCACTGTTTCAAAGTGAATACTCTGCCCTTTGAGGAGGACATCGATTCTCCCTTTAGACTAATCCACTCGTAAGGAATGGGCTCGGGAGGTTCGTAATCAAATATTTTGTCTGCGATTATTTCTCCGGTGTCATAGCTTCCGCCTGCTGCCGCATGATCCTTGCCGAATGGTTCGCAGGTGACGCCTAGCATCTTCCATCGAGCAGGCCACTCGACCCGCCAAGTGAGCTTGCCCCCTCCTCGAGTGTAGTCGACCTTTCCCTCGTGACCGCAACCCTCGACGTAATCGGTCCCCTCGCATTTGTAGTAGACAAAATCTCCTTCCCAGTCGTAGGCGCGGGTCGTCGCTATTCTCCCGCATTTTTGACAGATAGGATCGTAAGGTAGCCAGTCTTCTGGGAGAGGAGTAGAGCGATATTCATCCAAAATTTCCCTTATTTTGCCCGATTTCTCTAACGAAGTGCGGATTTCGTCGTTAAGTTTACCGTTACTGTATACCTCGGCGGATGAGACCACTTCTGGTTCAACGCCAAATTCTTCAAGGGAGTCCAGAAAGGGTTCTTTAAAGAAGTCCACAAAGCTGTCGTGTTCCGAATCTGGAGAGGGAATATCCGAGTATGGGTATCCCAAGTACTCCTCGTATTCTTCCTCAGACAGCGGCCAGGGGACTCTTCTGAGCGGATCGATGTCGTCGGCGTACCAGATCGTTTTTGCTGGTTTCCCCCTTTCCTCCAGCGCACGACGGACGGCATCCGCTATGAACACGTCGTTTGAGTGACCGATATGGATATGGCCGGATATGGAAATACCGCTGGCCATGACCTGTTTCCTTGACTCTTCTGAAAGTTTTTCAGCGACTTGATCTATCCAGTGCATACAACCGGGAAAACTTATACAGCGCTTCGTAAAACTTTAGCGGGGAAAGAATGAGACTGGCTAATCGTATGGATAACGTACCAGGCTCTGGTACCCTAAAAATTCTCTCGATGGCTAACAGGTTAGAGGAAGAGGGCGAGGACATTATCCATCTAGAAGTCGGCCAACCCGACTTTGATACGCCAGAACATATCAAAAAATCTGCTGTGGCGGCCCTCGATAGGGGTGAAACTGGTTATACATCGAGTTCGGGCAAACCGGAAATTAAGGAGGCCATCTCCGAAAGCTTGGAGGGTAAGGGAATTGAGAGGGACACGGAAGAAATTATTGTGACTCCCGGCGCAAAACATTCGATCTTTACTGCGATGACAGTTACTTTGGACCCTGGCGACGAGATTATCATTCCATCGCCTTGTTGGACTTACGAAGGGATGGTTCGAATAATCAATGCCGAGCCGGTATTCGTGGAAACCTCCGAAAAGGAAGGCTTCCAGCTGAATTCGGAGCAGGTAAAGGAAAATATCAATCCCGATACTCAGATGCTTCTTTTGAATACCCCGAATAATCCTACCGGTGCCGTGTTAGAGGAAGAAACGTTGAGGACGCTGGGCGAACTTGCGCTGGATCACGATTTCTGGATTCTGGCGGACGAAGTTTACGATAGGCTCACCTATCGAGATAACCCGCCGAGTCTTGCCTCTCTTCCCGAATACGAGGATAGGGTCATATATGTGAACAGTTTTTCCAAAACCTACTCCATGACGGGCTGGAGACTAGGCTATACTGCGGCGAATGAAGACGTTATATCCGAAATGATCAAAATACAGCAGAACTCCACCACATGCGCTACTTCCTTCGTCCAGTCAGCGGGAGTTACTGCCTTGAGAGGATCTCAGGAATGCGTCGAAGAGATGGCCTCGAGCTACGAGGAGAGGAGAGACGTTATCGTTGACGGATTAAATTCGATTTCTGGAATAGAATGTTTCGAGCCAGAAGGCGCCTTCTACGTGTTTCCGAACATAGAGAAATACGATATGGATTCGATGGAGTTTTGTGAGTACCTGCTCGAGGATTCCGGGATAGCCGCGACGCCCGGAACAGCTTTTGGCCCTGCCGGTAAAGGACACATAAGGTTGAGTTATGCGGTTTCGGTAGAAAGGCTTGAAGAGGCTCTGGCTAGGCTAGAAGAAAGCCTTACATCCCTGTAGTAGTAATTAAAAACGTGGATTTGATGTCATCGGAGAAAGAAAAGATCGCAAAGACCGGATTAGAGGTTTATAAATCCGGGTTAGTTGCTGGAACCTGGGGCAATATAAGCAGACGACTGGAGGACGACCCTGAAAAATTTGCAATAACGCCGTCGGGGATGGATTATAGGGAGATAGAACCCGAGGATATCCCTGTTCTGAATTTGAGAGGGGAAAGAGTGGAGGGGGAAAGAAAACCGTCGACCGAGGCCCCACTTCACGGGCTCATTTACGAGTTGAGAGAGGGTGTTAATGCCATAGTTCATACCCACAGCGTCTACGGCAGCGCCATTTCTTGTACGGGCCAGAGCATTCCTCCGATTATTGAGGACATGGTACAGATTGTCGGCGGAAGCGTCGAGACCGCTAGGCACGAAATGCCTGGAACAGATGCACTGGCTGAAGCGGCGGTAGAAGCATTGGGGGGCAAGAACGCCGCCCTCTTGGCCAATCATGGGGTTGTTGCTGTCGGCGAATCTCTGAAAGAAGCGTTGAAGGTAGCGAATATTGTCGAAAAGAGCGCCGAGATATACCTTTTGGCAAAAATATTTGGCGAACCAAAAACCTTCAGTTCGGCGGAAGTTAAGAAGTTGAGAGATGACTACGAAGAAAAATACGGTCAGAAGGATTGACTATTCGGGTGACTCATCGTTGGGGGTATAATCCGATTCCAATATTCGTCTTATTTCTTCCGCTTTTTCGTTTCCTATCCCGTGTACGTCCATTAATTCTTTTTTTGAGGCGCTCATTATATTCTCCACTGACCCCAACTTATTCAAAAGCCTCCTAGCCAAGACCGCCGAGACTCCGGGCAACCCCTCCACGATGAACTGTTGCTGTTCCGAAAGCTTGAGAGCCTTTTTTCCGCTCCGAATCGGTATTTCGCTTTTTCCTTCTTTCTGTTCCCTTTCGACGATCGTTTTGATGATTTTGGCCGATTCCTTTTCGTTCTCCGTAAACAGGATGGGCGTCTCGTAATCTACCGTTATTGAGGCCAAGGCTCCCCTTATGGAGTTTGGGTGAATCGCTCTCTCGGTGTAGAGGCCTTCACCCTCAAGTATGAAAAGCGGTCGTTCGAAGGTTTCCGCAAGGTTTTTTGACTGCTCCAGTAACCGTCCATCAACGAGGGAACTCAGGAAGTCCTGTACAGTCTTCCGTTCTACGCCGACTCTCTCGCTCAGGATGAAATCCCCAACTTCGAGCTGTTGCATTTCTACATCTAGTTCCAGCCGATGAATTTCCCTTACAATTCCGGATGGGGCTTCCCGATGGTCCACGATTACTTTCATCGTCAGTTTCCTCCAAAATCATCTATAGCCTTCTGGCTATCGTCATCTTCGTTAGCCTCTCCGTTCATGTCCTTTAAAGTCTCACGCATTTTCTTCTCCTTGTGCACTGCGGACCAGTAGAAGGCTTCGTCTCTGGTGTTTTTCATCAATAGGACGACTACTCTACCCGGTCTCTCCCGTCCGGTACGACCTCTACGTTGAATGCTTCTGATTTCGCTGGGCACGGGCTCATAAAAAATTGCCAAATCGACGCCGGGGATATCAAGACCTTCCTCTCCGACGGAGGTAGAGATAAGGAGGTTCACGTTTCCGTCCCTGAATCTTTCCAGTATTTCGGACTGCTCTTTCTGACTCATTCCATCCTCATCCCCCCTATCAGCCTGCCCTATGAATTTCTCCGGGGTGGCTTCATCCACATTCTCGAATTCGCTCAGAAGTCTATCCACAGAATCTCTATAATGGGCGAACAGAATTATTCTAGAATCCGGATTCTCTG
>CAZEBR010000046.1:0-827 GCA_964510375.1 Hadarchaeota archaeon (SeqCode) | reverse complement strand
TTCGAGTTGTTTCTTGACTATCTCCTTTGCCCTGTTCAGCTTCGGATTTTCCACTCGTCCAGCCGAATTTCTGACGAGTCTGATGACTTTTTCCATTCTGGAATCGTTCAAGAGTTGTTTCAAAGACTTGGGAGCACCAGATTTTTCGGACTTTTTGGCCATTCGGTCCAGATAATCCTTCAAGGATTCCAATCCTTGGCTTTCTAGAAGTTCCAAGCAGTGGGAAAGTCGGAAGGCCGCTGCCTGCTCCATCATCCCCTTGAAAAATTTTCTCGGAGGGTTGGGACCCATTTCCTTCTGCCCTTTCTTTATCTTTTTCTGAACGTCGAGGAGTTCCTTTTTCCCTACGTTCTGTATGGACTCCAAGAATCCCATGTCTTTGAGGTTTTTCAAGTGTTGTTTCAATTGATTTTCCAAAAATTTCTTCATCTTAGCCATCGGTTCCGGAAGTTCTAGCATCCGTCTTTCGACGTCCGTGGTCTGAACATACTTTTCCACGTTCGGATGGTCCTCGGTACGGGCCTCGACCTGTTGGATGCGAAGGTTCCGTTTGACCTTCTGGATTTTCTCGGTGGAGCTACCCGGTGAAGCTGTAAGGGCTAGGATGAGTGAATCTTCTTTCGATTCTTCATATCTTTCAGCGATGAATCCGTAAGGGTAATCCCCCACCGCTCTGTGGGCTTCATCGAAAACCATTAAAGTGAAATCTTCCGGCGAAAACTTACCGGAAATCATGTCTCTTTCGACGGTTTGAGGTGTCGAGAAAAATATCTGGCCTTTATCCCATTCCTCTCGCCTTTTATCGGGTCTGGTTTTTCCCGGTAAGG
>CAZEBR010000045.1:0-10489 GCA_964510375.1 Hadarchaeota archaeon (SeqCode) | reverse complement strand
TTTTTTTTTCAAGCAGAAGACGGCATACGAGCTCAGCCTCGGTCTCGTGGGCTCGTAGATGTGTATAAGAGTCCGGGTAAAAGGCGCCGGCGTTCGGATGATCGGTGGTGGGAAATACCCTCCAAGGATCGTCCACCAGCAAAGCCACCTCCAGACCGATCGTCCACTGCACCGCATTGCCCGGATTACTCTTCTTGAAGAGGTACGGGACTATACCCGATCCTACCTCGTTTTCCACATCGTGACTGTTCCACTTATTACCGGACAGCTGGTACAGCCGCCTCTGCCACGGGCCATCCGCAGTCATCGTCGTAGCGTCGTCGAATATGACCTGACCCAAATCGCAAGAAATATTATCATTTTTATTGATGACCTTCGCTACCTCCTCCGCGCCGGAGGATAGGTCGGCCCAGCTCTCGCCACCGTAGGAATTGAACTGGACGTGAGTAAGATGTAACCTTCTCTTCGCCCCCTTAACCGTGTCCACAGTGGTCTCGCTGTCCCCGGGGGATCCGACCGGTTCCACAAAGCCATCGGTCGTCTCTACAAGGGTATCCTTGTTTCCGGGTACTCCCAAATTGTTACAGTGAAGGTGAAGAGGATGCGGCAAACCCAGTTCTTCATTTGCACTTGCAAGTGCATTGATTATCTCCCTCGGAGTCACGCCATAATTCTCGACCTGATCGTCCAGACTTTCGACATTTCCACCCCACTTCCAGTTCTCTCCACCACCCGGGTTGACGGCCTTAATGGCGTAACCTTTGGTGGCTTCTAACAGCCAGCCGACAAACTTCTTTAGCTTTTCCGGCTCGTCCTTGGCGTACTTCATGACAAAGTGATTGTTGGCCATGCAGATGTAGGTACCCTGATCAAGAATCGGGGTATCCATAAATTCTTCGTGAGTGTGCTTGGCTCCCAGAGGAGGAGCCGCGGCCTCCATCACAGTGGTGTATCCAAGCTTGGCCCACCTGTAACCCGTCACGAAAGTGCTCGGAACCGTATATCCCACGCCGCTCCTCGTGATATCCGTCTTGGGAACGGGATCCTTCCGGTGATCCTCCGGTCTGAAGGACCTTCCGGTGTTGACCTTTCCTCCGGCAGAGTGACTGTGAATATCGACACCGCCGGGCATGACCACGAGACCGGAAGCATCTATCCTCTCTCCCCCAGCTTCCTCGACGATCTTGCCGTCCTCAATGGAGATATCCATCTTTTCGCCCTCGATGCCGTTCCTAGGATCATATACAGTTCCATTTTCAATTATCACGCTTTCACCCTCTCAATCAGATTCTTCAAAATTTCTCTATCGGGTACGTACTCAGAGTCAACTACCTTCTTCATCGGCAATGGAACGCCATCCATCCTGTAAGTCTTTCCGCTACACTCTATACCAGTAACCGCCGAGGGAATCGCAACATCGGCCAAATAAGTAGTAGCGCTGACATTGGGATCGATCACTACCGTGGGAATATCGGCTAAATGATCAGAGGCACCTTTTGGAAAGTGGGCAGCAGGATCGGAAGCCAAAATCAACGCAGAATCGCACTGCTCACGAGATAGGACGTCGACTGCAGTAAACTCTCCGGGTCCAAAAATAGGATATCCCTTTGAGAAGTTTACGCCCAAAGGATAGCCAGACTGCCACGTGGTGACCTTGTTTGCTCCCGTAACGTTGAAATGTCCCCTCATTGGATTGATAGAAAATTTGGTTTCTTCGTTCAAATCCTTCACGAGCTGGAGTGCGGCCACGATATTGTTGTGGCTCCCCGAAGACATCGTAAGACCGAGACCGTAATAGATGACACCAAAGTCGGCCTCCCTCATCTCCTCGGCGAGTCTTTCAATAGTTTCGGAGGATACCCCTGCAACATCACCAAGATCATATCCTTTTAACTGGGCTCTAAGGGCCGAAAGCAACTCGTAGTCCTTTCCCGGCTCTATCTTGATAAATTCGTCCGCCATATTGGCAGTATTCGTCTGCCTGACATCCACGTTAATCACCTTTCGGTCGCTCCTTCCCCCCTCCGTAAACAGACCTTCGGTCAAAGCCGAATAACGAGTTAGGTGCCTCGGATGAGCTTCCATCGGATTGCAACCCCAGAAGTAAATCAAATCGGCACGATTCTTTACCTCACCCAGAGTGCATTCCTGAGCACCGACATCCTGAATGGCAAATATCGTCGGACTGTGGCAGACGGAAGACGTGTTATCCAGCGAGGCTCCTATTTCATCGGCCAGTTCTACGGCCAGCCTCTGAGCATCGACCCCCGTAGAGCTGAGTCCATATATAAGGGGAAAATCGGAATCTGATAATATTTCGGCCGCTTTATCCAACGCTTCTTCCATCGAAGCTTCTTCAAGCTCTCCATCCCTCTTTACCTTGGAAGTGGACAACCTATCCTCATCGAGATTGAGAAACTTGCTACGCGACAACCTGCAACCATTTTTTATACCCTCTATTTCCCCGTCCTGGACCTCCACCTCAATATCATCACAACAACAACCGCACCAAGGACAAACTACACCTTCTTTGACCGTCATCTTTTTCCTCCAAAAGATTTCATCATTTTCTCCAAACTTTTCACGTTTTTCTCCGTTTTGGATATTTCAACTTCCAATCCCTTGGACTGAGGCATCCCTGTGCCGGAGGTATCCGTTGACAGGATAAAGCTAGCCCAAGGACCCAAGGGCATGAAAGCAAGCCCCTCGTCCAAATCTGCCTTTTGACATTTGACCACACAAGAATCCACCGCACCAGAGACTTCGACCGAAGACCCTTCTTCCAGACCCATCTCTTCCATATCGGACTCACTCAAAAAAACAGTAGCTACCTCATCCTGATATTGATCTGAATTTTTACCTATCTCTAATCCTTCGCCCTGTCCCATGGTTCTTCCGGTTATCAATTTAACTTTCAATTTTTTCACATCCCCAGAATTTTCAGATTCTCACAGCGATAGTAATAATCGACAATTTAATAACCCTTATTCCCATCTCTATGGAAAATTATAAGTTAAGCTATTAAATTTTCCCCCTCTAAAAGGGATGCAAAATATACACGTACCCAATCAAGGACACCCTTTTTATTTGAGGTTTCATTTAGTTATTTGGGTATTAAAATGGCCGGAAATAACAACACGAAAGACAATTCTCAAGAAAAAGCCTTCAAGGACCTTAGGGCCGAACTAGACTTTGAATACTGTCTCTCCTGCGGAGCCTGTATAGCAGCCTGCCCGTTAGGGTCCATAGAGTTTGAGAACGGGAAACCGAAACTAACGGGGGAATGTACGAGCTGTGGAATGTGTTACTACCAATGCCCTCAATTCAAAAACACCAACGAAGTCAGCGAAATCCTGTTTGAAGGCGAAAGAAAATCCGAAAGCATAGGAGAATACAGAGAGGCCTACTCCGCACGTGCATCCGAATCCGATATTCTGGAAGAGGGTCAAGACGGTGGGGTCGTGACCGCTCTACTTGCGGCTCTACTCGAAGAAGGTTACATAGATGGAGCGATAGTTACCGTCTCGGGTGACGAACCGTGGAAACCCGTCCCGAAAATAGCCACTACAAAGGAAGAAATACTGGAAGGAGCAGGAACCATATACAGCCGAGGGCCGATAGTAACCGGAGTAAAAGAGGCTATCGAAGAACTCGGCTTGGAAAAGCTAGCCGTCGTAGGTACGCCCTGCCAGATGAGAGCATTCAGAAGAATGGAGCAAGGACAAAGGAGCCTCCAAAAAATAAGATCTAAGGTTAAGCTCCTAGTGGGTCTATTCTGTACGGAAGCGTTTTCCTATCCCAACATGATCAAAATCGTGGAGGAAGAACTCGGTATGAATATCGAGGAAGTGGAGAAGATGGACATCACCAAAGGCAACTTTACCGTCTATTCTAACACGGGAAGCGAGGAATCGATACCCGTGAAGGAACTGGGCAAATACGCCACGGAGGCTTGTCACGTATGCGACGACTATTCGGGAGAACTCGCCGATATATCGGTCGGGAGCGTGGGCGCTCCGGGAGGATATTCCGCCGTCCTTACTAGAACGGACATCGGGGCCGAAGCATTCGCAACTGCGAGAGAAACAGGTGCCTTTGAAGCGGAACCTCTGAACGATGTGAAGCCCGGATTAGGTCTTTTGGAAAAACTGTCCTCCAGAAAGAAAGAAGGAAACAGAGAGGAAATCGAGAAGAGAAGGGAAGAGGGCCAATCACTTCCGCCCTCAGAATCGAAATAATTTTCCGGATTTTTCTCCGAATACAGATCTTCTTATCAATAACTCATAAGGGTTGACAGACAGATATTCGATTTAGTTTCGAGATGAGTTGAATGGATATTGAAGAGATAGGAAGAAAAATTGGTTCTTCAGCACAGCTAGCTTCGCTTTTGGAGGTTAGTGGTTACCCAAAGCCCGGAAATGTCCATAGGACTCGAGACTTTCCCGATACAAGATACGAGCACTTCCTCGCTGGTAGCGTCGCAATGAGAGGTCCCATCACCGAAGCAGCAAAACAAGGAGCGAAGGCGGGAACGGGAGAACTGAAATTACACGAACTTAGGATCGGAGATATAATCAAAAAATGCGTGAATAGAGTAAAGGACTCCCACAAAGGAGGTAACACGCATCTGGGGACAATTCTACTTTTCGTGCCATTATCCGCGGCCGCCGGCAAGATGTTCGTGAAGATAGATGAAACAAAAGTCCAACCCATGAGAAAAAACCTCGAATCTATAATGAAGTCGACGACTCCTGAGGATAGCGTGGATGTTTGTAGGGCGATTAAACTGGCAAACGACATCGAACCCACGAAAAAGGCGGAGAGTTGGGAGGGAAAGACAGAAGATAGTAAACTCAGCCTGACTGATCCCCAAGCAGAACGAAAACTTGTGGAGAGAGACATTAACTTGTCGGAATGGATGAAGTCATCTTCCGCATGGGATGGCATAGCGAGGGAACTCACCTCGGGCATGGAAGCATCCTTCGAAACGGGTTATCCGGCGCTAGAGAAAACGTATCAAGCCCAAGGGGATATAAACGTGGCCGTGGTACACACTTTTCTTGAAATTCTCTCAAATTACCCCGACACTTTCATCGCAAGAAAGGTAGGTCTCAAAGAGACGGACAAAATCTCAGAGGCAGTGAAGCTGGGAATGAAAAAGGCAGAAGAAGTATCGACACAGGCTAAGGGAATACTTGAGGCAGGGGGGCTAACAACGGAAAAAGGGAGGAAAAAGCTTGATATCCTCGACAGAAATCTTCAGGAATCGGAAGGAAAATTGAACCCTGGAACCACGGCCGATCTCACAGCTTCTTCGATAATGATAGCTTTACTTTTAGGGATGAAATACTAGGAACTATCCGCACTGTTTTTCAGAAAAATGATTATAATTCCGTTATCGGTTATAGTTAACTGTTGATTCCATGTCCCCCGTAAGTGAAAAAAAAGGGTTCTCCGACCTGGAACTACCCAGCTCAATTCTGATAGCCGGTGTTAACACCCGGCCTATCCTAAAGTCCGCAAAGAGTCTCGGCATGAAAGCCATAGTCGTGGATTGTTTCGACGATATCTTCGTTTCGAGACATTCGGATTCGCTTTACGTCCTACGCGAAAAATCTGACAGCAAACACGGAAATGAAACCCTTTTTGATCTCGCCTTCGAAGCCCTTTCGGATCACGACCCCGAAGTAGCTGTATTGACGTCGGGACTAGAACACCAGCCCAACAGAATCAGAGAAATGAGCAATCAGATAAAAATCGCCGGTAACTCCCACCATCAAATCGGGATTTGTAGAGATACGGAGAAACTTTTTGAAACGGCAGATAATCTGGGCATACCTCACCCCGAAACCAAGCGAGCCAAAAAGTTAGAAGATGCAAAAAAGATCGCAGAAGAAATCGGATTTCCTGTCATTATTAAACCGCCACAAGGAGGGGGTGGAATAGGAATAAAGCTAGCAGAGAACGAAGATGGGCTTGAGAATCCATTTAAGAAGCTCCCTTCCTCCTCTAGGGGAGATCACTTGATTATTCAGGATTATATAGACGGTGTAAATGCGAGCGCATCGGTAATATCCAATGGAAACAGAGCTAGATGTTTAACGGTGAACCAACAGATAATCGGAGACAAAAGGCTGGGAGTAACCAGAGATTTTGGATATTGCGGCAATGTAATCCCCCTGTCTTGCGACGAAAAAAAAAAAAAAAAAATAGAAAAATTCTCCGAAGAGATATGCGAAAGTCTAAACCTTGTGGGATCGAACGGAGTCGACTTTGTAGTGAGTGATAAGCCGTACCTAATCGAAGTAAATCCCCGGTTTCAGGGGACTATGGACCTCGTGGAAAAATCTCTCAGAATCAACCTGCTAAAAGAGCATTTAAGATCCTTAAATGGAGAAATTTTAGGTGATATACCCCTCAAAAGATGTTCAGCTAAATTAATAACCTACGCCAAAGAAGATTTGAAAGCTCCGAATCTATCCGAATTTACCGAGATTGTCGACGTACCAAGGGAGGGTTCGATAATAGAGAGGGGCTCTCCGATCTGCAGTATCCTAAAATCGGGGAATGACAGGCAGAAAGTAGTGAAGGACGCCTACGAACAGGCGCGGGTTGTTCTAAGAGAGTGTCATAAGTCCTCCACGTCTTCCCATTTCACAGCGCCGGAATGAAGGGCGGTAGCGATTAAAACTCCGGAAGCCCCTGCCTCCTTCAATCGCCTAATATCCTCCGCATCCCTTATTCCCCCGCCGACCAAGAGTTCAATTTCAGTGCATTCGGAAACTCGGTTTAGCAATTCCAAGTTCGGACCGCCTGAGCTTCCAACCCTCCCCAAATCCAGTAGAATCAATTCGTCGGCTCCAAACTCCTCGAAGCGATCGGCGATCTCCGAAATTGGTCTTTCGAAGTAACCAGAACCGGAAATCACATCGTCATCCTTAATGTCAAGGCTGGCTACCACTTCAACGTCATATTTGGACTTGGCCTTTCGAACCTCCTTAAACCCCCTGAGAGTCTCCGTCGCGAGTACGATCTTATCTAATCCACTGTCGACGTACTTTTTCGCATCGTCAGCAGATTCAAACCCGGCGTCGACCATCGGCTTTATCCCACATTTCTCCATAATTTCTTCCAAGGCCTCAAGATTATCCCCCTTTTTTTGAATCGAGTCGAGATCAGCCACATAAAGTTCTCCAAAGCCCATCTCCTCAAACTTCGAGGACACGAACAAAGGATGAGAAGAGTCAACTAGGACACTCTCGACGGGCTCATACCTCTCCCTTTCCCCGCCCACAGCATGTACGACCTCCCCTCCAAGCAAATCCATGACTGGAATTATCCTCAAAGGTATCACCTCAATACTACCCTAGTCGATACTGTTTCTTCACCATCAATCAATCTTTTTATTCTGTCAGGATATTCCCCGTTTACTATCCAAGCCGTCAGTTCATTTCTTTCGATAATATCGGGAAATTTTTGATCGACGACGGACTGTTCCGTTGCCTTCAACTCCTTCACGGTCATTTGAGAACTTGGGTCCTCCTCCGGTATCCCGTCGACACTTTTTACCAGAATAAGGTTCTTAAAGGCTAACTCGCCACAAATCCAAGCGGCCAACGAATCGGAGGTAATCCGCCAAGACTTTTCGAGATTGCATTTCTCGTTAACCAGTTCGAATGGAAGCAGTATCCCTCCACTTTCAAACTCGTCCTCGTCCAGTCCATTTATGTATTCCATATCCTCCATGAGGTCCCCAAGACCATAGCCGTAAATCTCCATTCCCAATATGGCCATGGTATGAGCAGTCTTGTCCGAAAGATTCTGATCTTCCTGAAAGGTGTGCACTTGATCTGCAAATCTACCGCCGCCCGGAACCACGACCAGAGTATTCCGCTTTGACATCTTATCGATCGTTTCACAGATTCGCCTCAACGATTGACTGTCCTGAAGGCTCCCCCCCAATTTTATGACGGCCTTCATCCTTCATCGGCCTCCTCCGCCAAAAGACCTACGCCAAAGGCAGGGGTCATGCGGGCGGCGGTGCCGCCGAAAATGCTTTCTAAATCTACGATGTTTTCAAATCCGGCCGATTTAGCCGCTTCAGAAAGCAAAACTTTTCTACCAATTCCGGAACAGATAATAGGCCAGTCGTCGATACCGTGATCTTCCGCCACATCCTCCAAAGACTCCCGGACAAGTAATAGCTGAGCTTTACGAAATTTTTTGGCCGCCTTCACAACCGAGGATTCCCCCATCTCCTCCACATCGCTGCAGAAATTCCTAGCTATCCGATTCATGCAATCCCCCCTAGTCCGGCCACGGCCATCCGGAGTGTCACAAGTGTAATCTTCATCCTCGATTAAACCCAAGACTCTGTAGACATCGGCCATTACGGCAAAATACTCAGGTGCGACTCCTACCTTCTCACCTTCCAATTTCAATTCCGACCTGAGACCGAAAACTGGAGTCCGGAGAATCCCCGTGTAGACCAGTTCATTGGATTTAAGCCTCTCATAGTCCGTCCATCCCCTCGGAGAGGGTTTCCCATTTTTCACGGGGATCAGATCTACCGTCGTGCTACCCGCGTCGGCGAACAACGAATTAGGATACTCCCGCCCGACCAGCATGGAGCTGGCAATCCAGTTGGTAGCGGCCATTTGTTCCGGGTTATCCAGAGGCTCGCTCAGGGGGAGAAGTTTACCCTCCTGCGTCAGAACAAAAATTCTCGAATCCGGAAACGAACTTTCCACGATATGGACGATTTTCCTCACACCTTCCTCCCTCGATTCGAACTGGTCGCAAAGCTCGGCCGTCATGGTAACTCCCACGACTTCTGGGCTGAAACTCTCCTCGAGGCCACTCAGAAAAACGCCGAGCTCTCCCTCGTCCTCCCAAATCGGGATGTACTTGAACTTTTCTGCTTTCAGCTCCTCGTCCTCAAATAGGACTGCCTTCGTGTTCGCTCCACCTATATCAAGGCCAAGAGACAGCATCACTCTCAATTCCCAATAGGTCGATGGCTTTTCTTATCTTTTTATCCAGTTTTCTTTCTACTTCGGCTGAGTTCTCCCCCTGCTCGGCGGCAAGGAAAAGCGGAGACCCCCCTTCTACATAACCATTCAAAGCAAACGGAGGTGAGATGATCCCCTGAACTCCCTTGATTTCATCGATTCCGCTCCGATCTATCTCGACTGACTCCTCCGCCCAGGGAATTTTTATTGCCGAATAACCCTCCAAATCGGGTTTCGGGACGGACTTACCATTAATGAGAGTATCAACTAACATTCTCCCCAAGCTATCCGAAAGCAAGGGAGCCAAGCCGACAAAGGAAGTTGTAACGCGAGGATTCAGCTCTATGAAATACACGTCCTCCCCCAGGACCATGTCCACACCACAAAGACCACTCATATCGAGGATGTCCACCGCCTCCAGAGCTATCTCGGCACAGCTTTTCTTCATATCTCCCACGTAAGGAACTTTTCCGCCCCTATAAGAAAAACCGTCTTCATCAATCTCCATATCCTGTTCGTTGACCGAAAGAACGAGGGAATCTTTCCCGTTTGCGAGAACGCATGCACTTACATGACTTCCTTCTATATACTCCTCAAATATTTTCTCGGAGGGGTAATCTTTAGACCTCTCGGAAATAAGTTCTACGTCACTCGAGCCGACGCCGAACCTCGGCTTGGCGACGACTGGAAGTCCCGCCTCGTCGAAGTTTTTCCAAGTATTCGGGTGAGGAACCTCTCCATCGAGGGTGCGATACGTTTCCCACTTGTCGCTGGCAACCTCAAAGGAACTCCCCTCAGGTCCGAGAACGGGTATTTCCCTCTCCCTTACTCGCCCGACAACCTCCGGCAATTCGGGGCCGGGGCCGATTACCAAAGCGGCATCGATATTTTGTTCAAGAACTTCATCGAGGTTTTCCCTAGCAAAAACCGAATCGGCCGCGAGCCAACTTTCGAATTCCGATGCACCTTCGTTGAGAACGGTAATAGTCTCGAAGCCAGCATCCTCGAATTCTCCGATCATGGAACTCAACATGGCGAAGCCTTCCGGGAATATATGGCGATCCACCTCTTCGTGAAACCCGGAAACACCCTCTAAAACTAGAACTCGCATTACCCAGCACCCATAATCTCCGAGATTTCGTCTATACGATTCTTCTTTATCTCACATTCCCTACTGCTTCCCTTACAAACGGCTCCCCTCACACCTATTACATCCGGCTGCAGGGGAAGTAAATCGGATATCTCGCTCAGACCCAAAGATCCAGCCAGAGCTACCTTCAGGCCGGAAGAATGCGATTTCTCGGTAAATTCTATAAGCTCCGAAAGGGTCAAAAAATCGGTGAGGGATTTTCCGTCCTTAATTCCGGTGTCCAGCATTGCATAATCGGCATCCGCTTCGCGAGCAATTCGGGGTATAGAAAGCGGTTCTATCGTCCCGGATCTATCAAAGTCAGCATACCCACAGGCTACGACCTCTC
>CAZEBR010000044.1:0-11205 GCA_964510375.1 Hadarchaeota archaeon (SeqCode) | reverse complement strand
CGAAAAGTACGTGTCTGACTTGTTTGGGCGAATTAGGATTAAGTTGCTCGTCGGCGAGGTCGTTTATCTCGTTCTGGAGGACGTCCAGCCTTTCCTTAATACTTTCCTCCCCCTCGGCCAGCTTTTCTTTGTCTAGTTTTATTCCCTGATACTCCATGTCCCGGAGTACGTTGATGAGCGGGAGTTCCATATCACGGAATAGGTCAGTTTGCTTTCTCTCCTCCAGTTTCTGCTCAAGTTCCCATTTAAGTGTCCATATTACAGTGGCGTCGCTCGTAGCGTAAGAGCCAGCTTTGTCGATGGGTAGATTCCTGAAGTCGGTATCTTCACCTTTTGAAAAAAGATCGCCAAACTCCTCGACTTCCTTGCCCGACCCCGAGGGTACTATTTTTCTCTGGGCATCGGAAAACTCCCTCTTCATCTCCTCACCCTCAAAAAAACGGTCAAGAAATACCGCCAAGGCCGCAATTTCCGAGTGAGGTTGATTTCCCACCGCCAAGTTAAAATCGGCCATATCATAGACCTCTCCTGGAACCTTCTCCGCTCCTATAACGATCAACACGTCCTCATCCCGGACATTTTGTATTTCCTCGTCCAAGGGTAGACCGTACATAGTCAGGTGAGCGACCAGACCTCCGTCTGACTGCCAATCCCTAATCACTTCCCTCCACGATTTACCGCCCTCCACATAGAAGGAACCTCCCCACCTCTCGTTTACCTCCACCAGACTCTTTCTGACCTTCTTTGCCTCGTATCCGGCGAAAATAATCCCGTCCGCACCAAAAGCTCTACCGACTAGACTGACGTGAGTACTTACCCTCTCGTCCCTACCGGGACGATGGCCCATCCTCAGAATTACAACTTCGCTCATGACCCATCACCCAGGACTTCAATTTCCGTACTCTTACCTAAAGACTTTCGGAGCTTGCCTATCGACTTTTCGTCGGCCCAGAAAGTAACCTTCGTGGGGTTCTCGTACTGGACGTCCTCGACTTCTGCCCTTTCATAAAGCTCGTGGAGTATCTTTTCGACTCCCTTATCCCGATAGGTGGTCAAACGGGCATGGATTCTATCGAGAACGTGGGATCGGACGACTTCCTTCAAATTCTCCAGATTTTTTCCCTTCTTTGCAGAAACGGTGATTACCTCCGGGCAGACCTTTTTCAGAGCACTTACCTTCTTTTCGAAGGAATCTTCGGAAACGAGATCGACCTTATTAAAGACCGTCACGATATCCGCAGAAGAATCCGACAGTATTTCCCGAGAAGTTCTAAATTTTCGAAGGATTTCCCGGAAATCCTCCGAGAGGTCCACGACCAGGAGGATTAAATCAGCGAGGTAAATCTCCTCCAATGCAGCTTTGAAGGCTTCGATCAACCAAGGGGGCAAGTCGTCTATGAAACCGACAGTATCCGTGATCAAAATTTTTCGATAACTCTCCTCGAGAACTCTGGTTCTGGGAGAAAGAGTGGTGAAAAGCCTGTCATCGACCTCGACATCCGCCGACGACAGGGCGTTCAGAAGCGTGCTTTTACCCGCATTGGTGTAGCCCGCCAGAGCCACCAAGTTATAGCCCCTCTCCCTTCTCCTTTTCCGCCTTTGCTCCCGTGCCTCCTCGAAGGACTCTAGCTTTTCCTCCAGGGACTTCATCCTCCTCTCGATGGTCTCTACTCGGGCCCTTTCACCGTATTCGCCTCCGCCGCGGAAGCCCGGGAACTCGTCCAGCTTGGCCCTCTTGACGCTCTCTTTCACCCGCGGGAGCTCATAGTTCAGGCGGGCGTATTCTACCTGCAATTTGGCCTCCGGGGAACCGGCCCGCATTGCAAAAATCTCCAAAATTAATTGAAATCTATCTATTACCTTAACTCCAGTCTTTTCCTCCAATTTAAAGGCTTGCGAAGGTTTCAAAGGATTCGCAAAGATAACCCTCTCGGCTTCCTCGGAATTGACGGCCTCGGCGAGTTCCTCAACTTTTCCCTTTCCGATATGGTAAGCAGGGTCCGGCTTGCGGGTCTGCTGGAGCATTCCGACCACCTCATAATCGAGAGTCTCGGCTAGGGCGGATAACTCGTCCAGGCGCGAAGACTCGTTGGGAGAAAGCCTCTCGACCAAAACAACCCTCATGCGTATCAAACTAACTTCTATTTCGGATTTCAAAAATAGTTCGGGTCGTTCACGGAGAAACGTCTCCAGCGAGGGGGAGGTAATTTTTTGCGAAAAGTTCAGGACTGACGAGTAAACCCCCCACACCGTTGTTTTATTAGGAATACGGAATTCAAAATTTTTATAGAGGATGTCAAATACTCTAGATTACGGGGTGCAAATTTGACCGAATCTTCAGAGAATGACGAAGTAAAAAGTTCGAGCGATTCATACGTTGCCAACTATATCAAACAGTTGGAAGAGAGAATCAGAGGGCTGGAGAACGAAAGAGGCGCAATCGAGTCCGAAAGAGATAGACTCGAGAGGGAGTTAAAGGAGCTAAGATCCGAGTTCGAAAAGCTGAAATCACCTCCCCTTGTCGCAGCTACCGTTCTGGACGTACTTCCGGAAGATAAGGCAATAGTCAGAAGCAGTTCGGGCCCCAAATTTCTCGTGGAAGTTTCCAAACACATAGATAACGATAATGTCAAGCCGGGTGCAAGAGTGGGCCTCAACCAGAGAACACTCAACGTGATGGAAGCTTTGCCTTCCGAAAAGGACCCGGCCGTAAAGGGAATGGAAATAGAAGAATCTCCCGAGGCATCTTACAACGACATCGGCGGACTGGAAGACCAGATCCGCGAGATCAGAGAGACGGTCGAACTTCCACTCATAAAGAAAGGATCATTTGAAGAAGTGGGAGTAGAACCCCCAAACGGCGTGCTTCTTCACGGCCCGCCCGGAACGGGAAAGACGCTGGTCGCCAAGGCGGTGGCGAACGAAACCGACTCCACGTTCATCAAACTTGTCGGTCCGGAACTTGTCCACAAATACATCGGAGAGGGAAGCCGCTTGGTGAGAGAAATGTTCGACTACGCAAAAGAAAAATCCCCGAGCATACTCTTCATTGACGAAATCGACGCAATCGCCTCAAAGAGACGAAGCTCTTCCACTAGCGGAGACCGAGAAGTTCAAAGGACCATGATGCAGCTCCTCGGTATATTGGACGGTTTCGAGCCCAGAGGAGATGTCAAGATACTTGCCGCCACCAACAGGCCGGATATACTCGACCAAGCACTCCTGAGACCCGGGAGATTCGACCGACTTATAGAATTCCCGATCCCGACGAGGGAAGAAAGAAAACCCATATTCCAGATCCACACCCGGGGAATGTCGCTCGCAAAAGACGTCAGCATGGATTCCTTGAGCAGGAAAACCGACGGAGCTACCGGCGCGGACATTAAGGCAATCTGCACGGAGGCGGGAATGCAGGCAATCCGAAACGATCGGGAAAAAGTGAACAAGGGCGACTTCGACAGAGCGATTACCAAGGTCCTTTCCAACGGAAGCATGGAGAAGTCGGGGGTTATGTTCGGATAGAAGCCCAGAAAAACAATTATAGGATGCGAAAACAACCTCTTGACTGGAAGATATTCTTAAAGATGGGGGATCAATCTGTTATTTGAAAGAATCGAATCTGGGGGATTGGCACACTACTCCTATTTGATCGGCGATCAGAACGAAGCCGTAGTAGTCGACCCTCGCAGAGACTGTGACGTCTACATCAGAAAGGCGCACGAAAACGGCATGGAAATAAAACACGTTCTGGAGACTCACAGGAACGAGGATTATCTGATCGGCTCTCTGGAGCTGGCCGAAAAGACGGACGCTGAAATCTGGCACGCGGATTCACAATGGGACTACGAGTACGGGAACGCCACGGAGGACGGACAGTCTTGGGACATCGGTCGCCTGAAAATAGAAGCTCTTCATACGCCGGGACATACGCCCGGTAGCATGAGTTACCTTCTTTACGATCACGATGAGGCGCCCTGGATGATTTTCACGGGAGATGCCCTCTTTGCCGGAGACGTCGGCAGGGTCGACCTGCTGGGCATGGACCGTGCCGAGGAGATGGCGAACAAGCTTTACGAATCAATTTTCGAAAAAATTCTTACACTCGATGACGGGGTCGTAGTCTGTCCTGCGCACGGGGCCGGTTCAGTGTGCGGATCTTCAATCGCGGAAAGGCTGTGGACGACCGTGGGACTGGAAAGAAAGCACAACCCCAAGCTCCAGTTCGAGGACCGGGAGGAGTTCGTGGAAAACGTGGCGAAAAAGCTGGAAAGGCCGCCGTACTTCCGGAAGATGGAGAAGCTTAACCTGAAAGGCCCGCCCGTCCTGAAGAGCCTCCCGAGGCCAAAACCGCTTTCGGCCTCGGAATTCGAGGAGGAAAAGGAGGGTGCCATCATATTGGACACGCGCAGGGAGCTGGGATTCGGAAGCGCTCACGTACCCGACTCCCTATCGATCTGGCAGAACGGGATCCCCAACTTCGCGGGATGGTTCCTCGATTACGGGAAACCCATCCTGATAGTGTCCGACGGAAAGGACATAGAAAAAACTGTTCGTTACCTCATCCGGCTGGGTTACGACGACATCAGAGGATACCTGTCGGACGGGATGCTCTCCTGGCACATGGCCGGAAAGGACAGCGACAGCATCGAAACAGTCACCGTACAGGAACTTTGCACCATCCTGGACGAGGAAAAACCGGTCTGGATCCTGGACGTGAGATCGGAAGAGGAAGTCGAAGAGCAGGAAATACCCGATGCGCACCACATCCACGTTACCAAGCTTCCCGAAAACATGAACAATATCCCGAAGGACAGGAAGGTCTACGTGTTCTGCGGTAGCGGTTTGAGGTCCATGATAGCGGCGAGCCTGCTAAAAAGGGAAGGATGGAAAAATCCGGTCGTAGTCAGCGGCGGCTTGGCAGGATGGAACTCCAGTACCTGTCCTATAGAGCAGGATTAGAAAATTATTAATCGCTCCGCCCGGTAATCTTTCTTGGCACGGATGATGTCACCGACATCGTCTGAGCTTTCGCGATGACCACAGATAATGGGCGGACTGACGTGCCACCAAATATCATTTCCATTTCAAATCGAAGATAGCGATCAATCCACAGGTTTATGGAAGGCTAGAATAAGGGAACCATTATCGGCGGAGAACAGGAGCGAAAACTCCAAAAAGCTCCCGTCACTAATAAAAGAAACTAAAGCGTTAAGAATAATACACACGCTAGGAAGAGAAGGAAAATTTATGAATAAGGTTCCACTTTTCTACCACGAAAAATACGGGAAATATAGGTTCGGAAGAGCTCATCCCTTCAACCCGGAAAGATTTCCCGGATTCGCAGAACTAGTCCGGGAAAATGAGGTTATGAATTCTTCTATAGAAATAAAGGACGCAACGAGAGCTGAAGACGAAGACTTGGAAATGGTTCACACGAAGGAATACATAGAAAATGTCTACGAAAAGGAGGAAACGGGCGACGTTTTGACTCTCGACACGCCCGTGCTGACGGAGGCCCCTGAAGCTGCGCGGATGATCGTCGGCGGGAGCTTGGAAGCTGCTAAGGCAGCAGGCGATGAAGGGACCGCATTGAACATGGGAGGTCTCCACCACGCCGGGCGCGAATCGGGCGAGGGCTTCTGCATCTTCAACGACGTCGCAGTGGCCGCACAGCACCTGGCGAATCAAGGAAAAAAAGTGTGCATCTTCGACACGGACGCTCATCAGGGAAACGGCACGATGGAGATATTTTATGAAAGTTCGGACGTTTTATTTATTTCAATTCACCAAGACCCCAGGACCATCTACCCGGGGGAAGGGCAGATCATGGAGTTAGGAAAAGGGGAAGGAAAGGGTTACACGGTCAACATCCCCCTCCCCAAAAAATCCACCGTGAGCGAATACCAATACGCAATCGAGGAAATCGTGAAACCGATAGTCGAACAGTTTTCGCCCGAGGTGATTATAAGGAACGGGGGATCCGACCCGCACCGCTCCGACGCCCTCACCGAACTGAAACTTGACATGAAGGGGCTGAAGTACCTAGGAGAGACCGCGAGAAACTTGGCGAAGGAAGCAAACGCCGGCCACGTAGATCTGATGGTCTCGGGTTACGGAAAGAGGGTGCTAGAGGGTTGGAAGGCGATAACGATAGGATCTCTGGACCTCGATATGGAATTACCCAGCGACAAGGAGACCGGAAAGTTCGGCGGGGAGCCAATGTCAAAGCTAAAGGAGTCGGTCGAAGAAGTTAAAGAGGTTCAGGGCAAGTTCTGGGAGATATGAAAATGAGCGAAAAATTCGTTGTCATCGGCGGAGACGCAGCAGGGATGAGCGCGGCGAGCAAGGCGAAGAGGGAAAACCCGGAACTCGACGTGACGGTTTTCGAAAAGGGAGAATGGGTCTCGTATGGCGCATGCGGCCTCCCATACTATGTGAAGGGCGACGTAGATTCCCTAGAGGACTTAGTCGCAATACCTGCGGATAAATTCAGGGAAAAGAGGGACATCGACCTGAGAACGAATCACGAGGTAACGAAAATAGATCCCGAAAAGGAAAGCGTTTTGGTGGAAAGCGAGGAAGAGACCCTCGAAAAGAAATACGATCACTTGCTCATCGCCACGGGGGCTAGGGCCGTTTCGCCACCGATCGATGGAAGGGATCTGGAAGGTGTCTTCAAACTACACCGGCTACCCTCCGGAAAAGAAATCAGGGACCACGTCGAAAACTCGAATCCGAACTCAGTCGGGATAATCGGAGGAGGCTATATCGGTGCAGAGATGGCCGAGGCATTCAGCGCTCGTGGTTTGGAGGTTCATATTTTCGAGATGCTCCCGCACGTTCTCGACAACTTTTCCGAGGAGACTAGCGAAACGGTCGAGGAACATCTGAAGGAAAAAGGCATCGAACTTCACCTAGGAGAGAAAATCGATCGTCTTACGGGTAAAGATGGTAAAGTCACGGGGGCGGAAAAGGAGGACGGATCGGTAAATCTTGATATGGTGCTTCTTGCCTCGGGAATTTCCCCGAACACGGAGCTGGCTGAGGAAGCGGGGATAGAGCTGGGCCCGACAGGAGCGATAGCGACTGACGAATACGGCAGGACGAATTATTCCAATATTTATGCGGCCGGGGACTGCGCGGAGGCGGAAAATATAGTAACTAACAGTCCCGATTACGTTCCCCTAGCACTCACGGCGAACCGTCACGGCCGCGCCATCGGCCAAACTGTGGGTGGTAATCCGGAACCCGGGGGGCCGATAGCGGGAACGGCGGTTGTAAAAGTATTCGATCTGGAGGTCGCAAGAACCGGCATAGTCAGGCCGGAGAGGGCGAAGGACGCGGGATTCGATCCTATCTCCAAGACCATCACCGCCCAGTCCAGGGCACATTACTATCCCGGGGGTCACCCGATAAAGATCACCCTCACCGCCGACAAGGACACGAAAAGGGTGTTGGGGGCCAGCATGGCGGGAAAGGACGGCGTATCAAAACGCATAGATCCGATAGCAACTGCCCTCTATTCTTCATTAACCGTTCCAGAGCTGGAGAAGCTCGATCTGGCGTACGCCCCTCCTTTCAGCCCGGTCTGGGACCCTGTATTGACTGCCGCTAGGGTTCTGAACGGCAAACTGGATTAACTTTAAACGTGTCTTCTCGAGTACTTTTCCGGAAACTGGAAAAATCGCTAGAGAATTCATCAGGCAATTAATCCGGCTTATCGCTAAAAAGGAAGTAATAGCAACGAATCGGCTTATTCCAGTTATTAACCGCGTCCAAACGATTTATTCGACATCGGGAACGTTTTCGAGAGACTTTTTCGCCAGCTCCGCTGGATACTCGAAGTCCTCGAGTTCGCCGTCGAGATATTCCTCGTAAGCCGAAAGGTCGAAGTATCCGTGTCCGCTGTTGTTGAAGAATATCGTCTTCTCTTCGCCGGTCTCCTTGCACTCCAAGGCCTGATCTATCGCCTCTTTCACGGCGTGGGAGGCTTCCGGGGCTACGACGAATCCTTCGGTCCGGGCGAACTTTATAGCCGCCTCAAAGACCTCGGTCTGATGATGAGTGGAAGGTTCTATGTATCCATCCTTCACGAGCTTGCAGACCAGCGGCGAGTCGCCGTGATACCTCAATCCACCGGCGTGTACTGGGGGCGGGACAAAATCATGACCCAGGGTGTACATCTTTAACAGGGGAGTCAATCCCGCGGAATCTCCATAATCGTATGCGTAAGGTGCCCTACTGAGGGTTGGACATGCTTCCGGTTCACAGGCCACCACATCAAGATCTGAAACCTTACCGGTCAGTTCGTCGGCAAGGAAGGGAAAAGCAGCACCAGCAAAGTTGCTACCTCCGCCCACACAACCGATTATGACGTCTGGATAATCATTGACCTTTTCAAACTGTTTCTTTGCTTCCAATCCCACAACGCTTTGATGAAGAACCACGTGATTTAGTACGCTCCCTATGGAATATTTCGTATTTTCATTGGAAACAGCGTCCTCGATAGCCTCACCGATGGCCATACCCAGACTCCCCGAGGTGTCCGGGTCTTCCTCCAACATCTTTCTGCCGTACTCCGTTTTCTCGCTCGGGCTGGGAACGCATTCCGCTCCCCAAGTACGCATGAGGGTCCTTCGATAAGGCTTCTGATCGTAACTCACCCTAACCATGTATACTCGGGCATCTATATCGAAAAATGAAGCACCGAAGGATAGAGCGCTACCCCACTGACCGGCACCGGTCTCGGTTGCTAGACGTTGGGTTCCCGCCTCGGCGTTGTAGTAAACCTGCGGTACGGAAGTATTTGGCTTATGACTTCCCGGGGGACTCGTTCCCTCCCACTTATAGTATATCTTAGCTGGAGTTTCCAGTTCCTCCTCCAGCCTTTTGGCTCGATACACGGGGGTCGGTCTCCATATGCTGTAAATCTCCCTTACCTCGTCGGGAATCGGTATCCATCTCTCCTGCGACATCTCCTGCTCTATTATCTTCTTGGGAAAAATAGGGGCCAAATCCTCGGGACCCGCCGGTTCCTCGGTCTCCGGATTCACAGGAGGATCCGGGAGGGAAGGCATGTCAGCTTGAATGTTATACCATTGTTCCGGAATCTCGCTGTCTTCCAACAGGATTCGGGTCTTTTCCATATTCATCAGACTATCAATTGATAAATCCCCATTTAAACCTTTGGAGTACAAAACTGTACATTTTTATTTAATATCAAGAAGTAAAAGAGAAGATTACTTCTAGTCCCCGTCGGAACCCTCGTCCTTCAGCCTCAAGGTAGCTCTAATCGTGTCCTCTACTTGGCTCATGTCAAAGTCCTTGAGCTTAAGGGTCGCCTTCACGGTATCCTCGGCATGATCCTTCAACTCGAAGCCCATCTTTTCGCTCAACTCGATCATACGCTCGTTTTCCCTGATGATGGAGCTGTATATTTCCTCCAGGTCCCGATCCTCTCCGACTTTTATTATCTTCTCGGTAAGCTTTTCACCCAGACCGAGTCCCTGCCAGGGATCACCGACAACCACTGCATATTCACCGGCATCGCCGTCCGGCTCTATCAAGAGTCTCCCTACGCCGATAATCTTTCTCTCGCCGTTCTCCTCAATCTCGCCGACGATCGCTATTTCCCTACGGTAATCCACGTTCGCAAATCTGATCATGTCCCTGTGAGTGACGTCTCTAACCGGTCCAAAGAATCTGTAGCGCCAAGTCTGCTCTGAAAATGTCTCAAACAGATCCAGAAGCAGCGGCTCGTCCTCGGGGCGAATCGGTCTGAGAGTAATCGGCGTTCCGTCCTCTAGCTCCCATTCTTCGGTGTACTCACGAGGATAAGGTTTTATGACCAAGTGTCCTTCGGGACTTGGCTCTCCCAGAACCAGCTCCTTATCGAGTATTATCCGAGCGTCCAGAGCAACAAAGTCATCCTCGAGACTGGAGAGTGGATTTATGTCCAATTCCTTGATCTCGGGGAAATCAACAATAAGCTGAGAAAGCCTCACTAGATACTCCTCTAGCTTCATCATCTCCCGAGAATCCTCTCCGTAAATCTCCAGAAGTTTTTCGTACACCTTGGTCTCCTCCATAAGATTCTCGGCCAAGGTCTGGTTCAGCGGGGGGAGTCCTATCGCCGTGTCATCATAATACTCAACCTCAGTTCCACCCATCCCGAACATTATGGTGGATCCAAACGTGTTATCCTTATTCGAACCCAAAATTAACTCAATTTTTGTATCATCTATCATTCTCTGCACGCTTACCCCCTTCAGATCCGCCGAGGGCTTGTTCTCCTTGACTCGTTCCATTATTCGATCGTAGGCTTCCCTGACTTCATCCTCGGAAGTCAAGTCCAATTCAACCCCACCCATATGGCTTTTGTGAGTAACATCATAGGAATGAACCTTCAGCACGACAGGGAATCCCAAATCGGAAGCGACTTCAGCCGCCTCCTCCGGCGACTTCGCTATCTTTATTTCCGGGCTTGGCACGCCGTAAGATCGCAGTACCTTTTTCGACTCCTCCTCGGTTAATATTTCTCGGCCATCGCTCGCTATCTTCCTCATCATTCTCCTGAGCTCGGATTTTGGAGTTTTCCTGTCTACGTCCAGTTCCTCCGGAGTTTCGTAAAGCCTCTCCAAGTTCCTAGCGTACCGGTTCAGGTACATATAAACCTTGATAGACTGCTCGGGCGAGGTTTGAACGGGAATTCCACCGCGCCTCAGAATCTCAGTTCCCTTACTAACCGTTTCCTCCCCCATCCAGCTGGCCAGTATCGGTTTTTCGGTCTTTTCCCTGGCATCGACCACCGCACGAGCCCCCTCATCGGGAGAGAGAGTACCCACGGGAGTGTATATACATACGACTCCGTCTACATTTTCATCCTCCAAACATATTCTAGTGGCTGCCTCGTACTCATCCTTATTCGCACCGCCAGTAACGTCGACGGGATTGGCAGTGCTGGCATGGCCTGGCAGCACATCCCTTAGCTCCTCAACCGTCGATTCGGAAAGATCCGCCAAAACTCCCCCTTGCTCGACGAGAGCATCTGTGGCCATTGCCCCGGGACCGCCCGCATTGGTTACTATGGCTAGATTGGGTCCGTCCGGGAGGTTCTGTTTGGCCAATGTTTCGGAACACGTGAAAAGGTCCTCAATAGTGTCCACTCGAGTTATTCCGCATCTTTTAAACGCGGCATCATAAACC
>CAZEBR010000043.1:1265-11376 GCA_964510375.1 Hadarchaeota archaeon (SeqCode) | reverse complement strand
TATCTGTATAACTTAGTGTATTTTTCAGTAATGATGTCCCAATCATATTTTTCTTTAACACGGTTTCTGGAATTCTCACCCATTCTCCTAACAAGTTCATCTGAAGAGATTAGCTTCTGTAACTTTTTTCTTATTCCACTTATGTCATCCGGTTTCAGTTTGAATCCAGCATCACCTATTAACTCTGGACATCCGGAAACTTTGGAGGTTATTATAGCCGTGCCCGCGCTCATGGCTTCTAAGAGCACTGTAGGAAAATTCTCCATTGTGGACGGGAAAACAAATATTTTGGATTTTTCGTAGAGATCCTTTAGTTCTTTTTCGGTTACCCACCCGTGAAACTTTATTTTGGAATCTTTTCCAGCGATTTTCTCCAACTCATTTCTATACGGTCCTTCCCCCACTACGGAGACCCGGTAATCGCTCAGATCTACATCCTTGACGGCTTTGAGAAAGTACTGGAAACCTTTTCTCTTCAGAAGCCTGCTCACCAGAAGTATCCTGTCCTCCTTTTCCCCCGGGGTATATTCGTCGGTGTCGAAACCGTTGGGGATTTTATTTATTTGACTTTTTTCTATCCCAATATTTTCGTTAAGCGCATTTTTCAAATATTGGGAAGGTGAAACTATCTTTTCTGCATTCGTTCCAACGGTACGGAGTATGGGTCCCGTGAGTTTGTGGAGTGCAGTGAACCGGTCCGGGTTGTAACCCGGTACATCCGACCCATGGATTGTTACCAAGTAAGGTAGTCCGGTAAACTTTCTCAAAAAATAAGAAACAACCCCAGTCGGTATTAAAAAGTGCGTATGATTCAGATCATAGTCTTTTCTTCCAACCAAATCCACTGTGAAGTTAAGAGCAGAAACGACATACGAGAGCATTTCACGTGTATGGCAGACCTCCACTTTCGACCTCAAACACGGGACCCTATATACCGTCACACCGTTTTCCACTGATCTGCCTTTCCGTTCCTGATAGGACATTGTGACGACATCGACCTCGTGGTTCCTCTCTACCAGTTCCTCGGAAAGGCTTCTAGTAACGGTGGAAGCCCCTCCTCCAAGTGGAGGGTATTCGTAGTTCAGCATCAGTATTTTCATCGTGAGGCCTGTATTAAGTTATTCTTACCAGAATTTTAAGGATATTATATCTTGTTTTCCGATAAACGGTTCTTTGAGAAACTATAGTTCTTCCAATAGGCTTTTTGCCGTTTTTCGCACGGCTTCTTCAGAATTATATTTTGGCCTCCAACCTAGGTTCGTTAGTCTTTCCGCCGATAATAGCATGTCCGGTACGTCTCCTTTCCATCCTCTTTCACCACCGGTGTATTTGAAGTCTGGATCTAAACCCATTTCTTCGGCTACTATCTCACCTATCCCCGTTACTGTTATTTGGTATTCCGTACCGATATTGAATATATTTAGTTTTTCTTTTGATTCGAGTCCTCGAATCATAGCTTTGATACAATCATCGATATAGACATATGATTTCTTTTGGTTTCCATCCCCTAGAATTTCGAGTTTCTCTTCATCCTCCCTCAGTTTATTAATGAAGTCGTAGATAACACCGTGTCTTAATCTTGGACCTATCACATTTGCAAACCTGTAAATAAACCCCTTAAAATCGAATGTGTGACAATAAGAGGAAATAAAAGCTTCAGAAGACAATTTAGACGCACCATACAAAGAGATTGGAATGGTCGAATGATTTTCGTTTGTAGGTATTTGGGCTTCTCCGTAAACTGTAGAGCTGGAAGCAAAAACGATTTTCTTGACATCCATTTTTCTCATGGCTTCAAGCAGTCGAAAGGTAGCTAAAAAATTCTCGTTCATATGGAGTTCAGGGTTTAATTTCCTTACTTCAGGAGTGGCAGCTAGATGAAAAACAGTGCTCACACCCCCAACAACTTTTTCCAAATCAAGTTCGAGCAAAGAGCCCTCGATGAGCTCTGCTTTCGGATTTAGAAATTCTTTCCTTCCGGAACTGAGATTATCGATCACTAAAACTTCGTTATTTTCTACTAGATGATCAACTAGGTGAGACCCAATAAAACCTGCTCCCCCGGTAACGAGCACATCACTCATAGCTATACCAAATGAATCTTTTCTCCATGTTTCAAAAATGTTTTTAGATTAGGGTGGTTTTCTGCTTTATTATTGAAAATTTTTGATGGTGTTCGACATTGGTATTTTATCTACCTGCCCGAATCATGGAAAGTGATTTAGGACTTCCTTCTTATCTCATCTTGTAGGTTGAACAAGTTGGATACCGATAGAGCACTCGGCGTATTGATGATCGTCGGAGCCCTCGTCGCTGCGGTCCTCTACTTCGGGTCATTTCTGTTTCCGTGGAGTTACTCACAGGCAGTACTGGTCCTGGTCTCCATAGCGTTCTTGGCGGTTCTCGGCATCGGAGCCTGGATAGGCTGGACCATGGCCTCGACCCCTTCGCCAGAACCCGTGGAAGACATGGAAGAGGAGTTTGACGAGGAGTTCGATGAGATAGAGGAAGAACCCGATCTCGATTTGGGGGATCAGGACGAAGGCCCCGATGAGACAGAGAAAGAGAGCTAGGAAGCCTGATCTCTTTCGCTATTCTCTCTGAAAATTTTACTTTCGGAGCAGAATCTGATGTACTGCTTTGAGTTACCGAGGATAATTGTTTTCTAACCAAATAAACCGCTGTCCTGCATGTACTTCTTCACGTGTTCGTGGAACTCCGGCCTTATCTCCGAAAAGAATTCGAAATCGCCGTGCTGTCCGTCCAGAGTGATATCCTCCGGGTCCCCCTCTGGCACGACGTGAAAGACGACGTTGACCGTGTGAAGCGTATCGACCCCCTCGAACGCCGACTCCTCCCAGAAGTGTGAGTAAACACCGAGGAAATCTTTTATCTCTATCTCGATACCGAGCTCCTCCTCGGCGACCCTGCGGGCGGCCTCCCGAAGTTCCTCTCCCTTGCGGAGCCTGCTCCCGGGCCAGAACCATTCCCCCTTTTGCGGCCTGTTGTTTCTCCTGCACAGCAGCACCTCCCCGTCGTTTTCCAGGAACAGCTCGACGCTCACCTGAGGCAGGCGGGACAGGAACTCCGAGTACAGATCTTCCGGTATCCGCTCGTCATCGGTCTCCATGATCTCCGGGGACCGTTTCTCGCGAGAATTTAAGGTTCTTTTGAAGGGGAATCGAAAGCACCGTCCGTCGACGGTCCCGGGATCCATCATACGGCCGGTTGGGTGGAAATTCAGACGAGTATCGCCCTCATCAGAACCCCGTAGGATATCCCGAAGAGGTACTCGGGGATCTCACCCCTCCAGAAGAGGACCGCGACGGCGAGGAGAGTCAGGACGACCCCCGCGGCGAAGAACTTGCCCGAGCTGAAGTACCTGTCGCCATTGCTCGCGACCGAGTGTATCCTCCCGTAGAGCCCCTCCAGTTTCGTCCCCTCGTAATGCTCCGACCATTCCCTCGCCCTCTCCTCGTTCAGGTAGTCCGGGGCCATGGAGAGGAACAGCATCGAGACGGACATCCAGAATAGCAGTCCGATGTGGGCGACGCTAGGTGTGTACGGAAGATTCAGGACGAGGTAGAAGATTAACAGCCCCAGGCCGATCAAAAACAGGAAGTCGTTTCCGGATAGGCCGCTTCCCTCCTCCTCTCGTGAGCGGTCCTCCTCTGATTCCTCGGGGCAATCGTCCCCGGATTCCTTTGGGGGATCTTCTCCTGATTTTTCGCCTCCCCCTCGGGGCTCCGGGTCTTCGGCTTCCCTTTCCTTGGGATCCTCCACTGCGATATCCTCTACCGGAACTTCCTCAGTATCTTTGGGCATCAAAGGGGATTGTGGGCGAACAGCAAAATTCACGTTATGGTGGAAGTCCCTACACATATGAGTTTAGCTCCTTCCCCCCACGAAATAGTTGAGAGGGGATGCTTCCCCACGGCCGGGACCGGCCCGACGTTTGAAATCCTGGATGGGAATAAGGGGTTTCCTGCCATGATCGACCTGAACGAACTCCTGCGAATTCTCAGAGAGGCCTTCGACTACCTGCTGGCGATATTGGTAATACTGTCGATAGTTAATTACGCGCCCTTTCTGCCCCGACTCGATTTGAGCCTGCTCCCGCTTGCACTGGCTACTATAATTGTGGGAGCAATCGGGTATTCCGGGGAACTGTGGAGCACGGTGAGGGGGAATTGAGTTCTGAGAGAATCCTGGATTTGAGGCTTACGCGGACTGAGCTTCAGGAAAAGAGAAAAAATAAAAACTGGAAGCGGTTTCGGGCGTCCCGATCTATCTAACTCTCACGCTGCCCCGCCAGACCCAAGCCCCTGCGGTCAGGATGAGAATTATCGCCACCGCTATGACTACCACCCACATCGTCGGGAACGGAGTCGGCAGGTCTCCGACCGTCACCGTCGCTGTCGCGGTGTCCGTGGCACCAGCGTCGTCGGTCACCGTCAGCTCAACCGTCACCTCGGTATCCTCGTCGACGTCGTCGGGAGCGGCATAGGTCGGCTCCGCGGTGCCCGCGTCCTCCAGCGAGCCCGGACCGTCCGTGATCTCCCAGCTGTAGCTCTCGATCGTCCCGTCGGGGTCGCTGCTGCCGGTCCCGTCGAGCGCTACCGTGGAGCCCTCGTCGACAGTGTACGGCCCGCCCGCGTCGGCGGTCGGCGCCTCGTTGGGAGCGACCGCCTCCGTGGTGAAGGTCAGTACCGAACCTTCCGATACTTGGTTATCGTAACTGATCTGGGCCCTGAACTCGTACTCCGTTTCGGAGGAGAGCCCTTCCAAGTCCTCCGAGTACGTTCCGGAGCCCGACGTGGACACCCAAGGCGTCTCGTTCCATGTGCCCCCGGTTTCCCTCCACGCGAACCTGATCTGGCCCGATTCGTAGCCCCTGAAGTCGTAGCTGAGGCCCAGTGTCGCGGAGTCCGTTTCCACGTCCGCCGCCGGTTCGGTCGATATGGCCGGCGCCCTTCTCTCTCCCGAGATCGCGAAGGTCGAAAGGTGGTTCGTGGTCGTCTCGAAGTAGTAGTAGGTGTCGTCCTCCCCGACCAGCTCGGTGGACAGGCTGGCCCACACGCCTCCGTCGGGATCGAACCTCTGGAGATTGACCGTGTTTTCGTCGATTCCGCGGGCCAGGACCCATGATTTCTCGACCCTGAAGCTTATCGTCACGCCGTCGAAGTCATTGTCCGACATTCCCTCGGTGGTGACGTTGATGTAACTGTGAACCGTGCCCGAAGCGTCCGGAACTCCGCCCGGAGCGGTGCCCTGTTGCTGGACCGTGATGTTCACGTTCTCCACGGAGTTTCTGGCCGTGATTCGGAGGGAGCTCATCGACGAGTTTTCGACGGTCACGTCTACGGTCCCGCCGGCGTTTATGTTATCTATGACCGTTCTCGACTCGTTTTCCACTTCCTCCGGGGCGTAGACCATGAAGTCGTCGGCAAATCCGTCCAGTGAGACCGAGTAGCTACCGGGATCGGCCTTCGTGACCACGAACACTACCCTTTCCGAGTCGCCGGCAGCAAGGGTAACCGTGGTCGACCTGTCGGCCTCTCCCGTGACCCCCAGAGTCGCGGTGTAGCTGCCCTCACTGCCGCCGGTGTTCGTGACAGTGACGCCTATGTTGACCGATTCTCCGACCTCCACGGAGGACGGACTTACCCTGAAGTTGCTAAGCTCAAATTCGGCCGGTTCGGGAGCGGGAGCCGGGCCGGGTCCGGGTGGCGTCGGAGCGGCGGGTGCGTTGAGTGATATCGTCCTCGTCGTCGTGAAAGTTTCGCCGTCGGCATCTATCGAGGCTTCAAAATCGTAATCTCCCTCGTCCCAGTCGGAGGGTGAGTTCCAGGTGATTTGATACGTGATACTTGTGTCCGAGAAACCGTAACCGTAGCCGGGATCATAGCCGCCGTAACCGTAACCATCTCCCCAGTCATAGCCGTAGCCGTTCCACTCGGCGGACCTGTAACCGTAGCCTTGGCCCCAGGCCGAACCGGCCGTGGCGGAAACCTCGACGGTTCCCCCCGTTGTGGAATAGGTTTTGTCCCCGCTGCCGAGGGGCAATTCGCTGATAGTGAAGCTACCGCCGGGACCGTCGACGTTCAAGTAAGCCTCTTCGATCGGCAGGAGCTCCCCGTCCTCGATATCGACCGTGATGTCGAATACGATAGTTTCCCCCAGCGTGTCGTCGGAGGGATCGCCTATGGTGATGCCCAGAGCGGAGGCCTTCTGTAGACCGGGGATCACTACCAATCCGGCGGCTATGATGAATGTGAGTAGAAGAGCGGCTAGCCTGCGCTTGTCTTTCGAGGCTTTCACTTTGAGACCCCCATAAACAAGGCTTTTAACATTTTTTAACCACTCATAGGACTTACCAAATCGCTCATCCTTCTCATAAAAATACGATGGAAGCTCTATTAAGCCTTTCTGTAAAGAGGTTTGTGATTTTAACCCATCGATGGATATTTATGTGCTGTGCGTGAAAATAAATCTCCTAAGAATTTGAATAATGAGCTGTTTTCCCCAGCGTTTTCTCTCCATAATTTCTTCGAATCACGGAATCGCTCCGATTGACGGCTGCGAGAGGAGCCCCGTTGGCCGTTTCCGCAGTTTTTGCTCCGGAGTCACGTTTTTACGGACGGATTTAACCTAGCTATCGGACTCTTCTATACTCTTTATGTACATCAGCGGGTATTCCATCTCGGAGACCCACTCGAGCTTCAAAATCGCTCTGGCATCGCCGTACTCCGCCGTGATTTCCATCTCGAGGATTTCTCCCGAGACCGAATCGTACTCGAACGTTTTTTTGCCCGTATCGCCCCCGGTGTTGAGCCTTATTTCCGCCTCCTCGATGTAGGGCTGAGCCATCGCCGACTCCCGGATCGCCTCTTCCAGCTTTTCTCCGTCCCTGAATGGGGCGCCCACGTACTGGTGGTAGGCCGCTCCTAGGGTGATGGCACCCTCGAAAATGGCCCTTTCCCTGTCCGTGACCCTCTCGTCGAAGTGTCGGGACTCCGGACCCGTGTCCTCGCTCATACTTCACCATTTTATTTTTACACTTCGACCTCATAAATAAGACAGACCAAAAGTAAGGGTCTAACATGGCGAAATGCGATTACTGTGGAGAGGAGGTCTCCCTCCCGTACACGTGCGGATACTGCGGAGGAAGCTTCTGTCCGAGGCACAGGTTGCCCGAAAACCACGAATGCGAGGGCCTGGAGAAGATCGACGAGGAGTCCGAGGAAGAGGGCCGGATCTACCGCGGCGTTTCGGATGACCTAGAGATCGACGAGGAGGAGGTCGAGGAGCCCGATATCACGTTCGACATGGATAGGGACTTCGACGTCGAGCGGAAATTTGATGAGGACAGGGAGAGGGACAGGGGCGGCACTTCCGAAATGCTCGGCGGACTTCTGAGCATGATGAAGAGCATGATCTTCAGCCGGGTTACGACCATACTCATACTCATCATGTTCTTGGCCTTCATAGGCCAGCATATCGCCAGTTTAATTTTCGGGTCGGAGTACATCCTCTTCGTAGCGGCGTCCCCGGAAACGATCTTGAAGATGCCGTGGACGGTTTTTACCTCCATCTTCGTCCATGCTACCCAGCCGGAATACTCCTTTCACCTGTTCATAAACGCCCTGATCCTGTTGTTCATAGGTTTGCCCCTGGAGAACAGCATAGGGAAAAGAAAGTTCATCGAGCTGTTTCTCGTCTCCGGCGCCGTCGCCTCGGTGGGCCAAGTCCTTGTCATAATGGGCACGGGATCGCCGGGGATAGTCTACGGTGCGAGCGGGGCCATCATGGGAGTGTTGGGCGCCCTCACCGCCCTGGCTCCGAGGCTTCCGGTGTTGCTGTTCTTCTTCATCCCCATGAAACTGTGGATGGTGACGGTGGGCTACGGGGTATATGAGATAATACTTGCACTCACTGGGTTCCAGCCGGGTATTGCCCACATCGCGCACCTCGTGGGACTGGGTGTCGGGCTAATTTACGGCTACAGGTTCAGGAAGGAGATGGAGGAGCAGCGGGGTGGGTCCTATACGATTCACGTTAGCAGGTACTAGCTTCGATTTCCTACTTTTCTCCGCAAGATAAAAAGAAGTAGAACCGGATTTTTTTTAACGGAGGGCTCGAAATGATAGAGTCGTATTCATTCGGGGAGATAGAGATCGACGGCGAGAAGTACACCAACGACGTGAAAATATTTCCCGACCGGGTCGACGGCGACTGGTGGAGGAAGGAGGGCCACAGGCTTCAACCCGAGGACATCGAGGACGTGGTCGAGGCCGAACCCGACGTGCTCGTCGTGGGGACCGGGGCCAACGGGAGGATGACCGTTCCCTCGAGAACCCGCGAATACGTGGAGTCGAGGGGCATCGAGCTGATAGCCGAAAAATCCGACGAGGCATGCCGGACCTACAACGAGATTTCGAAGGAGAGGGACGCCGTCGCCGCCCTGCACCTGACCTGCTAGGCGCCTTCGATTTCCCTGCTAGGAACGTTCGGGATGTCGGTTCCCGAGGTCGTAATGTTGAATACACCGGCGTCGAAGTCCTCGGCGAGCCAGGAGAGGAGGTCCTCGCAGATCTTGAGCTTTTCGATCTTTTTGCCTATGTCGGTCTTGCCGGTCCACCTGCCTAGGTCCGTTCCCAGATCCATTCCCGCAAGATATATCGTCGACGCACCGAAGTGATGGGCCAGAAAGGCCGCCCGGTCCCCGTCCGTGAAACCGCCAAAATTGGTGAGTTCGGGGGGCCTATCGACCTGGATAGAGCCCAAAACGCGCTCCTTGAGTTGAGGAACTATTTTACGAATCTTTTCGACGTTGTCCCCGTGGGCGTGAACCACCATCCAGGCCCCCTTCTCCCACGCCTCCAGCTGGTCCTCCACTATCCCGTCGAGGTCCGTGACGATTACGTCCGGAATCTCGTAGTTCATGACTGCGGAGGTCGCCCCGTCCGCGGTTATGAGGACCTTTTCCAGCCAGCCGTGGTCCCTGAGCTTGTTGAGGTCGGTCTCCAGTGATGGGCCGGCCCCGAACACGATGCAGTCGTTTCCCCGGATTTTAGTCTCCAGTTCCTTCGGGTCCGATTCCGATATCAGGTCCTTCAAAATTTCGGCCGCGCGCCTGTCCGACTCGGGATCGATATCCAATTTTTCGGTTATTTCTTCGTATTTCGGTCTCCAATCTTCCCAATCCATTATTGATTCCCCCGTGAGGCTTCTCTTATTCAATATTTTTGTTCTCGTCGGCCTAATAAGTTTCAAATCTTGGGGAAAATATTCTCACGCTATCGATAGAGAGGATGGTCGGAGATTTAACTTTCAAAGGATTAAATATTTTTTCTAACCCTTTCCACGGCATCGACCATTCTTTCGAGCTTCGCCACGGACTCCTCCCTGGTCCTCGTCTTCAGGCCACAGTCGGGGTCTATCCACAGCTGCTCCGGTTCCAGCACCTCGAGAGCCCTTCTCAGTCTCCTTTCCACGGTCTCCCCTTCCTCCACGGCGTGGTCGTGCACGTCGATTACCCCGAAGGAGAGGTCCTTCGTGAACGGTTCCTCCTCGAAAAGTTCGGTCAGGTCCAGGTCGCTGTTCGACATCTCGAGGTCGAAGTTGTCGACGGATAGCTCGAGCATTTCCGGATAGATGAATTCGAACGCCCCGTAACAGACGTGCGTAATGAAGTAGGCGTCCAGTCCCTCGGTGACGATTTTCATCGCCCTTTCCACGAATTCGGGCAGCTCCTCCGGTCTGGCGGAGAGCGCCGGCTCGTCCACCTGGATTATCTTCGCGCCGGCGGCTACCAACTCCTCCACCTCCTTCCTGAGGTTGCGGGCCAGGGCCAGGCAGGTCTCCTCCCTGTCTTCGTAGTGCTCGTTGAAGGACCAGTCCATCATGGTGTAGGGCCCCGTGACCACGCCCTTTACGGGCCTGTCGGTGAGGCCTTGAGCGAAGTTCCAGTAGTCCAGAGTTATCGGGCCCGTCCACTCCACCCTGTCCTTGATCACGGGCTTTCGGTAGTACCGGTTGCCGTAGGACCTCACCAGTCCGCCCTTCTCGAAACCCTCCAGGTGCCGGGCGAAGAACGCCACCATGTCTC
>CAZEBR010000043.1:0-1255 GCA_964510375.1 Hadarchaeota archaeon (SeqCode) | reverse complement strand
GATTTCTTCCTGCGTCCTTATCCAGTCCTCAGTGGCCTCCTTTTCCATGGGCAGGAGATCCCCCTTCGTGAGGTCGCCGTCGAGGAACTCTATTCTGGCCTCCTTCAGCTCCTCCGGCTTCGGGAAACTCCCCACGGCCGTGGTCGGCAGTGGGGGGAGGTCCAGTCCGAGATCCGACAGCTTTCCGCTCATTTTAATGCCTCCCTGGCCTCCTCGGCCACTTCCACGGTCCTTTTGAGCTTCTCGAAGGCCCGCTTCCGGGGCAGATACTCTATCCCGGAGGATGGATTCAGATACACCTTTTCCGCGTCGACCTCGGGCACGATTCCCTCTATCACCGGGACCAGGTCCTTAGCTTCCTCCATTTTCGTGTTTCTCGCGTCTATAAGCCCCAGCCCCAGCTGTTTGTCGGAACCCAGTTCCCATATCTTGTCCGAAAGGTCCGGGCTGTAGGTGAAGTCGAGGCCCAGAAGGTCCACGGGGAGCTCTTGGAACCTTTCGTAGAAGGGGGTGGAGTCCCCGAAGTAAACGTAAAGGTCAAGCTGTGAGTTTTCGTTGAAATCCGAAAGGATTTCCAGGCCCCGAGAAAAGATCTCGTAATCCTCCCCGTTCCTGAGGATGGCGGGTTCGTCGATCTGAATCTCCTCCGCCCCGGCCTCCGATAAAAGTTCGACCTCGCGCCCGATCGCCCCGGCGTAGTCCTCGGTCAGCCTTGGGAGGTCATCGTAGTGCTCGTCTATCGAATATTTTGCGAGCGTGTACGGACCGGTCACCACCGGTTTGAGCGTACGCGACGCGACCTCCCTCGCCTTTTTGAATTCGCCCGCGACTATCGGTTCCTCCCAGTCTATATCGTCGACCACCACGGGCTGTCGGAAGTAGAAATTGGTATCGAAGTACCTCAGGAGCCCGTCGACCTCGCACCCGGCGATCTTCCTGGCGAAGTGAGATAGCGGGTCGTACCACCGGAGCTGCCCGTCGGTCACGACGTCGAGACCGGCGCTTTCCTGTTCCTCGATCACCTCTCTCGTGTAGTCCCGATATACCCCCTCCAGCTCCTCGTCGGTTATCTCGCCCACTTCCCACTTTTGGTAGGCCTGGCGCAGGCGCAGCTGGTTCTCTTCCTCGCCGACGCGCGGATAGCTCCCTGTGCTGCTCGTGAGCAGTTCCATTTTTACAAAAACAAATATGACTGTGAGCTTTTAATTAACTTTCTCAACGGCCCGGACGCCTGGAGGAGTCTTATCCGGGAGGA
>CAZEBR010000042.1:0-11652 GCA_964510375.1 Hadarchaeota archaeon (SeqCode) | reverse complement strand
TCAGAAAAGGAGGTAAAACATGGCTGCTGATAACGTAGTTTTTATCGGAAACAAAGAAGTGATGAACTATGTACTTGCCGTTGTTACACAATTCAACGAAGGCAGTGAAGAAGTTGTTCTAAAAGCTCGAGGTAGAGCTATAAGCAGAGCTGTCGATGCTGCAGAGATAGTCAAGAACAGGTTCCTACCTGACGTGAGCATTCTTGACATCGAAACGGGAACCGAAGAGATTGAAAACGAGGAAGGCGACACTTCAAACGTTTCCACTATTTCAATAACCCTTGGGGAAGGCGAATAGAGAATAACGTCTTATCGAACGCCTTTCCATCTCTTTAATTTTTTATTAAAAAATCAAGGCTATTAGAGCTATTATATTCTTATTTATCGAAACTATTTACATTCCTTTTCGATAATAAGACTTATCCTTGACTCCAAAGTACGAATGTAGCATAATCACGTCGGCGAAGCATGAAAAAGATTCGAGGAGTCGGTGAGAAAGAATATATAATATTAACACTTCTTTTACTGCATTTAAAGTAGTAGAAACTGCTAATTCAGGGGCAAATCGGGGAGGTCCGGAACCGGGGACGAGAGAAAATATTTAAAAATCCCTTTTCTAGAAACCTTCATTTGAGGAAACGAATAGTACACCCTTTTCAAAAGTCTACAGAAGAAAAACTATGAAGGAGGTGAGATAATAATGCCAAACGGACAAGGTGGACGTCAACCAATCTTTATTCTATCCGAAGATACGGAGAGGCAAAAAGGAAGAGACGCTCAGGAAAACAACATCAGAGCGGCCAAGCTGATAGGAGACGCAGTAAGGTCGACCCTGGGACCCAAAGGAATGGACAAGATGATGGTTAGCGGCATGGGTGACGTCGTCATAACGAACGACGGTGCCACTATTCTGGACGAAATGGATATCGAACACCCTGCAGCAAAGATGGTGGCCGAGGTCGCCGAAACACAGGAAGACGAAGTCGGCGACGGTACAACGACCGCCGTAATACTGTCAGCAGAACTCCTCGAAGAAGCCGAGGACCTTCTGGACCAGGGAATACATCCCACCACGATAGCTTCCGGATTTTCCACGGCCGCTGCCAAGGCTCAGGAATTCTTGGACGACATGGCCAAAGATATAGACATCGAGGACGAGGAGAAGCTGAAACAGATAGCAAAGACTTCCATGACCGGAAAGAAAGTGGAAGCCAACGTATCTGTCTTGGCTGACCTCGCGGTCAAAGCAGTGAAACAGGTCGCCGAGGAAACGGACGACGGTTACGTCGTCGACACGGACAACATCGGGCTTGAAAAGAGGGAAGGAGGCAGCGTCAACGACAGCTTCATGGTCGACGGACTTGTAATCGACAAGGACAGAGTCCATCCGAGCATGCCGACCAGAGTCGAAGACGCCAAAATAGCCTTGATCAACGCCTCTCTCGAAATCGAGGAGACCGAAGCGGACAGCGAAATAAGCGTCAGCAGCCCCGACGAGCTACAGGATTTCCTCGACTACGAGGAGGAAGAGCTCAAAGATATGGTCAACAAAATCAAGGAAGCCGGAGCAAGCGTCGTGATCTGCCAGAAAGGAATCGACGACATGGCCCAGCACTACTTGGCCAAAGAGGGCATACTCGCCATCAGACGGGCGAAGAAGTCCGACATGAGCAAACTGGCCCGGGCCACCGGCGGAAACATAGTTACCAGCATCGACGACCTTTCATCGGCGGACCTAGGAAATGCCGGTCTGGTCGAGGAACGCAAAGTTTCCGGCGGAGAGATGACCTTTATAGAAGAATGCGAAAATCCGAAGGCAGTAAGCGTAGTCGTTCACGGCGGTACCGAACACATCGTCGACGAAGCCGAGAGAAGCCTCGAAGATGCCATACGAGTAGTCAGCGAGACGGTCGAAAGCGGCCAAATCATTGCCGGAGGTGGCGCTTCGGAAACCGAGCTGTCAATGGAGATTTCTGATTTTGCCGACAGCATCGGAGGAAAGGAAGCTCTGGCGGTCCGTGCGTTTGCAGATGCAATCGGATCTTTGACAAGAGCACTGGCGGAGAACGCTGGACTCGATCCCATAGATACCATCGTGGAGCTCAGGTCAAAGCACGAGGAAGGCGGCGTCACGAGCGGTCTTGACGCCTACACCGGAGACGTAAAGGACATGCTAGAGGACGGAGTGATAGAACCCCTCTCCGTCAAAAAGCAAGCAGTCAGTTCCGGAAGCGAAGCCGCTGTAATGATACTTAGAATCGACGACGTTATAGCAGCAAAGGAAAGCGAAGGTGGCGAAGCTCCAGGAGGCCCAGCCGGAGGACCCGGCGGAGCCCCCGGAGGAATGCCCGGTGGAATGCCTGGCGGAATGATGTAGAAATGTAGTATCTCTCCGTTCTAATCCCTTTATTTTTTTTTATTATTAATTAGAAAAGTATTCGAAGCAACACATTGTCCATTAATTCCATCAAAAGGTATTTTTCGTATTCAGGTGAAATGGAGAGTTTATCGTAAAAGAAATTCATAAACTTCTTATTCAATCGGAGAAACAGAAAGAACCCGATGACAAGCGTAAAACATAAACTCTCAATGTACGGGTCGGTCGCCGCCATTATAGCAGTCGTAACTGGCGCCCTCTACCTGTTCCTCGAGGTATTCACCTCCCTGCCGACGTTTTCCGCCTTTCTAATAGTCATACCTATCTTTCTTCTCCAGTGGAGATTCGCACCAAAAATAATCGAGAAGGCTCACGATGTGGAACCTGCGTCAGAGACCGGTTACGCAAAACTCCACGAGAGGGTCGAAAAAATATGTGAACGTTCCGGTATAGAGAAACCCCAGCTGATGATCGCAAAGACGGAACTTCCAAACGCCTTCGCCTACGGCAACAGGTGGTCCGGGAAAAAAATCGCCGTGACGGAGGGTCTGCTCGACAATTTAGAGTTTGAGGAGGTCGAGGCAGTCCTGGGGCACGAGATCGGCCACCACAAGAACGGCGACGCCAAGATAATGATGCTGCTCTCGATACTTCCCGCCATATTTCTCATGATCGGACGGATATTTCTGTTCTCGATGTTCTTCGGTGGGGGGAGAAGAAACGGAGCGCCCCTGATGGCAGTGGGCGCGGGCTCCATGGCGATATACTTCGTGCTCAACCTCTGCATAATGAACTTCAGCCGAATGCGGGAGTTTATGGCGGACGATCACGCGGCGAAAAACGTTCCCGACGGGGCCCGAAAGCTTTCAGAGGGGCTGGCAAAAATAAACCACTACACTACGAAGCTCAAAAACGAGGCGAAGCAAAACGCAAGAAGGGTCCGATCGAAACCAAGTCGTAAAACCTCCGGAAGATCAGTTAGAGCTAAGGGTGGAGAACGCGAGGGTACCGGAAGCCTAGGAATGTCCCTGAAACCCCTCTTTATAGACGACCCCGATACATCCAAGGACATGTCCCTGGACGAACTGTCGGACCAGGAACTGGTAGAGAAATACAGGGAGAAGGAGCAATCGGCCGGCGAAAAAATTATGGAGCTGTTCTCCTCACATCCCAATATCGCCGAGAGACTTAGGGCCCTGAAGGACTCCCCCCGCTAGAAATCCCTACAGAAAAATTTTGGTCAAACTCTAACGGCGCCAGAAACAAGTAGGGAAAACGAAAATTTTGATACTAAGATTGCTCTTTCATCTCAAAATTTTGGACCAATGCTTCGAGTTCCTGCGACATGCTGGAGAGTTCTTGAATCGAAGACGATTGATCCTCAACAGCGGCAGTAAGTTCCTCCGCATTCGAAGACGTCTCCTGCGTCTGAGCGGTAGTCTCTTCGGTAATCGAACTGACCTCTTCCAAGGCGTCTACAACGTTTTCAACATCGTTCTTCTGATCCTGAGACTCCTCAACTATCTTTTCGGCAGCCTCAAGGGATTTTTGAGAGACGGCTTCTATCTCTTTCACTGCCTCAAGTGACTCGTTCGCATATTCTCCAACTTCCTGAACTTGATCCGCGGATTTCTTTATAACCTCCACAACTTCGTCCACGTTTTCGAGTACTTTATCGATCGTATCAGAAATTTCCTCGGCAGATTCCTGAGTGTTCTCGGCCAGCCTGCGAACCTCATCAGCGACTACTGCAAAGCCCCTCCCGTGTTCGCCGGCGTTTGCAGCTTCTATAGCAGCATTGATTGCCAGAATGTTAGTCTGTTCCGCCACGTCCGTTATAACCTCAACGGTCTTCCCTATCTCCTCCGAACTATCCCGAAGCATTTCTACCGCCTCGACCGCACTGTTCACGTTCTCCGTAATATCTTCAACGCTCTTTCCGACTTTCTCCGATACCTCTTCGCTCTTTTGCGCTTCTTCCGATACCTCCTCGACCCTGCCCCGAACTTCCTCGGCCTGATCCAAAACTCTGTTGCTGGCCTCGGAAACCTCCCCGCTCAAATCGACGCTTTCATTAATCTTTTCCGTTTGTCTCTGGGCTCCCTCGGCGATCTCCTGAATTGCCTCGGAAACTTGCTCCGTGCTGTTATTCATCTGTTGGCTCGTGGAGGCGAGATCTTGAGCAGTTTCGGAAACCGTCTCCGTAGACTCCCGAACTTCCCCAATCAAACTATTGAGATTCTCTATCGTGGTGTTTATGCTCTCCTTCAACTTGGAGTATTCACCTTGGGCTTGAACCTCTACCTTTCTCGTGAGATCTCCGTCCGAAAGACCCTCCATGACTTCGTTTATTTCCCTCACGACGGTACGAATAGATTCTACCATGCCGTTAATATCTTCCTTAATCTTGGCATAATCCCCAGTCATCTCTGATTCAATCTTTCTGGAAAGGTTCCCCTCGGCCAGAGCACCGGTTACTTTTTCTATCTCCTTTTCCGCCTCCTTCCTATCGGATATATCCCTGACAAAAGCCGTCATCAACGGCTCCCCATCAAAAATCATCTTAGTCATTCTCAGCTCAGCTGGGAATATCCTTCCATCTTTGGTTTTGTGTTTGGTCTCAATGGCTCTAATTTCGCCGGGCGACATTTCCTTCCACCTTGCAGTTGTAGCCTCTAAGTCATCGATATCAGGACCTATGTCTGCGACGGTCATGGACAAAAGCTCATCTCGGGAGTAACCATTAACTTCAACGGCACGGTCATTTACATAAAGAAACTCCCCATCAAGACTAAGAACTTCGAAGCCCTCCGGCGCCTTGTCCAACATCTGCTTGAATCTATCTTTCTCATCTCTAATTTCCTCCTCCCTTTCTTTCAAACCTGTAAGATCGCGGATGTTCTCCACGGCGCCAATCACATCACCGCTAGAATCCTTAACCGGCGCCGCGGTGAAAAGTAAATACTTATCCTCACCATTAACCGTAAACCAATCCTCCGAATTGACCCCGGAGGATGTATCCGTTGCCCTCTCTATTCCCCCCCTCCGTACGATAGAATCCACGCTCTCGTCCAATATCAAGTCGGATAGCATCGGTTCTTCTTTATCATGGAAAGGTTTCCAAGAATCTTTTGTCCCCTCCATCTCCTCGCTCCCTAATCCAGTGAGTTCCTCGATTGCTTCGTTCCATAAGACGATTTTATGATCCGAATCGATGATGAATGTCGGTACGGTGTTATGTATTCCCGCAACTGGTAATTCGTCTAATGAAAAGGATCCTTCCGAATTGGACTGAGAGGTATTCATATTGATATTAATACTATTCTTGAAGTATTTTAACTCTTTTGAATCGATTTCCTAATCTACTTTTGGCACACCATAATCAATTTTAGAAAAACCCGAATCGTTCTATAACTTTGATGTAAAAAAAGAAAAAATAAAAATACGGGAGCCCGCTACTAGCGAGCTACCATCTTTTGGAAATCTTTTTACTGCTTATTCAGAAAGTTCCCAGACAGGCCAGTTCCAGTAAATGAAGTCCTCGGTGTAATTGTTTTCGTCAATTATTCTATCCTTGATGAGGACCCAAGGAGTGTCTTCGCCACCCGCGGGAGCCGGTTTTACGTCCGTGGGAACGACTCCGTACTCCGAATCGTCAAACCATTGTAGCGGTGCGAAACCGGAGTCCCCAACAGTCGCATTCTTCTGCAACTGGGGAGCGTATTTCTCCATCGTGTAAGTTTCGCCAATCGTTGGGATGACCTCTTCTACTTCCTCTTTCGTGCTACACTGCCAGTACTCCCTCAAAAGCTCCAGAGCGGGAGCTGTCATGTATCCTCCAGTGGGCATCATTCTGGCGTAGTCTTGGGTTCCTGCCTCAAATGCGTCCAAGTTAACGGGGAATGCATCGACGTTTACACAGATGGTGTCCTTAATTTCCTGCTCCGACCAGCCCAAATCTTCGGCAGCATTAATGAACGCGGAGTGGAAACCACCCATCTCCTCGAAAACTACATCGACATCGGGGTTGGCCTGCAGCGCCGACCTGATCGCCGGTATTTCAGCAGACGCGGACCAAGAGTTCCCAACTTCTATGAACTGTATATTCTCCCTGTAAGGGCGCAACGCATCGTGGAACCCAGATGATCGGAGAACGTCAGCACTGGTTCCTCGGCGACCGTGAATCTGAAGTATCTTGCCCTCTACATTTCCATGTTTTTCCTGCAACGCACTAACTACGAACTCTCCACACGCTTGGCCTGATAACTCATCATTACGCTGGAACATCGCCAGCGGCCAGGGGTGAGACATATCATTGCCGAACAACACGAGCGGAATGCCTGCCTCTTCGGCCATTTGGCCGATTTGTGCGTTTGTTTCCGCGGTCAGCGGATTTACGACCAGAGCGTCTACACCCTGATCGATCAGCTGTTCTGCAGCATCGTTTTGCTGCGCAACGTCCTGATTGGGCCAGGCAACCTCATAGTTCCAGCCGAGAACCTCACCGCAATACCACTCAAAGGCTGTTCGATTTAGAGTTCCGAATGGGTTTGGTAGACCCAAAAAGACTCCACCGATGGTAGGTGTCTCTTCTTCTAGATTAATCTTATTTGGATCGGGATACTCTGTCCATTGGGGCTCATTATCCCCGTTCATATTGTCTTCTCCGTCTACTGGTCCCCCTCCTTGAGTAATGAAGTAAGTGCCAACCGAGGCTACCACCGCAACGAGAATTATTGCCACAATAGTCATTGCCGTTCCTACGCCTTTATCGCTCTCAAAATCCATTTTTGTTTCTCACCTCCGTAAATAGCTATATCTGGACCTATTTACGGACTAATTTTATTCTCAGAACCTAAAAATTTTTCCGTAATCGGTTATCTTAAACAATCAATTCCATAGACAGAGCATATTTCGAGATCCTCCACTGAGTGTCTCACTTTGCCTCTATAAATTTTCTCGCGAAGTTCCTCGAAAGAAGTTTCATCAACTTTAATCCAACAAGACCGATAGAGATCCTTAAGGCAATGAGAAAGGAAAACAGTAATTAAAAGCGAGAAAGCCTCCACAAATTTATCGAAAAAATAAAATATCCGTCGAAAAATCACTCAAGGAAGATTTCAGATTTTTTCAAACAGATTCTTCTTTAATCTGCATTTGCTTCAGTTCTTCTATTGAAGTATCCTCTTTCCTTACATCCGCAACTTTTTCACCCTTACTGAGCACGACAAACCTATCAGCTGTAGGAAATACGTGATGCAGATTGTGAGTGATAAATATACAAGCTACGCCCGAGTCTTTCAGTCTCTCTATGAATTCCATTACTTTTTCGACCCCAGAAACGGACAGAGCGGTAGTAGGCTCGTCCAAGATAACAAGCTCGGCCTCAAAGTGCATGGCCCTAGCAATCGCAACTCCCTGCCTCTCTCCACCAGAGCAAAATCGTACCTCGTGTTCTGGAGATGGTATGTCCAGACCCAGCGATTCAGTAATCTTTTTGGCCTCTTCCTTCATCTTTTCCTTGTCCAAAAATTTGACTAAACCCGATTTGAGGGGCTCCCTACTCAAAAAGATGTTCTCGGCCACGCTCAGGGTATCTACAACTGCCTGGTCTTGATAGACGGTTTCAATTCCAAGCTCTCGGGCTGCTCTTACCGAAGGAATTTTCACTTCCTCACCCTTCCAGAATATTTCTCCCTTATCTGCTTGGTGACTCCCTGCGATTATCTCTACCAATGTAGACTTTCCGGCGCCATTATCACCGACCAACCCCACTATTTCGTTTGGTTCTACCCTAAAGTCTACTCCCTTGACGGCGTGGACTGAACCGTAGAACTTGTGAACATTTTCCATCCTTAGGAGAGGCTCTTCCGACATCCTGTTGAATACGTTTATCTATTTCGAGCCTTTAATTATTTCGTATTGCCAGCCTTAATTGTAAATAGAATTTGATAGTCATAAGGCAGAAAAATATTTCGAACAATCTCATGCTTAGCCCACACTTAAGAAATTTTCCGCCACTTCCGAACGTAAATAGTACTCGGCGAGCTTGGATTAAGAATAATAAGCTTCTGAGATAGTTATTTAATAATAAAAGTTTAGTAGTCCTCTAACCCCAGTGTACGACAATTTTAAATAATCAGAAGGGTTATCATAGGACAAAATCGAGGGGTCAAAGCAAGTGGATTGGAAGAGAATAAAGTTAATCGTCACGGAAAACTTAGTATGGGTCTTGATCTTAATCTTTATTGCCATTTTTGCAGTTCTAGCTCCGGCCTTTTTTTCCTTCATTAATTTACGTAATATCCTCAAGGACGCTAGCACGCTTGGTTATGTGGCATTAGGATTAGGGATCTGTGTCCTGGCGGGGGATTTTGACGTTTCACTGGGACAAATAGTGGGTTTCTCAGCGGTTTTTACAGCGTGGGTAGCGACTGGATTTGATATATCTTGGGTATTGGTAGCTCTAATCCCAATCGGATTGGGCCTAGCAATCGGAGTGATTTATGGACTTCTCGTAGGAAAAGGAGGCCAAAATCCCTTCTTGATCACTATTGGAGGATATATTATATGGCAAGCCTTAGCTAGGCTTTTTGGTGCGGCTCGTTATCTCAGAGTGACCGAACCCGCACTCCTTTACCTCGGAAAGGCAAAAATAATGGGAATAAGCGCTTCTGTCATCGCCTTTATACCCTTTCTCTTGCTAGCTTGGATTTTTGTGAACTACACCCGAAAGGGTCACGCAATTTACGCCGTTGGACGATCGGTAAAAACAGCGGAGCGACTAGGAATAAATACAAACAATACGAAGTTGCTGGTTCACGCACTGGGGGGAATGCTCGCAGGATTTGGAGGTCTAGTTTGGATCGGCATCGTAGGGGGCGAGGTCCAAGCCACGATAGCAAGCGGGCAAATATTTAGAGCTTTTGGGGCCGTGGCCATAGCCGGACTTAGCATCTTCGGGGGTAGAGGAAATCTGCTTCACATCCTTGGCGGAGTGATCTTTTTATCCATGCTCGTATCAGGGCTCAACATGATAGGATTAACGGGAATTTACGAAACCTTTTTCACAGGAATTTTCATTTTAATTGCGGTTATTCTAAACGAACAAACTAACAAGTTGAGGGACAGGATACTGTCCGAAACTTAACTCCTAAGAGCCTTAAAGATTCAACTAAAATCCGTCCGTTGGATCGAACTAGTTTAAGTTTCTTATACCGCCGAGAGAAAACACCGTTTAGCATACTCAATAGTTTCAGGTAAAGGCCCTTGAATATTAAACTACACTATGGACATAGTTTCAAGGCTAAATTGTCCAAGACTTTTTCGAATCAGGGAAAAATATCCTTCCAGAATATAAACTGTAGAAATTACCGTTCCAAAGCTAAGAAGAAGCCCTCGCTAGGCGATCTCTCAACTGGAACCTAAACGAGTTTATTATTACCCCTATTATTATGAAAATGCCCACCAATACGTCTATCAGGTGGACATTTATATTCAGAGTATTAAATCCAAAAACCAAGGTAGCCAGGAAAAATATACCAGCAAGGACATCCTCGATATTTCCTCTTCCACCCTGCAAGGCTATTCCCCCAAAAACTGCCATTGCAAAGACCATGAAAATCGATCCATCCATGAACCCAGCAATATACCCCGCATTTTGACCCACGAAAAGCAAGCCACCTAAACCCGCAATGAGCCCTGCAATAATATGAACCATGAGAGTCTTGTTGCTTATTTTAATTCCCATCATCTCTGCAGAGGTAGAATTATCCCCCATAGCGTAAATTCGGATTCCTGTTCGGGTTTGGGACAAAAGTACCCAAGCTAATGCTATCAAAACAAGAACTATAATAACCGAGATAGGTACCCACCCAATCGATCCACCACCCGGAAAAAGAACGGCGCCAGAAAAAATCCCCTTACTCGAGTACGCATGCGGTAACATCTGTCTGCTTGCTCGAAAAATCAACAAAGTCGCCAAAGTTATGAGAAAGGGATGAACCCCAGTCCTAGTTACAAACAGTCCATTAATGGCCCCTAGAGCAGCACCGACCAACAGAGGCAGAAATATTATAATTATACCCGGCAAGCCAGTGAATCCAAACGCAGTCCCCACACCAATAATAGCAGCTCCTGCTACCCCGCTAATTGCCGCCAAGGAAAGATCCATAGAACCGGAAATTAAACAGAGTGCCTCAGCGACAGCGAGTACACCCACGGCAGCTCTGTTGTCCAATATCGTCAATATTTGTTGGGGATTAGCGAAAAGTCTCGGCTCCAAGAAGACGAATACTACGTATCCAAAAATAGCTATGATCCAGACGAGATGCTCGACGGCAAATAACTTTACTCTTGCTTGATCCATAGTTACTTTACCACTTCGTTAATTATTAATAAAGATTTTAAATATATATCCTAGCTTAAAATTTTGAAACGTTCTTACATGTCTTACTATTCATACAGACTTCTTTGGGTTTTCATAGATCTCCGGACCAGCCGTTTTACCAATCCTCTTCACTTTAACCACAACCAGAAAGATTCCTTCAGAAAAAATCAGAGAACGGAGAACGGAACGAATTATGAACCTTTACCTGTTCCATTAGTCAATGAATATAAAATCAGCGTAAGGTCTGTAATGAGTTTAAGCAGTGAAACCTTTAAAATAGAAAATAATTTTTCCGGTTAACTCATGAGAAAAGAAAACAGAAGGAAAGGCCTGAAATGGAAGGATTTTCTATCGCTAGTCTTCATGCTGGAAATTTTTTATTCAATATTAGAAAATTTCTATTTAGAGCACTTGTCCGAAATACATGGAATTTTTATTAGATAATATTCCGATTAGATAATATTCCGAAAAATTTTATCTTTTGTAAAAGTTTCTATTGCCTAAACAAGATTCTAAATCCAAAATGAAGAGGATAATATACCTCCTTCAGCTGTTAAAACTATTGAGGACTTGATTTTCTAGCAGTATGAAAAGATAATCTCGAAGTCTGGAATATGAGTAAGAAAAATTACGGCTTCATAATGGATCACTTCAAAAAACTCCAGTTCGTCGAAATCAGATGGTTTACTCCGGTCAGGGATTACACCAAAGAGAAAGAGAGGATAAAAGAGTGTATATACTACAGAGAAGAAAGGATAATCCTACTCCGGAGCATCTTCTTTCGAATTTTCAGATGCAAAAAGTCGGAGATGGTGGGCCCGGAGGGATTTGAACCCTCGACCTCCACCATGTCAAGGTGGCGTCATAGCCACTAGACCACGGGCCC
>CAZEBR010000041.1:0-11671 GCA_964510375.1 Hadarchaeota archaeon (SeqCode) | reverse complement strand
TATCGCCACTTAGAATTGCCTCCTCGGCGTCCTCCTCCGACTCGAAGACCCTGGCGGGGCCCTGATGCTGCCACAGTTTGGGGCTGACTGCGCCGTACTTCACGACCGACCCCTCCGGCGCAAGATTCCCACGAAGTATTGCGATGCCGCCGGTCTCCCTGTAGGGGTCCGACTTGGGCCTGATGACATCCTCTTCCTTTACCATTGCCCCCTCGATGTTTTCACCGAGGGTTTTTCCGGTCACAGTCAAGGCGTCGAGGTTGAGGTCGTCCTCCAGGCGCTTCAGAACCGCAGGAATACCGCCGGCCTCCTCGAGATCCTTCATCATGTGGTCCCCTCCCGGCCTGAGGCTAGCAAGCTGGGGTATCCTGTCGCTTATACGATCGAACTTGTCCAAATCCAAAGTAACACCAGCCTCGGATGCGATTGCCGGCAAATGTAGAACGGTGTTCGTAGATCCACCTATAGCCATATCCACCATGATCGCATTTTCAAAGGCATCCTCGGTCATGATCTGACTGGGAGTTATTCCCTCCTCAAGAAGCTTCATAATCTGACGGCCGGCATCCGCAGCCAACTCCCCCTTTCTCTCCTCCACGGCGTGCGAAGCTGCGGTCCCTGGCAACGACATGCCCATCGCCTCGGTAAGGCACGCCATAGTATTTGCCGTGAACAAGCCGGCACAGGACCCGGCACCGGGACAGGCGTGATTCTCGATCTCCTTTGCCTCTTCCTCGGAAATCTTTCCGGACTCGTATTCGCCTATGGCTTCAAATGTGCTGATCACGTCCAGATCCCTATCTTTCCACTTACCGGGCAGCATGGGGCCTCCGGTCACTACTATTCCCGGAACGTCCACCCGGGCCAGGGCCATCAGCATGCCGGGAACTATCTTATCGCAAGAAGCGAGGGCCACCACCCCGTCCAACCTCTGACCTTCCAACATAATCTCCAAGCTGTTGGCTATCAGCTCCCTCGACGGGAGCGAAAAACGCATTCCGTGGGTTCCCATCCCGATTCCGTCGCACATCCCTATCGTCTGAAATTCAAGGGGCGTGCCGCCGGCTTCCTTAATCCCCTCGGCTACCTTTTCGCCGAGCTCTTTGAGATGAATGTGACCCGGAACGATCTGATTCCAAGAATTGGCAATGCCTATGAGGGGCTTGTCCAGATCCTCATCGCTCAAGTCACTTGCCTTGAGCAGTGCCCTCATCGGCATCGCTTCTAAGCCTTTAGTTATCTCATCACTTCTCGACTTCAAAAGAACCGCCTTCTGAAAGCGTTTAGGGGTTCAACTTTAAAAATGTATTACTCTTTCCCGATATTCGTCCAGTCGCGGAATTCCCTGCCGACTTCTTCGATCTGAGACTCTTCCGCCTCTTCCCTCATTTTTTTGAGTTTTGGTGCTCCTCGGTTGTTCTCGGTGGTCCACTCCTTGGCGAAAGAACCGTCCTGAATTTCCTCAAGGATTTTTTTCATCTCTTCGCGAGCATCTTCGTCAATCACACGGGGACCGCGCGTCCTGCCGCCGTACTCCGCCGTGTTGCTCACTCCTCGCATCATTCCCTCAAGTCCTTCTTCCTGAATGAGATCGACGATCAGCTTGAGTTCGTTCAGGCACTCGGAATAGGCGACCTGCGGCTGATAACCCTCTTCGACAAGGGTTTCAAATCCGGCCTTGACAAGTTCCGCAACGCCGCCGACCAGAACCGTCTGCTCTCCGAACAGGTCGGTCTCGACCTCCTCTTCGAAGGTTGTCTCTATCACTCCGACCCTCGTGAGTCCTATGGCCTTGGCCATGGCCAGAGCGACGTCCATCGCCTCCCCGCTAGCGTCCTGAGCGGTGGCCACCAAACCGGGAACTCCAGAGCCTTCCTTGTAGGACTTTCTCACGGAAGCTCCGGGTGCCTTCGGGGCGACCATTATCACATCGTCGTCTCTCGGCGGAACGATCTCCTGATAGTGAATGTTGAATCCATGACTGAAGCCCAGAGTTTTTCCTTCCCCCATGGCGGGTGCAATTTTCTCGTGATAGACGTCCTTTTGAACCTCGTCCGGAACCAGAAGGTGTATGATATCTCCCCGTTTCGCGGCCTCCCCGATCTCGTAGACGTCGAATCCATCCTCCTTGGCCCTCTCCCAGTACTCATCGCCGCGGGGATTACCCACGATGACATCACAACCGGAGTCCCGCATGTTCTGGGCCTGTGCGTGACCCTGATTGCCGTACCCGATGACTGCAATCGTCTTATCTTCGAGAGGTTCAAGAGTAGTATCCTCATCCGTATAGATTTTAGCCATACAATACCTCCACTCTAATAACCTTGTACATTTACTTAAATTCTTAGGATTGAAACCTATAGAGCTAATCGAACTTTTTCGAGATGTAAACCTGACCGGACCTGGCGACTTCCTCAAGAACTTCGTCCCCGAGGTCCTGAATCACGTTTTCAATTCTCTCGTGATCCCCGTGTATCTCGGCTATTATCGCATCCTCCTTGACTTCCAAGACCCTACCACCGATTTCCTCAATCCGAAGGAGCGTCTTTTCCTTTTCCTCGCCCTGCAAGGGTTTAGTCTTAAGCAGGGCGATCTCCCTCACCAAGCTAGTTTCGCCCCTGAGTGGAATTACCTTCTTGACCTCGGTCAATCTTTCCAGAACCCTCTGCAGGAAGTTGGACATACGTTCGTCCGATTTGAAAAGTACTATTATCCTGGCATCCCCCGAAGGTTCCAGCCCCACGGTCACAGAATCCATGTTTACTTGCCTACGGGTAAACGCCCTAGAAATTCTCATCAAAACGCCGGGCTTGTTCTCACACAGGATCGAAAATACATGAACAGCCATCTTGATCACCTATGTAACCATCTCGTCCAGTTTTCCACCAGCCGGAACCATGGGTAAACATTGTTCGTGAGGGTCTATAATTATATCCAACACGGTCGGTTCTCCGCTATCCAAGGCCGCCTCGAGTTTCGGCTTTATCTCACTCGGGCGGGTAATCCTTTCCCCCCTGGCACCGTAAGCCTCCGCAAGCTCGGCAAAATCGGGGGACTGACCGAGATCCGTCGAGGACCTCCGCTCATCATAGAAAAGGTCCTGCCACTGTTTGACCATGCCGAGATACCTGTTGTTAAAGATCGCGTTGATCACCGGTATATCGTTCTCGACAACCGTGGCAAGCTCCTGGGAGTTCATCAGAAAGCTCCCGTCACCCGCGATGTTTACCACATCGCAGTCCGGCCGTCCGACTTTCGCCCCGATGGCCGCGGGAAAACCGAAACCCATCGTTCCTAGACCGCCCGAATTTATGAACTTGCGGGGCTTTTGAACCTCGTAAAAATGAGCCGCCCACATCTGACACTGTCCGACTTCCGCGGTTATTATAGTATCATCGTCGAGAACGTCCATAAAGTCCTTGATGACCCGCTGGGGTTTTATGGGGGTTTCGTCATAATCCATCTTCGGTTTGAATTTATCCTTCAACTTATCCATGCGTTCGTTCCACTGATCCGCACTCCTGCTTATCTGATTTGAATCTATGTAATCAAGCATGCTTTTCAGCGTAATTTTCGCGTCTGCGCTTATGGGAACGTCGACCCTGACGTTTTTTCCTATCTCGACCGGGTCTATATCGACGTGGATGATATCAGCGTTAGGAGCGAAGTGTTTTATGTCGCCGGTCTGACGATCATCAAATCTGACCCCTATCCCCAGAAGGGCATCGCACTCCGTGATGGCGATGTTAGCGGTCATGCGACCGTGCATCCCCATTATCCCGAGAGACAGCGGATGACCCTCCGGAATGACTCCCTTCGCCATAGTAGACGTGGTGACCGGGATTTCGAGCTCTTCGGCCAATTCTCTGAGCTCTGGCCAAGCCTTAGACGAAACTACGCCTCCGCCCGCAAAAATAAGGGGTTGCTCCGCCTCGGAGAGAAGTTCGACCGCCTCCTCAATCTCGTCCTCGCTCGGCTCCCTCCTCACTTCCTTTCTGTACTCGGCCTCGGCAGGGACCTCTACATCCACCTTCTCCTTTTGAACGTCCTTCGGAAAGTCCATGTGAACGGGTCCGGGCCTGTCCGAGGTGGCGACCTTGAAGGCATAATTAACCCTCTCCGGAATACTGGAGGCCTCCCTGAGCATGAAATTGTGTTTCGTATTAGGGAGCATGGTACTCAAAACGTCCGCCTCTTGGAAGGCATCGACTCCCAGCAGGTGCTTTTTAACCTGACCGGTTATAGCGATCACCGGGGAACTATCCATATGAGCATTCGCTATCCCGGTGGTCAGGTTAGTCGCGCCGGGGCCCGAGGTAGCGATACACACTCCCGGCTTTCCGGTAACCCTCGCGTAGGCGTCAGCCGCATGTGCGGCGGCCTGCTCGTGACGAGTCAGAATATGATCTATCTCCTCCTCGTCGTAAAGAACATCATAAAGGTCAATAACCGCGCCTCCAGGAAGACCGAATATATGCTCGACTCCTTCTTCCTTCAAAGCTTCTACTAGGGCCTCTGCGCCATTTAACTCTGTCATAGTATCCTCCCCAGTCACTAAATTTTCGGACTATAAATCATTTGTCATTCCATCATTTATAAAGGATAATACTACTCCGAAGCTCGTCAACACAAAATTTTCTATTTTTACCCAAAAATTTGGAGAATCTTTTGTTACACCCATAACAAAAATCCTTTAGTTCAGAATTTTCTGAATTTTCAGAAAAATTTTAAAGGAAGAAAGCTGAAATCAGAAACGATGTCAGAAGAAAAGCCATCAAAGGGCGAATGCCACTGTGAAATCGAATCCGTTGTTAAAGTGGACGGGAGAGGGCAGATGGTTTTGCCGAAAGAAATAAGAGAGAAAGTTGGAATAGAACCAGGCTCAAAATTAGCAGTGGTGAGCATGAAAAAAGATGAAGAGATATGCTGTATATCCTTGATGAAGACCGAGGAACTCGAGGAAATGGTCGGGAAAAGGCTAGAACCCATCATAAATAACCTATAGGAGGTGCTAAAGATGCGAGATTCGGAAGAAAAAATCACAATCAAATGGCAAAGACTGATTTCAAATGGAGAAACATGCGAGAGATGCCGTTCAACAGGAAGTGAAGTCGAAAAAGCAGTTAAAAAATTACAGGAAACTTTTCCCAAACTTGGAATAAAAGTAGAGCTAGATAAAGAAAAACTCACGGAAGAAGAATTCAAGAAAAACCCGAAGGCATCAAACAGAATCTTTGTCAATGACAAACTTCTCGAGAATCTAATAGATGCGAACGTTGGAGAAAGCGAATGTTGCGATGTATGCGGCCAAGAAGAATGCAGAACCGTGATAATCGACGGAGAAGAACACGAAGTAGTCCCATCCCAGACGATTATAAAAGCGGCATTGAAAGAAGCTGACGGCCTGCTAACCAGCTCCGGCTGCTGCGCTCCCTCAAAAGAGGGGGACACCTGTTGCTCCTGATCCCATAAATTTCTCCGGTCTCCCTATGGGCAACGCCACGGGTCCGTAGAATCTCGCACGAAAGTCCATGTAGGTCGGAAACGTTTCCTTCCTATTTCGTCCAAGCGTCAGTTTTCTCGGACCCTTCCAATCCACTTCAACAGTCTTTCCTCGTTCTTTATCATGGTCCGAGAGAAAACAAAGAATCCGGCCGTGGTGCTCAGTATCAGGGCCCATCCGGTCAGGCCGATCGGTACGACCTCAAAGAGCGTGTTCAGTGGCGAGTATAGGAGAGCCAGCTGCGCAAACACGGAAGACAGCACCGCCAGTCCCAGCCACTTGTTCGAGAAGGTCGGCGTGCCGTATCTTGACCGAATCGGGATTATAGCACTGAACTTCATGAAGACGAAGGAGGTGAGTGCCATGGTCATGGCCTTCTCTACCGAACTCCCTATGTAACTTCCATACAACAGGACCATTACGATCATGACTGTGATGCCTATCCACAGGATAGAGAACCCAACCCTTTCATCGATGATGCCCTCATCCTGTTCCTTCGGGGGTCTCTTCATTATGTCCTCGGATTTGGGATCCACACCGAGGGCCAGAGCGGGCAGGCCGTCGGTCAGGAGATTAACCCAGAGAATCATAGCCGGCGTGAGGGGCGGTTTGGCGGGCGAGAAGATAACGGCGGCGGCAAATACCATCATCACTTCTCCGGCGTTGCTGGAAATGAGTAGGTTCACGAACTTCCGAATGTTGTCGAACACGCCCCTCCCCTCCGCAACGGCGTCCTTAATGGTCCGATAGTTATCGTCCAGCAACACTATGTCCGAAGCCTGCTTTGCGACGTCCGTACCCCTCTCCCCCATCGATGTCCCCACATCGGCCCGCTTCAGGGAAGGGGCATCGTTGACGCCGTCCCCCGTCATGGCGACTATGTGGCCGTTGTCCTTCAAAGCCTCCAGTATCCTGACCTTGTCGCTGGGAGAGGTCCTGGCGAAAATATCTATTCCCTCGATCCTCTCCTCCAGTTCCGCATCCGACATATCCCCCATTTCGCTTCCCGTGACGACCTCACCGCCAAATCCAAGCTCCTCTCCGACCGCCTTCGCAGTCTGGGCGTTGTCACCGGTCACCATGACGGTCCTTATCCCAGCCTCTCTACAGGTCTCTATCGCCTCCTTTACCTCCTCCCGCGGCGGGTCCATCATCCCTTGCAGGCCTATAAAAACTAAGCCAGATTCGACCTCCTCCCCCCCTCTCCTTTCACCGCTTATCCTCCTGAAAGCAAATGCAAGCACTCGAAGGGCTCTCTCGGCGTAAGCAGCGTTCTTATCCAGAAATTCGCGTTTTTTCTCCTCACTGAGCTCCTTTACTTCACCGCCCTCAAGGTAACGATCACATTTATCCAATACTACACCGGGAGCTCCCTTGACGTAAGCCGTCCTTTCACCTTCCCTCTCGTGAATCGTCGTCATCATCTTCCTATCGGAGGAGAAGGGAATTTCGTCGACCCGGGGATTCTTCTCCTCGAGGTTATCCTGGACCATTCCCGCTTTTCTTGCCACCTTTATCAAGGCTATCTCCGTAGGATCACCCAATTCGTCTCCATCCTCCTGAACCTCGGAGTCGTTACAGAGCAAGCCTGCTTTGAGGATTGGTTCTAGTTCCTCGGGGCTAACCTCTCCGTCCTCATCCTCAAACCGGCCCTCGTCGGAAAATCCTCCGGAAACCTCTATGTCCCTCCCATCGATGTGTATCCTCCGGACCACCATCTTGTTCTCGGTAAGGGTCCCGGTCTTGTCCGTACAGATGACGTCCACAGATCCAAGAGACTCGACGACCGGAAGCCTCCTAACGAGAGCGTTCTTGCCGACCATCTTTTTCGTCCCCAGCGCCAAGGTCAGTGTCACCACGGCCGGAAGACCCTCAGGCACAGCTCCCACCGCTAGGGCTATGCTCGTTAGAAACGATGTAATAAGTTCGAGCCCCTGCCACCACAACAATGGGATTAGAACGGCGCTAACGACAAGAATGATTATCCCGATTTTCTTTCCGAGGGCGTTTATCTCCCTCTGGAAGACGGTCTCTTCCTCCTCTACCTCTTCCAGCTGGCTGGCTATCTTCCCGATCTCGGTATCCATTCCCGTATCGACGACGACCGCCTTACCCCTCCCGCTTACGACGTTGGTCTCCTTGTAGACCATGTTCCTACGTTCCGCCAAAGGAACGTCGACCGACAGATCACCTGGGTCCTTATCGACTGCTAAGCTCTCCCCGGTCAAGGCCGACTCATCGACCTCGAGATGCTGTTCTTCTATAATTCTAGCATCGGCCGGGACGGAAGATCCCTGAGTAAGGACTATAACATCACCTGGGACGACCTCTTTTGAATCGATTTCTGTTTTCTCACCGTCCCTAAAGACGAGAGCACTTAAGGAGGCCATCTCCTTTAGAGCCTGGATGGATCTCTCGGCCTTCCAGTCCTGTGCAAAACCGAAAATCCCGTTCGCGACGACGATAGTCGCTATCAGGGCTGCGTCGATCCGACGACCGACGCCGAACGATATAATGGCCGCCACGAGAAGAATCAGGATCAAAAAATCCGTGAACTGATCCAGAAATACCTTTAGAACCGAGGTCTCTTCCCCCTTTTCGATCTCGTTGGAACCGAACTCTTCCAACCTCCCCTCGGCCTCATCCTCGCTTAAACCTTCCTTTGAACCTCCCACCTCCTCTAGGACCTCTTCTATAGACTTGGAGTGCCAGTCCTTGCTCATTATACCCCAACCAGTTCGTTCTGTGCCATTTGTTAAGAGAGGATATTTATCTTTAAAATGAACCAAAACCGAACCCAATCCGAAACAGATAGTCCCCCAGCACTTTTTAAGCCACCGAAATGATGAATTGTCCGTCACAATATCTAGGTTTAAACCTAATCTAATAGAAATCCATGGATATAGTAACCGTAAATACCGAAATGATTTTTAATTATCCTGCATTTCTCCCATCATTTTTCTTATCTTACGTAATTCCTCCAAGATCATTTCGCCGGTTCCTTCCGTCCCCTCCTCTCCGCCGACCGGAGATTTTTCCATTCGTCGGATTTTATCGACAATTCTGTTTTTAATTTCTCGAAAGTTTTTTATTCCAAATACGGAGGCTTCGGTTTGTTGCGTTGGGGATGAGTGTCCGGCCGTTTCGATGGCGACATTACCCAGTCCGAACCTTCTCTCGACGGGTCCTTGATTTGTGTTAACATTCATGATGAGTCTATACGGGACGGTATGAACTTTCTGGAACCAGACGCCCTTCTCTACGACCACTTCCCCCTCGGCGAGCTTGAAGGTTATCGAGTCATAGTATTTCTCGATCCAATAATACACGAAAACGGTCGGTATCACGAAAAAAGCCCAGACACTCAGTGTCGACACCGAAATACCGGGTCCGAATAGGAATAGGCCTATTGATATGAGAACAAATAGAATCAACAGTGGAGAAGCACGCAAGCGGTAAAGGTTTTTCATCGCCGGGTCCGGCCCGAAATTACCCCCTAATTCTTCGCTCATTCGTTTCAAAATGCTTCTTTTGGACTTAAATTATTTTTGTTAAACGCTAAACAGACCAGAAGCAGGGATTTAACCGCAGGCAAGGAACCTTTCTCGTTCATTATCTATGCTCAATTTCCTACTATATTATTTGTAGGTCAAATAGGTAGGGACCAGTACCAAAAGATGATTACTAAACCAAATGTTGTCTTCGGAACATCCGTACTAAATTTCTCTCATAGATAGTTTACTCATAAAAAAAGAGTACTATTCTTTATCGGAAAGCCCTCAATATCTCTCAAAAAGTCTTTCTCTAATGTGTCTCAGCAGCACGAAAATAGGTAGTATCACCGACAAGAGTACGACGGCTACTGCCAACCCTTGAGCCAAACCTTGACTATAAAGTCTGGACCATATTAACCCGGGAGCTATCATGGGGTAAAACGTGACGAGAATTATGACCGCTGAAAACTCGCTGATGGCCCTAGCCCAACTCATTATTGCTCCGTTGAACACGTGGGGGATCGCCAGCGGGAGCTCGATCCTATAAAAAGTCTGCCACTTTGAGGCGCCCAAATTCCTAGCGACATTTCCCAACCTCGGATCCAAGCTCTCAAAGCCTTCCTTTGCGGAATTGATCATGAAGGGCAGAGAAATAAAGGTCATGGCGGCGACTATCCCTAAAAATCCGGTAAAATCCAAAACAGGAGCCGTTAAACTCCCTATAAATCCGCCCGAACCCAAAACTATGAGCAGGGCTAAACCGGCGACCGTGTGGGGTATCGCCATCGGAAGATCTATTATCCCCTCTATCACGCTCTTCCCGGGGAAATCCTCCTTTTCCAGAATATAAGCACTCGGCACTCCAAAAATTAGGCCGATCAGAACGGATAAGAAAGCCGCCGAAAGACTATTCCTTACCGCACTCCATGTCTCTGTATCCGCAAAAGAACTTAAAAAAAATCGAAAATCCGTAAAAAAAGGCTTCACATAAATTCCGACGATATGAATTGTAAAGTAAAAAGTCACTAGGATCAGAAAAAGAACGAAGACCGATTTCATCCAATCAATCTTCTTTAACGACAACATAAGACTCAATTTTCCATATCTGAGATAAAATCTCTGATATCTGTGGGTACTTTTTCGGAATCTTCCGGAACCGGGGGAACGATCGGCGGATGGTTTTCCCTCCTGAGAACCTCTTGTCCCTCGGGACCAATCAAAAACTTCACAAACTCTGCGGCTACTTCCGGGTGGGGGGCGTTTTTAGGAATCGTAATGCCGTACAATATAGGATTGCATGTAAAAACCGGATTCACGGAAGCATATCTTTGATAATCCAGTCTGACTTCGACGTCATCGTAGAAATCCTCGTGCTCCTCGCTGCTAAGATTAATTTTGTCCGGTAGCTCGACAAACTCCAACCCGTGTTGTCTTGCAACACTCTCGTACTCGAACGCATAATCAGCAGTTTCGGTCTCCAAATAAGCCAGCAGAGCTATACTACTACCTCTAACGGCGATTCTGCTCTCGGAAGGGGGTTTCAAAATCTGCGGAACCCTTATAGATTCCATTCCGCCGTTTTCCGTGACGGTTATCGGATTACTGAACTCTTCAAACAAAACGTCCTCCGCTATCCTCTCGTTTTCATAGTATCTCTCGGCAAGCTGAAGAAGCATCAAAACCCTGTATCCACAGGCATCCAGTCGAGGATCGGAGACCCCGAAGTTCACTCCCTCCCTCGATAGAACCCTATACCAATTATTTTCGTTTATCTCGTCCGCGTAATCGCTATTTGGATTGTAAGCAATACCCAAATTGTTTCTCGCAAACTTTACATTCCAGTCCGCAAATTTTTCCTCCGCATCCGGTATATTTGTATTGTACATCATCAACGGGATCAGAGAATGGTCGGCGAACGCCACGACATCCCCCTCCTGTCCAAGCTCGGTAACATGCCTGATACACTGTATACTCCCATGTCCCTCGACTTGCACGTCCACGTTAGGATGCTGTCTCTCAAATTTTTCTTCTATCGTTAAATCCTCGCTTGTTTTAAAAGGATGAATCAAACTGCCCGCACAAAAGACCTTTAATCTAACCGGTTCGTTATCGCCCGGTTCGGAACCATGAAAATGAAAAAAAGCTATGCCGGCGATCGCTGATATCGCAACGACCGCCAGGATTCCAAAGTAGAGTTTTTTCATTAAATTTCACCATTTTTCTTTAAGAAGTGACTATCTCTATTTCGTTGACTTTTTTGACTTGCTCGGAATCTTTGAGATTGGGCCCAACCAGCATTAGAGGCCCATCCTGGTCCGACAACGGCTCACCGTTCATTCTGTAAGCCAGAACGATATCGTCGTTATTTGCTACCTTGGCGCTTTCGAATTCGACGCTATAATCGTCCGAGGCGGTTACCTTCACAGTATAACCCTGGTCCGCTAGATCCTCGTTGAAAGAACTCTCGTCTCCATCATCGACACGGCCCAAAAGTTTCCATAGGGGAATTCCGGTGAATTCATCACCAGCCTGGCCTGTCCAACCTACTCCTTCCTGTTGAGCTATGGAGTCGTACGTCTCGTTTCCGATTTCTTCCGTTTTTTCGCCATCCAGGGTAAGGGTCCAGCTTTCGCCAGAAGTGATAGATATTACGGATATCTTGGCTATCTTACTG
>CAZEBR010000040.1:0-11947 GCA_964510375.1 Hadarchaeota archaeon (SeqCode) | reverse complement strand
CGAAATGGGAACCGAATCGTCCTTTCCGGAAAGGACGATTCGGTTCCCATTTCGGAAGATTCGAAGGTTGTTCAGCCTAGGGATTATTTGAAAGACGAAGATTTAGTTTCGAAATTGAAGAAAGCGAGAAAAAACATCCTTGAAAAACCAAATGCAGAAGTCGGTGATAAAAAAACCTACGCAGTGGACCTTTACGGACGCAAAGGTTACGCATACAAGGATCTTAGAGAAACATCAAACCTGAAGAAATTGAAATCTATGCTATCCTCCTCGAGCAATATAGACTGGTTCTTTCTCTCTGGTGGGTACGGAATAGTAAACGCTCTTGAACCTGCTAAAAAGTATCAAGCAACTTTCAACAGAAGCATTTCTTACCAAAATGATATTCCATTCACAAACGATCTGTGGAGCGACATCCTGCCGAAAATCTGCGACACGATCATCTCTAACTTTGTCCCAGACTGGGTCTACGTATTCGGAAGCAGAGACTACATCCATTTTATAAAACAAACAGATTTCTGGAATGAGGACGAATCAATTAGAATTTTTGAAAGTACAGGAAGTGCCGGAGTTCACTGGCTATCACCAAAAATAAACAGTCTAGTTAGCAAATTCCGAGAGGACAATCTGGCTACTATCAACCAAGAATACCCAAAATTTACCAAACAAGAATAATTCGTTGCTATCAAAAACCATGAATCAATAATTCAAGTGAAATATTTTTTAGATACGTCTAATCGTTTACTGTAAATTCGATTTCTTTTATCTAAAAAATGAACCAAAAGTTTTTTCAGAAATATCATGTAATGTAGTAATAGTAATAATAAAAGAAACCTGGTGAGAACAAAGGGGATGAAATAATAAAATGGAAATCAACTTAATCTTTATTATAGCAACAACAGTCATCTTCTTCCTAATCAGAAAACTCACAGGTATAAAAATAGGAAAAATTATAGTTCTGATCGGTCTTCTTCCGTTTTGTTTTTCGCTATTCTCCTTAATCGATTTCTACTCCGCCACCCCATCAGATCTCGCATATTTCACGGGTTTTATCGAGTCTCTCATTTTTTATTATGTTCGAAATATTTTCATCGCTGGAGCTTTTGAGACCTTGCTTGAGAATCTAACAGGGCAAAATAGTTCAGCAAATGTCCAGAGTGATCCTCATATAGTGTAAATTTGCTTAAATATAAGAACTTGCCGAAAAATAACGATATTAAGGATATTATAACCAAGTTATTCGAAATTATACCGTCTATAACAGTAAATTAGCTCTCTTTATCCTTGAATAAAATATTTAAGGATGTAAATCCATTATTTATATGGTCGGTTGTATAGGGCCTAAACAATAGTTGAGGTTCGCTTGGATCTGGGAATGAGCACCGGGCCCATTTCCTTTTTTCCTTCGAACACAATTCCGCAGACCCATCTTTGCCTTATTAATAGGGCACCTTACACGACCGAGGATAGATAGAACGGAGTACCGAAATGACTAATAAAAACTACTTGATTATTCGCCGCCGGAAAACTTTTTCACGGCCTTTACCGCCCTCTCCACCAGATCCGACGTCAGATAGAGCGAGGAGTCGGAGTACAGATCTCTGACAGCGGTCACGGTTTTCTCCTCCGGTATAATCCCGTCACGGTACGCCCTCAACAAAACACCTCCCGACCCATGCGGATCCAGACCACGCATCCGGGCCGTCCTCCTGGCGTCCAGATCGTCCGTGAAAAACGAGGATATGTCCTCTCGCTTCGCGAGAACAATGGCCTCCGCCTCCCCGAGATCGAGCCCGTATTTTCTCGACAGCGCCCCCGCACTGTTGGCCTGTTCCCCCTCAATCCGCTCCACCTCGATCACATCGAGCTCATCGAGTTTTTCCGGGGATCCTCTCCCGGTATCCCTCTTCCAACATAGGTATAGCCCAGCTCAAGATCCCGGTCCCCAAAATGGCAAAAACAAGGAGAACGCCAATGGAAACGGATATGTAATCTTCCCGGACCAAAATGATTACCGCCAGAATTCCGAAAAGCAACAAGGCAAAAATTAAGGTCATCCACTTCCCCGAAGGAACCTACCGATCGGCAGGAAATAAAATTTTCCACGTTTTCAGTAGTTCAGAAAGAAGGCTCTTTGATTTCTTTTATTATGTACAGATGTTTTTTTAGATGATGAATTTTTTTGGATTTTTCTCCTTCTAATCTCACATGTCGATAGGAGGATATTTTCGTGGAGCTTATTGGAATGTTATCGATTCTAATGGAGATCTTAGAAAGGTTTCCCTTGGGAGAAAGCCGCCAAGGCAAAGAAACCTATGAGAAAATCTGCAAGGATTGAAAGGTTTTGAAACGGGGAAGGCCCGAACTCTCCATCGCTTCATGGACTCAGCTGGTCCTTTGAACTCCCCCTCCGCTTCCAAACTGCAGGGTCGTACTCTCAACAAAAAAATTACCTCGAAAGGGAAAACCTAAATCTCGAAAAAATAATAAAATGGAAACAGAGGTTGCGGAAAACTTCGAATGTTCCAACTGTAAATTTTTCGAATCCCTTGGCTAGAAAAACTAAACAAAGGATGAAAACCATGAAAACGTTTCATAAGCGGCTGGGATTGGCAATTTTATTTGGAGCAGTTTTAGGAATATTCTGTATACTGGGCGTGGGAATCAGAATTGGATTTTCCGGAAACGAATGGTACCTATTTGGAATGTGGTATAATCGAATTCTGATGGGTATTTTGATTGGGTTCGCAGGGTCTTGGAAAATAGTTCCGGGGAAGGAAAATATAACCAAGAACGCTGTTCTTCGAGGATTACTATTAGGCTTAACAGTAACTTCGGCCATTCTATTCTCGACAAGCTTTAAAGATCTCCCAAGCTGGGGAGCTGGAATCCTCTATGGCATCATAATAGATGTCGGAGCAACTCACTTTTCGGACTAAAAAAATCTTTTTGGGGAGTAAAATGGAGACGCTGATTATATACAAATCAATCCATCACGGCAATACTGAAAAAGTGGCAAAAACGATCGCAGAGACACTTGAAGCAGAATTGCTTGAACCGGAGGAAGTAAAAACGGAAGGGGTTTCGGAAAAAGATCTCGTGGGATTCGGATCTGGTATCTACCATGGAAGCTTCCATGAAAGTATATTGAATCTAGTGGGAGAATTAACGGGAAGCGAAAATAAAAGGGCCTTCCTTTTCTCGACTAGCGGGCTTCCAAAAATTCCGATCTTTCACAATTTTGAGAATGAAATGGAGGAAAAGCTGAACGAAAAAGGGTTCGAAGTGATCGGACGATTCTCTTGCCGGGGCTGGGACAGCTACATCTCCATTTTTGACCCGTTCGGAGGTATTCACAAGGGGAGACCGAACGAAGAAGACCTCGAAGAGGCGAAGGAATTCGCCAAACAATTAGCTAAAGACTGAACCCCTCCAGTTCACGGACCGGGATTCCCAACTCGATGAAGCGTTTATTAGTAGAGAATTTTATTTAACGTAGTCCGCATGTCCCGGAGCATCAATAATCATCTTCAGGTCCGCACGCCATCTTGACGTGCTTTAGAAAATCTTCTTTTCCCTCCTCATAGTCGTGACCTTCACCTTTGAACATTATGCGGCCATCCTCGTCCAGTAAGAACACATAGCCTAGGCTTTTATCCTCTATCTCGAGCTTTTCCTTGAAATCCGAGGCATCACCGTAATAGGTAACTACGCTATCCTGCTTTTCCTGCGGTATACCGGACTTCATGCCCCTATCTATGAATCCAGAAAACACTTTCCAGAAAGAACCCTCTATCACCGGCAACTCGTAGGCCTTTTTCCCCTCGCAAAGCTCTTCAAAATAATGTATCCATGAATCCACCATCTCCTGAACGTCTCTCTCGAATGCGACCGTCACCAAGATTACCTCTCCTTCTGCACCACCGGGAACTGGATAAGATGGGGTATAGAGACTACTACAGAATGGTGGAAGGGCGGGGTCAATCACTTATGACACAACTTTACGGGTTTTACAGAGCCCTATGTAGAAACAGGGAAAAGAAGCTGAGCAAGAACGAGAGTACAAATTTCGAGCAAAATCAAAAACAGGAGAGATAATTAAAAGAGACTTAGAGTATTAGATGTTATTTTTTATCTAAATGGAAAAATACTCACGGCAGTGATAATAATCAGAACTATCTAACAGATAAATATCGCAATAATATTTTTATTGGAAAAATAAGGAAATATTTAAGTTAAAAAAAATTTTAGAGTATTAAAGGAGGGAAGGACAGTTTTTGAAAAGGAAAGACATTGAACTTAGGACAAGTCGCTGGTACACCGATTCTAAAAAACAAAATGAATATCAAAACGGAGGCTGAAAAATGAAATCATATGATGATACTTTATCCAATTCTGGGAATCCAGAATCCAAAGATAAACCTAAAAAAGGCACCGACGGAGAAAATAACATAAGTGGAACCCCTAATATAAGCAAGGTAAAAAATTTACCTCCCTTTGATTTAGATTCTGCTTGTAAAATCCACGGATGTGAAATCAACGAGTTGGACTGCGCTGTAAATGTGTGCAAAGTAAATGAAGGAAAAAATGTGTACAGCGCTTCTTTCGAAGATCAAAACGTAAGCAGAAAATCAGAACATGGAGAAAAGGCACATGCGGCAATTTCAAAGCCCAGCATCGTCACGAGAGACGAGTGGGGAGCGATGGACCCAAAAAGGAGTTACGAAGACCATTCACCGGACAAAATAACGATACACCACACCAAAACACCGCAAGATGGGGAGGATAGGGTAAGATCTATCCAGCGCCACCACATGGAAGAAATAGATGACCCGTGGGACGACATCGGCTATCACTATCTGATAGACAGTGCCGGAAAAATCTATGAAGGAAGACCGGTCGAGGTCGAAGGCGCGCACGTGAAGTCCCACAATCCGGGAAATATTGGAATCGCGGTTATTGGGAATTTTAATAACAAACAACTCAACGACAGGCAGAAAAAAGCGATCGAGAACCTCGGAGCCTGGTTATGTGATGAATATTCGATATCGTCGGACGATATTAAAGGACATCGCGATTATGATGAAACAAACGAATGTCCGGGCGACAACCTTTACGACAGCCTTCCCGAGATCAGAAAAAACGTCAAAAACACGCGTCAACGCAAATCTAACGTCAAGCCAGCATGCAAATGTGACAATGATTTCCTGCCATGTCCCCATGGGAACGCTTGCACGTGTGAGGGTATATCATACTAATAATCGGAGAATCGGATGATGAAAAGTAAATCCAGTACCGAGGAGCTATACAAGGAAATCAATAACCTAAAAGAATCGCTGGATATCTTAAAACTACTACTTATCGCAAACCGTCTATTGAAGGAAAAAGCCGTCGAGGCTAACGAATTTAAAAAGAGAAAAATTCAGGAGATTATCACGAAGCATGGGGAATCCCTGGACACACTTGCAACCCAACTCACGGCAGGGGGGCAAAATAAATCTCTAGCGCATGGAATCCAAGAACTGCATAGGGCTGAGAGAAATATATCGCAACTAGAGATTATGAAAGTGCTTTTCGAAGAGAAGCTAAAAAGAACCGAGACGGCATTAGACGTACACTTAAATGAAGAGGGGGTTGGATAAATTGGAACCCATTCCACTTTTCTGCGCCGAAAAAGCAGTCCATCTCAAGGATGAAGACTACTACCATTTTCTCGCTGAAAAAATTAGTGAATCGGAGAAAAGTGTTCTGAGCACTATGTTTATTGTGAGCGCACTAAACCCAGACGATTCAGGTAAAATTAAAGATTTACTGAATGAACTGGTCTATGCTAACTGGAGGGGACTGGACGTACGATTGATAATAGGAAACTCTCAGGAAGGAATAATAGAATTCGCAAATGAGACTTCGTATAGATATCTCGAAAAAAAGGGACTACCTGTCAAATTATATAATTATGAGTACGATGCAAGCGTGCATAGTAAATATGTGATAATTGACGAAGAGCTGATAATTTTGGGTAGTGCAAACTGGACAGATAACGCTATGAGCGAGAATAAAGAAGATTCTATAGCCATTTATTCTGAAGAAGCCGCTCTGAAGCTTAAAAAAGAGTTTGAAAAGGTCTGGGAACATGGGTTGGAGGACAAAGATTGATTATAAAGAAAAGTAAGCTGAAGGACTTTATTACTCAGTGCGAAGATTCCATATCTTGGTCCGATACGGAGCTTAACCAAATTTACCCCCACCTAGAACAAATTTGTCTCTATAACGGCGGTAAAATAATAGGGAAAGGTAAAGTGGACGAAGAGGTCAAGGATAGATTCCTCATGAAACTGCTGAGAGACGGAATACAGAAAGTCATGAATCACTACGCCCAAACAGTGGATATAGACATAAGAACCGAAAAGTACTACACGGAAAAAGAAGACCTTGAAGCACCCTTCCAATTTTTGGAATCGAGTAAATTTGTAGATAAAATAGATTTAAATTCTGCCGATGCAGAGGACCTAACTTCACTCAATGGCATCGGTAAAACATATTCAGAGAGGATTGTTGAATTCAGGGAGAAAAATGGGCCTTTTGAAGACATACGTGATCTATTGGAAGTCAATGGTATAGGCCCCAACAATATTAGACGATTTTGGTATGCCGTCAAGGCCACCCCTCCCAAAAAACGAACAATTTTCATATCGCCATCACTTTTAAAATTCAAAGAAGAACCCAGTCTCCCCAATTACTTTAAACTCGTTAAGGGGACTGGTGGAGTATTCACAACCATAGACGGAGCTATTAATTTTAAAAAATTCAAAGAAGAGCTTACCGATGAAAAAAAATACAAAGAAATAATAATCGATGAGATCCGGAAAATAACTGAGTACATCAAAAATAATCCCTATCCAGCCCACGGAAAATACGGTTCGACTAAGAAAAAGAGGATAAGAGAATGGAACGAGAGGAGAAGAAAAGTAAAGAAAATAGAAGAAAATTCACCTTCCGATGGAATTAAGTTCGCAGTTTTAGACGACACAGAATACTTCGACTTCTTGAAAAAAATTCTCAAGAAGGCTGAAAAGAGGATCCACATTGTAATGTTTTTAATGCATCACGAAGAAGGGGACGAAAGTTCTACCAAAGCGTTATTAGACGAAATAGTTTCCGCAAAAAAGAGAGGAGTCGACGTAAAGGTAATTCTGGACAGGGGCGAGGAGGGGTGCAATCACAGCTCGAACGTAATCAATAAGAACTCTTTTGAATTTCTGACCAAAAATAATGTTCCAGTCATCCCCGACAAGAGTGATTCAAAAACCCACACTAAACTTGTTCTTATAGACAATGAGCATTCCATAATAGGGAGCCATAACTGGACCGCTAGCTCTTTCTTCAGGTACGATGATAAGAGCGTATACATCCAGTCAAAAGAGATGTCGGAAAAGTTCTCGACTCACTTCAAAAGTCTGTGGGACTCGTATGAATCAGGGGAAAATTGGTAGGCAGTATAACCCAACCTAAAAATATCAAAACAGTTCCAGAACCGAGCACGAATTACATGGTAAAAAAATTCAAAATAACCACCGACCTTTTCTCAATACCATGCGAAGATCAGTTCATGATCTATGCTCCGCTGAAAAGAACCGTCTTTCTGGTAAATGAGCCAGCTGTTGAACTGCTAACCAGAATGAAGGAGGGAGAACTATCGGAGAAAGAGATAGAAAATAACTACGAGATATTTGAGCAACTCGAAGAAGAGGGAATAGTAAACAACCCCGGCAACGATTTACCTTCCGAAATAAAAGATGATAGATTCCTACCTACACAAGTGACCCTCATACCCACCACCAACTGTAACTTGAGATGTGTATATTGCTACGCCAGAGCGGGAGAGAAAATAAAGAATATGGATTGGGAAGTGGCCAAAGCAAGCATCGATATGTCGATTTCATCCGCCCTCAAATTAAAGAATAAAAGCTTTCATCTAGGCTTTCACGGCGGCGGAGAACCTACATTGAGATTGAACTTTCTGAGAAAATGCATTAAGTACGCAGAAAAAGAAGGCAATGCCAAATCACTCGAGCCAAAATTCAGTATAGTCACTAACGGCGTCATGGAGAAGGATAAAGCGGATTTCATGGCACAAAATATAGATAATGTTCTATTTTCAGTCGACGGTCCGAAAGACGTTCAAGATAAACAAAGACCAATGCCAAATGGTGATGGGTCCTCGAAAAATGTCTTTAAGACAATCGAAAGGTTCGACGAGTTAGGTATTAGATACGGAATAAGATCCACGATAACCCAGTACAGCGTAGACAGAATGACCGAAATAATCGATTTTTTTCATGAGAATTTCCAGAGCGTGGAACATATCCAATTTGAGCCTTTATTCGGTTGCGGCAGGTCTCTCGATTCCGGATGGAAAGCCCCTTCAGAGGAGGCCTTTATTGAAAATTACGATAAAGCTAAGAAAAAGGCAAGTAGTCATCGCCTGAATTTAAGATATTCTGGTGCAGACTTGGAGAGAATTTCAACACGGTTTTGTGGTGCAGCTGGTGACAACTGCTACGTCACCCCTGATGGTTTTATCTCCTCTTGCATTGAAGTAACCTCAAACGAGGACCCCAGATCCAAATTGTTCTTTTACGGCGAATACAGTAAGGAAAAGAAAAAATTCGAGGTAGATAAAGAGCAACTACTAAAATTAAGAAATACGATCGTAGAAAACATGGAGAGTTGCCAGAAATGTTTTTTAAAGTGGAATTGCGCTGGTGATTGTCTAGCTAAGAGGTTTTATAAAAAAGACGATGAACCGTTAGAAGGGCCGAGATGCGAAATTAACAGAGCGTTGGCCCTTATCAAACTAAAAGAGATTATAGATTCCCCCGATTTCAACAAAATCGATGCAATAGCCCAGAAGGAAATAGAGGCCCTACCAGGAGATGGCGACCAACGTTAAACTCGAGGATAAATCTACTCCGACCGTTCGGTACTTTCTTACTACTTATTCAAACTAGGTATATTGGAATTAAATAACTGGCAAACGAAGAAATCGAGTAAATTACTACAAAAGAATCGAGCTATTCCTCATAACCTTCCGCTACTTCCCGCGGATTCCAAGTCCCCTGAGCGACCTTCGGCACGTACTCATCGAGTCCTTTTGGAGGAAATTCAAGCCTTTTTCCCTTTTCTGCGGCCATATAATTAGCCATCAGGAGCTTAACGACGAACAATCCGTCATTCCAGTTTTCTTCGGGCATTTTGTTATTCCTAAAGCTCTCCACCATGTGCCTGTCCTCATTCATGTAACCGTACAGCACAGCTTCGTCCGGCACCGCCGGCATCTGCCCCTGCTCTGCCACCTGTTTTTCCACTAGGTCCTCGCCCGATTCGCCCTTAACTTCCCGGCTAAAGAACAGTTTCAGCTCGGAGTTCAGCGAGTTGATCTCCATCGAGTACTCAGGACCGTGAAGTTCAAAGTAAAGCCTCAGTCCCGGGCCCGAGAAGCTCCAAGAAACCGTGATATCGGCCACACCGAGGTCACCCGAAGGAAGCTCGTACACTACCGAACCCCTCGCGAAGTCCTCCGACGGAGAACTCTTGAAATCCATTTCTTCAAGCTGGTCGACGTAGCCCGATCTCATCCATTTTAAAGTCGCTATCTCCCCGGAAACCGTCTTGGGTTCAAGATCGCTCTTTTCTTCCCCGGGACCGGTAAGCAAGAATCTGGAGGCCTCGAGGCTGTGGCAGCCCATATCGTTCAGAGTTCCGCCCCCCTGCTTCTCCCCGCTCCAGAACCAGGGTTCGTGGGGTCCCGAGTGCTCTTCGGCACAGTGGGCAAAGTACGGCCTACCGGTGTTCTCGGCCCCCCTCTCCCAGAGGATCTCCTTCCCCTTCAGGATCGAGGGTGCAAATCTTTGATTCTCCAAATACCCGTGGAGTAAATCGGCATCGTCGACAAGATCCATCATCTCCTGAGCTTCGCCGACCGTCCTGGCCAGCGGCTTCTCACAGGCCAAGCCGACTAGATCGCTACCCCCCTGCTTTACTTCTTCCACAATATCCTCCAGAACCGGGAGTCTGGCATAATTAGGAACGGATATCCAGATCGCGTCGATACTGTCGTCCCTCACCATCTCCTGCACATCCGTGTAAGTTTCCGGATCTCCGACCTTCAGAGCCCTGGCTTTCGCGGCCGATTTTTTGGCCTTCTCCTCGTCAAGGTCACAGATTCCATTTACGTCGGCATGTCGGACGCCGGCCCATCCTTGGATATGAAAAGTATGCGTGACGAATCCGGCCCCGACAAAACCGACCCCGAGTCTATCCAAAAGCTTTCACCTCCTAAAAATATAAAAAAATAATCTTAAAAGCTTTATCGGACTACTAAAGCATTTCTATAAAAATTTCGGGCGAAATATTGATATTATTTGAAAAATTTTCTTCTCGTAAATTTTTTTACTCGACTCGAACGTTGAAAATCTGACGGAGGTCGGGCACATCATCCGGATGGACTATTTTGGTCCGAACATCCAAGTCGCTATCCATAAAATCGAAAATCCAGCAGTTTTTCAATCCCCTCTGCTTGAACGGATAGACCACCGCAAGGTCCGAAAACCCCTCCCTGTCGGCCTTCACGGCATCGTACAGTACCCGGCTCCTCATCCACTTGTACGACTCCTCGAACTCCACGGCAAGAAGGGGGTCCCCATTCCGGAGGACCGCCAAATCCACCCGGGAGTTATCGCCGGTTGTGAACTCCTTTCTCGTCTCAAATTCTGGGTCCCGAAAAAGTTCCGAAATTTTCCTTTCCAGCTTCTTGATCTTCATCTTTCCATTCCAGTTTGCCCGGGCAGCAATTAATTTTTCCGATGAGTACGCTAATCATCCGAAAATTTGTATACCATCTTGATATGTTTGATTCCCGCTTCCAGGAAAACTTCGCCGCGGGGTTCAAACCCACATTTTTCATAGAAATCCTTTTGACGCAACTGAGAGTGGAGCACGACCTCGCTCAGACCCCTATCTCTACAGTATTCCGTGAGATACTTGACCAGCTCCCTCCCATAACCTCTTCCCCGATAGGGCTTAAGCACCGAAATCCTCTCGAGCTTTCCCTTCTCGTCCATTATTCTGATTCTAGCCGTGCCGATGTAATCCCCGTCGTGTTCGACCAGAAAATGAGTGGCTTCTTCGTCCAATCCATCCATCTCGCGTTCCTCGGGAATCCCCTGCTCCTCGATAAATACACTTTTCCTGATCCGCAGGGCCCCCTTCATTTCCTCTTCGTCTTCGACAGATTTTATTGAAATATCCATGATTCAAAATTATTTCATGACACTGTTTCTTAAATTTTCGCTACCCCTCAAATGCACGGTTTAAGGCCGCGAGAGCGTGAATCTCAGTGGTATTCAGAATGGGCAAGCTTAGGTCAATCTGTTCTATAAGTAGAGGGAGCTCCGTACAGCCGAGCACAACGGCCTCTATACCCTCGTCTTCCTTCATCCTTTCGATAATTTGAATAAACTTCTCTTTGGTCTCTTCAGAAAACACCCCATCGACGAGTTCCCCAAAAATTTTATCGTTTACAAATTCCCTCTCCCTTTCCCCGGGGGTCACCAGTGAGATGCCCCTTTCATCGAATCCCCTCTCATAGAAACCTCCCTCCGTGGTGATGGTCGTTCCAAGCAACCCCACCTTTTCGAAGCCTCTCTTCTCCGCCTCCTCAGCTGTAACTTCTACTATGCTCACAAGGGGAATTGGAGATTTTTCCTCGACCTCCTCGAAAAAAGCATGCGGAGTATTGGAGGCCATCAGGGCAAAATCGGCACCGGCACGCTCGAGGGCATCGATTCCGTTCGAAAGAATGGAGATCACTTCGGAGTTGTTTCCAGAACTCAGATTGTCGTAAAATCGCTCAAAGTCGAGGCTGTATATAACCATCTCGGGATAT
>CAZEBR010000039.1:8428-13025 GCA_964510375.1 Hadarchaeota archaeon (SeqCode) | reverse complement strand
TTGGATACTTTTTTCCACAATCACCTCCAAAAATAAAAGGAGAAGTTGATTGGAAATGGCCAGCTTGGAGACCCTCCCCTATGTAATATCTCTTCTAATCTCTGGGATTCTTCCAATCTCACTAGCCTTCTATTTGCGTAGACAGGGCGTTTCAACAAGAGTCAAACATTTCATGGCCTTCATGGCCATCGCTTCCTTCTGGAGCTTTACTTACCTTTTCCAGTTGCTGTCAGTTTGGCCGTCTCCGACCTTTTGGCTCAAAATTAAATATATTGGTGTAGTTACGCTTCCTGCTGCCTGGCTGGTTTTCTCCTTCGAATATATCGGAAAGAAAGAATGGGTAAACAAACTTAATGCATCCCTCCTTTCCGTAATCCCCATTTTCAACATAGTCCTCATCTGGACCAACGAGATACATCATTTTTTCTTCACCGAGATAATGTTTAGACCCCACGGGCCCTTCCCGACGAAATCGGCCATCTCAGGACCACTTTTCTGGCTCCATTCGGTCTACTCATATATCCTGCTTATAGGAGGATCCCTGCTCATTTTGTGGTATCTGGCAAAAGTAGGAAGATTTTACTTCAAACGAGCTCTGATTATAGCAACAGGCGTCCTTGTCCCGGTGGTGGGAAACGCTGTATATATAGCAGGATTCATACCCCTCAACAATTTCGACATAACGCCCTTGCTCTTTCCTTTTGCGATAGTCGCGTTCACATGGGCTTTGTCCCGGCAGGGTTTCATGGATCTCCTTCCTATAGCTCAAGAAGTAGTATTTAACAAGATTAAAGATTCGATATTCGTATTAAACGATGAAAATCGGGTTCTAAACGCTAATGAATCGGCAAAAGACATCGCGGGAAAATATTTCTCGATATCGGAGCCGGGCGAGTTAATCGGAAAAAAGGCCGAAGAGATATTTTCAAACAAGCCTGAACTCATGAACAATATTCGGGAAAAAAACGAAGCCAGAATCGGAATCAGGACGGACGAGGATGGCGGAAGGTACTTCGACGTAAAAATAGATACTATCGAAGATACTCGAAACCAACTCATCGGCCAAGTGCTGCTTTTTCGCGATATCACGGAACTGGAAGAACTGAAAGAGAACCAATTTCTACAAACTCTCATTCAACAAGACATTAAAAACAAAATCATGACCTCTTCGGGATTCATTCAACTGCTGGAGGACGAAGACCTTTCAAATGAATACGAGCGCTATCTGAAGAAGGCAGAGAGAATAAACGAGGAGGCGAGAGAACTCACAGAACTTGTCGAGGAATCTGAAAGAACAAGGAATAGAGAGGAGCTCGTCTCCGTGGATGTGATCAAAGCCTTGAGGAACTCCATCTCGGAATGCGATGACCTAGCGGATGAGAAAAACGTAGAGATCGATCTCACCTCGGAAGAAAACAGGATTCTAGTGCTCGGCGGGCACGCACTCAAAAAGGTTTTTCCGGCCATAATCAAGACGAGAATCCTGAAATCTAATCCTACGGAAATTAGAATTGGAGTGGAAGAGGAAGGGGACGAAATAATAGTCAGTATAGAGGACGACGGAGAAAAGCTTCCTGTTGAGCTCAAAAAAAGTGTCTCGGAGGAAACCTACACGGGCGGAACTTCCGGACTCGGCGGATCGACATTCTTCATTTCAAGAGAAATAATCGGCTATTTCGGAGGGACTCTGAAAATTTTCGACTCCGAGCTAGGTGGGGCAGGATTTAATATTCGCTTAAAGAAAGCCTGATCGGTTTTAATTTATTCATTAAAGAAAAATCTATATACCGATCGAAAAATCTTTTATATCTTTGCAAAGGAGGAAAATGCCATAATAGGAAAAGAAAAATGGAGTTAGGAAAATATTATTATACCACTTAAGTTTCCTTCTCCATCAAATACTTCATCATCCGTTCTTCTCGTTCCAGGAACTCTTCTCTACTCTCCTTGTACGAAGGAAGCTCCCACTCCATCTCCTCTAGATTTTCGGTTATGGTCGAGAACCAATCCCAAGGGATGAATATCAATGTCTGCCCTTCCTCGAATATCTCTTTTGCCTTTGCTCCGAAGGCCAGTCCAGTAGTCATATAATTTACCTTCCCGGTTTTATATGGATAAACGAACATCCAAGAACATCCAAGCACATTTGTCAACTTGGGGTCCCATAGCTCGCCAGTAGAATAACTCATCGCCCTCAAAATTATTTCTGCCTGGCTGGTCTCGGCCGTGACGGCAAGGATGTCCGGTTCGAAAGTTAGATTTTCTAACTTCGACATGGCCACGTAGTTGACAGTCCCCTTGGAGAACTTTGGAATATGTTCGTATATTCTAGCGTTTGCTCGCGCCTCCTCGAAAATGTTATGCGTTGGTCCTTCATCGCTTGCATCGCCTATGAGTCCAGCTTCTGCGAACGGGGGCATTTCCTCCATGCCAAGCGCCACTGAACCTACGCAATTCTCGTTTTCTTTACCGAAGTAGAAGGGATCGTCTCTCTTTTGAGCTTCTGCGATCATTTCACAGGCTGGCAGTTCCTTATCTATCTGTTCGATTTCCTCCGGTTTTGTGTGTAAAAATTTAACACCAACGGGCGGTTTCTCAAAATCAAATTCTTCAAATATCGACAGATCGGTTTCAAGATCTTTCAAAAAATCACCTCCTACATCTTTTGAATAAACTTTCCTCAAAACCTTAATTATCTTTCGATTTCCAATCGCTGTCAAATATTTCTCGTTAAACCCACCGATACTCCTTTCTTTTCGTTAATTCCACAAAAACAGAAACAATCTTAGAAAAACCGACATTTTATAAAATATTAAGCGATTCCTTTACCTTAGTACAAACATAAACAACAAGGTCTTAAATTATCCTTTAGATAAAAATAAACAGGGGTGACTAAAATCAAATCTAGAAGAAAATATTTGGTAGCCTTATTAATCTGTGCAGCAATAGTTATCGGAATTGCTTCTTATCTCGGCATGGGCACCAGAAAGGCAAGCGCGACCGAGATCAAAGACTCCGCACTCGGGGCAATGGACGACGTCGATACGGCCAAGATGGACATTAGCCTTACGATGAGCATGGGGATGCAGGGAACGAGCGTCGAGATAACGACCCATTTGCAGGGAGCAATAGATAGGAAGAACAGGAAAATGGAAATGACGATGGAGGTACCCGGAGCTAACGAAAACATGGAGTACAAAATGTATCTCGTCGAGAATTCCCTATACATGAACCTCGGCTCGTTACTTCCCGAAAACGCTACGGGAGAGCTGGAAAACTTCCCTGACTGGCTGAAGTTCGAAGCGCAGTCTTGGGAGACTCAAAGCAGATTCGGAATGCAGAAGGAGTTACTTGCCAGGGCAGAGGTCGAAAGATTGGGAGAGAAAACTGTGGAAGGAGAAGAATGTACCGGGCTCAGAATTAAGCCGACCGAAGCCTACTGGGACTATGTCGAAAACATGATCAGGCAGGGCGGCCTCACATCGAACTCGGGTCTACCTACCTCGGGATCACTCATCGACGAAAACACGATGGAAGCGGTCGAAAATATTCGGAATGCTATCGAAAATATGTCGATGACGGGATGGTACTCAAAAGATTCGGGACTTCCCATAAAAGTACAGCTCCAGATGGGGATCGACATGAAAGGCCTTGAACGGGAAGAACCCGCCGCACCCAGTACAGTCGGTATTGACATGACCATGACTTTCTCCGAATTCAACGAACCGCTCTCAATAGAGCTGCCGGAAGGAGCAGAAAAAGCGATTCCTTTGTCAGTTTTGGAAAACAATCTATCCACTTATAGTTAGACCGGCTTTAGACGCAATGCCGATAGTTCCCACCGACGGTAAAATATTTCTTCAATGTAGCTGTTACTGAACTCGCCCCTCAATTACTCTACAAATCGCGGTGATCAAAATAAAAAGCCGCAATCGATAAGCTACCGATCATCACTATGGTCAGAACAATTGGACCGAGGACGCTCAAATTGCCTTCTATGAGAAGATCCGAAGGATCGTAGTAATGTACGATCGAAACTAACCCCATTTTCTCGTATTCGGGAGCAAGGAGACTCACCGACTCGATAATATACATTCCTACCACGACTGCCATCGCGGTAATGCTGGCTTTCATTTTCTTGTCAATAAGCGTGGAGATTAGAAGGCTTATCCCCACGATGGAGAGGAAATAGGGTACAGACAATAGATGAGTCAAGAAAAGGTGATAAAAGTTGAGACTTTCTCCCACGGCCAAGGTCATCCCGTAAATCGAGCCCATCGTGACAAAGTTTACTATCAGAACGAGGGGTATCAGGCCCAGAAACTTCTCCAAGACGACCTGTTTCCTCGAAATGGGATTTGACATCAACATGTCAATCGTATTGCCCTCGATCTCCTCAGATATCAACGAAGCCGCGATATATGCTATCAGTATACCCAGAATGAGAACCCAGAATATCTGGTACATCTCCATGTTCAGATATCCGCTGAACGAACTCAGAGCTTCAAATCCCCTAATGAAATTCATGGGAATGTCCGCAAACTGTTCAAGATTCTCCTTAAAAGCCGGGTACACTCCAATATACATCGCCTGAAGC
>CAZEBR010000039.1:0-8370 GCA_964510375.1 Hadarchaeota archaeon (SeqCode) | reverse complement strand
ACGGCGGTCACTCTCAGCTTGTCCTTGATAGTCTCCCCGGTAATTTTCAACCACTTCATTCTCCTTCCTCCTCATAGTAATGTAGAAAGATGTCTTCGAGACTGAAATTGCGAATCTCCAAATCCTGAACAGTGTAGTTCGCCAGCTCCTTTATCCATCGGTCGATTTCCTCCGAAACCACGAACTTTATCCATCCGCCATCCTCTATTTCCATGTCCTCGGGACCGTCAAACTCCTCCGGTTCCCCCTCTATCCTTACCCTTACGACCTTTCCCCTCTTGCTCTTTAGCGATTCGATGCCCTCCAGAGCGATGAGTTCGCCGTCCCGGATTATCCCCACTCGGTCGCAGACCTTGTCGACCTCGCTCAAAATGTGAGAAGAGAAAAACATGGTCCTTCCCTTATCCCTCTCCTCCCTCAAAAACTCGTAAAACTTCTGCTGCATGAGGGGGTCCAAACCCGAAGTGGGCTCGTCCATAACCACCAGTTTTGGGTCGTGCATGAACGCCTGAATGATCGCCAACTTCTGTTCCATTCCTCTGGAGTACTCCTCTATTTTTCTATCCAAAGGAATTTCGAAGGTATCCAACAGATCATCCAGTAGCGGAAAATCCGAATCTCTGAGGGACCCGAAATAGTCAAGAAAATCCCTACCCGTGTGTCGATCGTAGAGATTTAGATCGCCCGGAATGTACCCGACATCCTTCCTTATATCCACGATTTCATCCCCGATATCCCTTCCAAAAATGTAGGCTTTTCCGGACGTGGGTTTCAGAAAACCAAGCAAAGTCCGAATAGTGGTGGTCTTACCGGCGCCGTTCGGACCCAGATAACCAAAGATTTCACCCTCCTGTACCTCAAAAGTTAGATTTTCGGCTCCGCAGACATCACCATAATATTTGGTCAAACCATCGAGTTCTATAACAGCCAAAATTACACCGTAACTAAATTTGGTCAAAACGGGTTTAATTCTTACGATTAGCAGGGACAAGAAGTCCAAGACAAGGAGAGGAAATTTCCCGAAACAACCAGCCATTCAAAACTTCAAATTATTAATCCCGGATTTTCTTACCTTATCTCGCACGTTTCAGGTCTTATCGATTCCTAGATTTCATAAATTAAATTAGAGCTCCGTTCATATGTGTTAATTGATGAACTCCAAGATTGGCCCCAAACCAGTCTTCCAAGAAGAACATCTGCTGAGAGCCATTATGGTCATTAAAGAAAAGGCACCCATCGGAAGAAAGAAGATATCCAAAGAGATGAAGCTGGGAGAAGGCACGACAAGAACCCTCTTAGACCAGCTGAAAGATAGGGGTCTCATAAAATCGAACAATCGGGGGCACTCCTTGACCGATGAGGGAAAAAGTCTGGCCGAAGAAATATCCAAAAACATGCTACACTTCGATGCGGGTGATCTGACCGTGGGTGAGGTCGACGTGGCCATGGTAGCGGGGAATGATTCCTCTCTGAATATAAAAAACGGAATAGATCAGAGGGACGAGGCCATAAAGGCCGGTGCACAGGGAGCGACGGTTGTAAAATTTGAGGGGGGAGTACTGAAAATGGTGGATAGCAGAACGGAAATCGACGGGGAAGTTACGGAAGAAATAACGGAAAAGTTATCACTCTCAGACGGTGACGTAATTATTATCGCCACGGGTGAGGATAAAAACAGAGCCGAGCTGGGCCTCTTTGCGGCAGGAAAAAACCTGGTGGACCTGATCGATTTTTAGGAAACTCGGCAAACTGGCACCTTTCTTACCGGAACACTCCTCAGCTCAGGACCGGACACGTCTTTCTCCACTAGGAACTATCTTCTCCGAAGTCTATCCTTACACCCTTGAGCCTATTGGCATTGGTCACCACGGTCACCGAACTCATTGCCATGGCCGCCTCCGCAAAAAGAGGGTGCATTATACCCAAGACCGCCAACGGAATCATCGTTACGTTGTACCCGAAGGCCCACCAGAGGTTCTGTTTGATCTTGCCGAAGGTTTTCCTAGAGAGATTGATCGCATTTACGACGCCGGAGAGCTCACCCCGAACAAGCACCACCTCCCCCGATTCTATCGCAATATCCGTGCCCGTTCCGATCGCGATTCCGACGTCGGCCTGGGTCAAGGCCGGGGCATCATTTATTCCGTCTCCCACCATCGCCACTCGCCTGCCCTCGTCCTGAAGATTTCTTATCTCATCCGCCTTCTCGTCGGGTAGAACCTCCGCCAAAACGCGGGTTATACCAGTCTTGTCGGCTATGGCCCGGGCGGTCCTGGGATTATCCCCCGTGATCATGGCGGCCTCGAGTCCCATTTCCTTCAGCTCTTCTACGGCCCCTACTGTATTCTCCTTGAGGGTGTCCGCCACGGCGACGGACCCGACCAGTTCGCCGTCTTCTGCCACCAGGATAACGGTTTTACCCTCGTCCTCCCATTCTTCGATCCTTTCCTCCAAGTGAGAAATTTCAATTCCCTCCTCTTTCAGGAAGTTTCTATTGCCGACTATTACGGAGCTACCGTCCACCCGCGCTCGAATCCCCCTGCCGCCGAGGGCCTCGAAACTTTCCGGCTGAACGGGCTCGATCCCCTCCTCGCGTGCTCCTTCGACGACGGCCCTTCCAATCGGGTGCTCGGAGTTATACTCGGCGCTAGCGGCAAGATCCAGAGTTTTACTCCTGCCGGAGTCGTCCCCATCCTCCACCGAAGCCACGTCGGTGAGCGTCATCTCACCCCTGGTCATGGTGCCGGTCTTGTCGAACACCACCGTGTCGACGTCCTTGAGCGACTGGATGGCCTCACCCTTCTGGATCAGGATGCCGTTTTCCGCACCCTTTCCGCTACCCACCATCAGTGCCGTCGGGGTCGCGAGGCCAAGCGCACAGGGACACGCTATGACGAGGGTGGCTATCCCGGCAAACAGCGCCAACATGGGGGGCGAGAGCGAGAGATCAATCCACGGCAAAGTCCCCTCCAGAGCGGAGGCCAAGAAGTCCACGGCGTCCGGAACGGTGAGCCAGAGAATCACCGTTGCAACGGCGATCGTGATTATCGCGGGTACGAAATAGCTGGTAATCCGGTCGGCAAACCTCTGAATTGGAACCTTCGTCCCCTGGGCCTCCTCGACCATGTCGATGACCTGGGACAAAAAGGTGTCCTTCCCCACGCGGGTGGCTTCGACCGTCAGGGCACCCCCCTGATTGATCGTGGACCCTATGACCTCATCTCCCTCCCCCTTTTGAACGGGAGCGGACTCTCCCGTGGCCATCGACTCGTCCACGGAGCTTTCGCCGTCAACCACCACGCCGTCGGTCGGTATTTTTTCACCGGGTCTAACTTTGAAACGGTCGCCCTCCTCGACCCTGTCAACGGGTACTTCCCTCTCCTCGCCTTCATCTATTATTCTGGCAGTGTCCGCTTCCAGCTCCATCAGCCTCTTGATGGCCTGAGACGCCCTGCCTCGAGCCTTCGCCTCTATATAACGGCCGGTGAGATGGAAGGCCATTATCATGGCCCCAACTCCCGCATAGTTCAGCATCTCGGGGAAGAAAAACAGCTTCACGGGGCCCGTGATGAAGGCCGCGAAAGATCCCAGAAAGATGAGCACGTTCATGTTCGCCGATCCGTGAAGGACGGTCTTCAGGGCGTTTTCGTAAGTGTGACGCCCCACCCAGAACAGCACCGGAACTGCCAATAGCGTCATGCCAAGGTCGAAAATCACTCTGTTAGGCCAGACTATCCCGAAGATCATCTCGGGAATCATCCATACTATAATCGGGATAGAGGCGGCCCACGCCACGTAAGTCCTTTTCTTTGCTTCTTCGACCTCGTCCGTCTCCTCTTCGACTTCCTCTTCCGACTTCACGCCGTAGCCGGAGTCCTCGACGGCGGCCCTCAAATCTCCCGAGTTAACCAGCTCGGGGGAGTAAACCACCCTTGCCTTCTCGGTGGCCAAATTGACGTTCGCTTCCCGAACTCCTTCCGTTTCCGAGAGGGCTTTTTCCACGTTATCGGCACACGAAGCACAGGTCATTCCAGTAATCTCCAAGGCAACCTCCCGCAAATCCTCGTCCCCCATGGGCTCGTAGCCCGAATCCTCGATCGTCTCCGAAATCTTATCCTCGTCGACCCTTCCGGGATCATACTTTACGGTCGCCTTTCCCGTCGCAAGGTTGACACTAGCACTCTCGACTCCATCGACCTCGCCGAGAGATTTTTCTATGGTCTGTGCGCAGGACGCACAAGTCATGCCTCCCACACGCAGGGTTATTTCCTTAATTTCAGAATTATCCATCGTCAATCATTATATCAGTTTTTGATACATCATATTTAAATATTTCTAAAATAAACATTCCTCCGGGGTAAAAAATGGTAGACGAAACGAAATATCTTACCAGCTTGACCAAGTTCTACACCCTAGCTCTGCTTTCCCAAAAACCGAGGCATGGATATGAAATAATGAGGGAAGTAGAGGAAAGGATAGGAAAAAAGCCGTCGACGGGACAAATATATCCCTTACTGGAGGAATTCGAAGAAAATGGATTGGTGAAATCCAAAGAAAAGGAAGTTAAAAGCCGGACTAGGACCGTCTACGAACTCACCGACAAGGGAGATCAGATCTTCTCGGATGTCCTAAAAAAATTTTACAACCTAATACACGAAATTCTGGACCCTTGGCTCGAAGAATGCACCCACTGTGAATGTAAAATTTTCAAGGGTCGGCCCGATTATGGCAAAGAAGGAGAGGTCTACTACGAGGAAATTGACGGGGAGAATCTTCCGTTTTGTTGCGAGCATTGCGCCAGTGCCTACAAGAAAAACCTATGATGACAGAAAAAGCTATTTAGAAACTGTAAAATTTACTTCAATCCGAGCGGCTTCTCACCTCAGGGATCATCTCTTCCTCTCGAAGATTCGTCAGTTCCTTGCTGACCTCCCAGAGCCTCTCCCACGCGTCCTCGTTGTAAGAATAATCCGACGATCTCTCGGGCTCCCTGTCGACGAAGTACTTTCCGGTGACGCCCTCTACCTCCGGAGAGGACGCAAGATAGATAGAAGTCTCGGCACCGCTCTCGGGACTCCTCAGGAAGGGTAGGTGATTCCATATAAATCCCAGAATGCTATTATCCCTCGCGAGCCTGGTGCTGACTCCCCCCGGATGGAGACAGTTAACCGTTACTCCCGTCCCCTCAAGTCGCTCGGCGAGTTCGTAAGTAAACAGGATGTTCGCCAGTTTGGACTGCTTGTAAGCCTGCCACATCCCAGGTCCTTCCTCCCCCGTCAGAGCATCGAAATCCAGACTGGTGCCTTTGTGGCCGCCGGAGGAAACGTTCACTATTCTGGAGGGGGCGTTATCTTTCAAAATATCCAGGATTAGATTTGTGAGCAAAAACGGAGCCAGATGGTTAACAGTAAACGTCAGTTCGATCCCATCTTCATTTAGCTTTCGCTCCGAAAACACCGTCCCGGCATTGTTGACCAAAACGTCCATTCGATCATGATTCTCCCTCACCTGAGGCGCCAGTTCCCTCACCTCTTCGAAACATGAAAAATCCGCAAAAATCAAATCGAGGTTATCATTTCCGGTCTCTTCCCTTATCTCGCGGAGTGCCTCTTTGCCTCTCTTTTCGTTGCGACCGTGAAGGATGACGCTCATACCTCTCTCAGCGAGGCCCTTCGCCGTCTCCTTTCCTATACCCGAGGTACTGCCCGTAACTAGGACTTTTTCCACTGAAGACACCAAACAAACTACCGAGGAACGGAAGTTAAATTTAAACTTTTTTTTATGAAAGAGTTAATCACTGGCTAGAAAATATCCTTGTCAAGAACTTACCAGTCCTTCAATAAATATTTGGATTATGTTATTATCCCTGCTAATTTGGAAATCTTGGTAATAATCACTTTGTTCTTCGTATCTCTGTTTAGCATTATCAAAAGAAGATTCTGCGGAATCGGAATCGCTGAAAAGGTATAATCCCTGGAAATATAATTTGTCTGCATTCACGTTCATAATTCCGGCGCTGTTGGCCACCGCAATCTCCCCAAATTGCGATATAGGAGAAAGATAAATCCTAATCTGATCTCCGTATTCAAGCCCATCAATTAGCGTCTTCGCCTTATCCCCATCATAGAGTGAGTTCCTTTCCTCATTTACCGTCTCTATACACGCTTTAACTGACTGTTCGTCACCGTTGACAATTTTACCGTACACGAAGGCGACCCAATTGTCACTCGGTTCAAAACTATCACCCTTCTGAAGGTCAATAGGACCGCTCCACGTCTCCACGCCCTTGTACTCGCCCTTTTCAAACCCTCTATCCTCCAGTTCTTTCCCAACGTTACTCGCTTCAAAAGAACCATCATAGATTATGACGCCGCCGCCCCAGGCGTAAAAATCTATCTTCTCATTTTCGATATCCAGGTCGATCGGGTAATAGTACCGTTCCTTTGCATCGACGAACCTTCCACTCCTCGCTTGGAGCGAATCGGCGGCGCTGGGAATCATTTTCGCGTAGTCGGAAGCGGGGAGTTCTATAGGTTCGAACTCTTCTTTATAACGAATTTGTTCTCTCTTCACAGAGAATGAAATCGTTTCGACCCGATCCCCATCGAGGAAGACTCTCACTTCATAATTTCCAGTGGGCCACCCATCGTGAGGTTTTGTGAAATGGAATTTAGCAGGACCCGTGTAAAATCCATCCAGATTAAGAGGGGTGGAGAGAACTAAACTTTCATTATCCACATAATAAAGATCCCCCCTTATCTCCGTGGATGAAAGGGCGTTCGATACCTCAAAAGTAACATAAAACTTCTCCGTGTCGGAACTGAGCTCTTTGACCGTCTCGACTGGTCTTCCCTCATCATCGACATTCTCGGCCAACGCAAAGTTGCTTAAGCTGGCTTCTTCGTCCGGTTCCACGGAAAATTCGGACTCGCCGACCCGTTCACCGTTCAGGAAAAACCTTACTTCATAATCTCCGACGGGCCACATACTCTCATTCTCCAACTCATATCTAAACCACAGCGGGCCCGATCCACCGCCGACAGTGTGTCTGAGAGTGGTAAACCGTTCATTATCGTCCAAGTAATACCATTCGGTTTTTATTTCCGTGTCCGGAGGAGCGTTCGACAATTCACACGTGGCGTAAATAATTTCGGTATCCGGACTGAACTCGGTTACTTCCTCCACAGGTCTATCGTCGTCACCGATCTCTTCCGCCGTCGAAAAATTTCCGAGACTGGGAGTGGACGATCCGAAACCACCCATTAAAACGAATAATGCGACAATACCGACTAAAACCACAAGGATTATTGAGATTAAGTGCTTTCTATCCATTTGTTTACCCATACCTTCCCCCTTTATAGAGACTTAAAAATCCTCGCAATTGCATAAAAAGGAAGATCCTGTACGTTTTGTTTAAAATGATTCGATAAAATCAACCAAAAAGAAATAGGTATGTTCTAATTGTTTATTTGTGAGAAGCTTGGATCGATTCTGTCTACCAAATTAACCAAAAAAAACGGGTCTATACCCAGTTCTATCCTCTGGAATTTATCTAAAGGTAAGGCTAAACTCCCCCGAGGTCCCTAAGCTCCTCGTGAATGCTCCTGAATCTCTCCAAGGAAGGATGATCCGGACCCATATCTTCCCTCAGCTCGTCCAAAGCTTCTTCGAAGGACTGAACGTCGGTACCCCTGATCAAGTTATCACCGTAAGTCACGATTTTTTCCTCGAGCGAACTAGGCATGTAATCCTTGGTGGGGATATCCAGTCCTTTCGCCTCTTCTCTCGGTATCCCGGCACCAATGTGATCCTCCGCAAAGCCGGAAAATTCGGAAAGTCCCCTCTCCCGAAGAATCTTAGCCCCTTCAACGCCGTGAGAGATACTGTGCGTCCTCGACCTCCCCACATCGTGGAGTAGAGCACCTATCCTCACCCTCTGTACATCGACTTCATGCCCTTCTCCGGAAATCCTTTTCGCAATTTCCACGGACTTGTCCGCAACGGCCTTCAAATGAGCAATAACCCTGTCGCTACATCCCTCTTCGCACAAAATTTTGAAGGCCCGGTCCTCCGAAATCAACTAACTCCCCGCTAGTTCCTGTTCTAAAGCCTCTATCTGGCGTTCCAGAGCGTTGACTATACCACTATTATCGAACTCCTCCATCCTTTCACCGCACTCCGGACACTCAAAGTCCATCTCGACGGCCTCGTCGAATTCAACTCTCGGACAATCGTTGCCGCACTTAAAAAACATCGTGTTACGCTCGTGTTCCAGTCTTTCCTTGAGTTTTTGAAGGAGCTTGCGCTTGTTCTCGTTCATTAATTCCATTGCCTGAGAAGGCTCGATGTACCAATAATACACATACCAAC
>CAZEBR010000038.1:8321-13485 GCA_964510375.1 Hadarchaeota archaeon (SeqCode) | reverse complement strand
TCAGAGGAACGCGCTTCTACGGGGGAGTGGCTACCGCAGACTGCGTAGGATGTAACCTCTCGTGCCGCTTCTGCTGGAGCAAGAAACCTCGAAAGAAACCGGAAGAAGCGGGAAAATTCTATTCGCCGGAAGAGGTCAGTGAAAAACTGTTGGAAATCGCCGAAGAAAAAGGTTACGAACAAGTACGGGTTTCGGGAAACGAGCCCACAATAGGGCGCGACCACCTGATTTCCCTGTTAGAGGAATTGGAGGAAACCGAACTGAAGTTTATTCTAGAAACGAATGGAATACTCATAGGGGAAGACCCCTCCTACGCACGAGCGCTCAAAAAATTCGAAAATCTGCACGTCAGGGTTTCCCTGAAGGGGTGTACCCCCGAGCAGTTCTCTAAGCTCACCGGCTCTAATCGACGAGGATTCGAACTTTCAATTGAAGCGCTCCGAAACCTGCTGGACTCGAACGTCAGCTGCCATCCGGCCGTCCTGAAGGAATTCGCCAAGGGGGAAAATATAGCCAGGCTTAGGGCAATCCTGAGCGAAATCGATCCAAAACTCTTCGACAGGCTAGAATTCGAAGAACTCAAGCTTTACCCCCACGTCCGGAAGCAGCTGAAAGAGGCCGGGATAGAGATAGATTCTTGAAAGGATCCCCGCTAGTTACTAAAGTTTCTCCAGTTATCTACAAACAAGAGGCATAGCCTTTGGAGGATTCATATTGGGAAAAGGAAGCCGCACGGAAAGGGAACTGGTGAACCTGCTTTGGGACTACGGCTTCGCCGTAATGAGATCCCCGGCATCCGGGTCGGGCAGGAAGCATCCACAGCCCGACATACTGGTGAGCGACGGCAGAAAGATATTCGGGATAGAGACGAAGTCGTCTTCCAAGGACTCGATCTACATAAAGAAGGACGAGATCGACAAGCTGACGGATTTCTGCAGCAAGTTCGGCTGCGATCCGCTGATCGGCGTGAGGTTCGACAGGGCGGAGTGGAGATTCTTCAAGCCCGAGGAGTGCGGCGAGACGGAAAAAAGCTACAAGGTAACGAGAGAGATGACAGGACTCCTCCTCGGCGAGGACGGATTCTGCAAGCAGGAGACCTTTTCCTGAGGGTCCGAACACCGGTTTGCCTCATGGGTAACTAAAAAAGACTCGAAGGAACTAACAATTGTTTGGTGAAGACTCTTGAAGATAATAGTCGACAAGGAGTTCAAGCACGACGGCAAAAAGTACGAGGCCGGAGAGACGGTCGAGCTACCCGATCAACTCGCGCAGGATATCATAGATAAGGGCTTCGCGAAGAACGCCGAGGAGATAGAAAAGAACCTTGAAGTCAAGACCGCGGACGAGATAGAAAGCGAAGAGGAGGACGTGCCCGACGCCGGAACTTTCGTGGCCGACGAGGGAGGGGAAAAGGAAGCGGGAGCGTCGCCGCGGGGACCACAGCAACAACGCGGCCCCCACCGAACCCAGCCATCTCAACCTTCTAAACCCGGCGAAGAGAGCGTCTGGAAGGATATAGAGCGCGAACTGGACGCCGAACCGAGCAAGGCGCCGAAGTGGGAGCCCTCCGAGCCCGGAGACCAGCTGCTCGGGGAGGTCGTCAGGACCGGAAAGGGCCCAAACGGAAGGCTGCTCGAGGTGGAAACCCGTGAGGGAGAAAACTACATCCTCTGGGAGCGAGTGGCGCTCAAGGACCTGTTCGACAGGGCAAACGCCGGGGACAAAATAGGGGTTCGATTCCTGGGAAAGGAAGAGAGCCAATCCGGTAGGTCCTACTACAACTTCAGGACCGCAATTAGAAAATAGAGATTACTCCACGTAAATGGCCGGCTTGAACGGCACCGACCTGTCCGCCCTGCCGTCCGGATCGTAGATGTCCTCTTCGTCCGCCTTGTGGACCTCGACTTCCTCCGCATCGAACCTGTTTTTGAAGAAGCTCTTGGAATCCGATAACAGCTCGTACTCATCTATCTCTCGGCTCGACAGGGTTGAAATCTTGTCCTCCGGCACCTGCCTCAGCTCCTTGACGGATTTCTTGACGAATTCTGCCAGCTCTCCAGGCGGAACGTCGGGGAACTCCTCCCTGGCCTTACCGATAAGTTCGCCGACCTCCACCTTGCCCTCTCCTAGATCGGGAAGGATGCTCATGTAAACCTCGCGCTTCCAGTCCTCGGCCACGTACAGGGCGACCGTCTCGGGCTTCTCGACATCGGTCACCTCGAGTATCTGGGCTATGTCGTCCTTCACGTTCTCCACGAAATTCTCGCCGAACTCGGCGACTTCGTCGATCAGTTCCTCGTCGGCCTCCGGCCACTCGGCCGTGGAGACGAACCCGCCATTGCCCATTTTGTCCCAGACTTCCTCGCAGACGTGGGGGGTGAACGGTGCCAGCAGCCTTATCCACGAGTCCAAGACCTTCTTGAGCGTCCAGCTTCTCGCATCTCCCTCCTCCGACCTGTTCAGGTACCACCTCAGATCCTGCATCATGAAGAAGAACGCGTGCTGGGACGCCTTCCGCGTCTCGAAGTCCTCCAGTGACTCCGTCGTCTTCCGGATGTGCTTCTGCAGGCGGCTCAGCATCCACCTCTCGGAGGGGCCCAGCTCCGGTTTTTCGGTCTCGGGAAGATCGATAATGTCCTTGCAGTGCTCGTAGAAATTATTCAGGTGATTCACCATGGCCTCGGCCTCCTGGACCTGCCAGTTGAAATCCTGCCAGGGCTCGACCCCGGAGGTAAGGTACAGCCTGACCGCGTCCGCGCCGTACTTCTCCGTGGCCTCGTTTATCGGGATTATGTTCCCCTTCGAGGAAGACATCTTGCTCCCCTCCAGAAGGGCCATCCCGAAGGAAACGATCCCCTGCGGCCACATGTCGGCGTTGAAGATGGCCACGTGGTGGAATATGTGGAAAGTGAGGTGATTCGAAATCAGCTCGTTCGCGGAGAGCCTGTAATCCAGCGGGTACCAGTAATCCACCTGACGCCTCATCTCCTCGAGCTTGTCCTCCTCTATACCCTTCTCGTCGGAAAGATCGCCCGGGTCTCCGAGGCCCAGCAGGACGTAGTCGAACACGTCGTCATCGAGCTTCTCCGGGTCTATATCCTCCAGAATGTTGGCTATAGTATAGTAGGCCATGTAGATGGTCGAGTCGCTCAGGGACTCGATTATCCAGCTCTCGTCCCAGGGAGCGGGAGTTCCCATGCCGACCCTGCGGGTGCACGGCCACTCCTCGAGCCAGTCTATCGTGTAATCGAACTGGCCCCTCGTCTCGGACGGAATCAAATCCATCCTCTCCAGACAGACCTTAGCCTTCTCCTTCCAGCCCTGGTTTGAGTAGTTCAGGAACCACTGATCCTCGACGACCTTCACCAGGCACTCCGTTCCGCACCTGCAGACGACGGGTTTTTCGGAGAACTCGTAGATCAGGGACCCCTCGCCCCTGTACTGGAGCTCGTCGTGGACCTCCTCCTTCGCCTCCGAGACCCTCATGCCGCTGTACTCGGGGACCCAGTCGCGTATTACCCCGCTCGAGAACTCCTCCTGATAGATCTCCTCGGTCGCTTCCTCCAGACGCGGGTCGTCCTGGCTCTCTATCCCCATCTCCTTCACGATGTCCACGCCGGGTGACTCCCCGTAGTCCGATATTTCGATGAGTGAAACGGGCTCTATCTCTCCGACCATCTCCGGATCGATGTCGAACTCCTCGAGCCTCTCGGGATTTTCCTGGAGCTCCTCCAGGGCGATGTAGTCGTAGGGAGCGTGAGAGGGTACCGAGTAAACGACGCCCGTAGCGTTCCCGGGATCGACGAAGCTGGCGGGCAGGATCGGGACCTCCTTCCCCGTGATCGGGGCCTCCACCTCCTCGCCTATGAGACGACCCTCGAACTCTTTGACCTCCCCGATTTCGAAGCCCTGATTCCTCAATTTCTTCAGCCCGTCCTCGCTGATTATCCACTTTTCCGAGCCGACCTCCGCCACCAGGTAATCGACCTCGGGATTCAGCCAGAGGTTCGTGACGCCGAATACCGTCTCGGGGCGCAGCGTGGCCGCGGGCAGGACGTACTCGTCGCCGAGCCTGTATTTGAGGATGGTGTACTCCACGATGTTTACCCCCTCTCCCTCCAGAAGGTCGTGGTCGGTGACCGGGTTCTCGTCGTTGGGGCACCACTTGACCGGGTGTTCGCCCTGGCTGACCAGGCCCATGTCCATGAGCTTGTGGTACTGCCACGTGATGAACTTCATGTACGGCTCGTCTATGGTCCTGAACTCCCTCCTCCAGTCTATGGAGTATCCGAGCATCTGCATGCCGTTCTTGTAGCTCAGGTTGCTTTTCTTGGCGAAGTATTCGCCGAAGTACTCCGGGTCCTCAAACTTGGGAATTTCCCCCTCGTCCACGCCGTAAAGCCCGGTGAGGGTGTCCAGAAGGTCCTCGTCCCTGTTTTTGACCCTCTCCGACGCCCCGAGCAGGGGAGTGCCCGTGAAGTGAAAGGCCATCGGAAAAAGCACGTTGTAGCCCTGCATGCGCTTGAACCGGGCCATCGTGTCGGGAACGGTGTACGTCCTCGCGTGGCCCACGTGCATCGGGCCGGAAACGTACGGATACGCGACCGTGAGGAAAAACTTGGGATCGTCGCTCGGATCGGCTTCGAAGACCTCCTCGCTGCTCCACCTATCCTGCCATTTTTTATCGATTTCTTTCCAATCTACCATTCATGAAACCCCTATCTGGTCTCTGAGTGTCTTTAACCCTACCTTAATAGCCTCGTCAAGCTTTTCTATCTTACTGCCTCCGCCCTGGCCCACGCTCGGCCTTCCGCCCCCTCCGCCTCCGAGAACGCCGGCGGACTCCTCGATTATCCTTCCGCAGTCGACACCGCTTTCGACCGCCCCGTCGCCGGCCATGGCCAGGACCCTCGCGGAATCGTCCGCGGAGCCAAGAATCACGACCAAATCGTCGTCCTCGTCGGTGAGAATTTCGCCGACCTCTATGAGCTCGTCCATGTCCCCCGCACCGATCTCCTCGGCGATCACGTCCACGCCGTCGACCTCGGAAACCTTCCTCCTCAACTCGTCGGCCTGAAGGTCCGCCAATCGGCCCCTGAGGGACTCCACCTCCTTCTGCGAAGACTTCCACTGATCGAAAATTTTCCGAACCGCCTCGTCTATC
>CAZEBR010000038.1:0-8311 GCA_964510375.1 Hadarchaeota archaeon (SeqCode) | reverse complement strand
TCCCGGGCTCGGCCCTGAGAATATCGGAAGCCTCCTTTAACCTTCTCTCCTGATCCTGAAGGGCCTCCAGAACGGGAATGCCCGAAGCGAAGATCAACCTCTCCACGCCGTCCTGAATCCTCTCCCTCCCGATAATCTTGATGAGTCCGACCTCCCCGGTACGGGTGCAGTGCGTGCCCGCGCAGGCCTGGGAGTTCCAGTCGTCTATGTCCACGATCCGGATCTCCTCGCCGGGAACGACCCCCCCCTGGTAGATGGAGTGGCCGTACTTCTTCTCGGCCTCGTTCCGGTTCATCCAGAAAGTATTGACTTCCCTGTCCTCAAAGATGATCTCGTTGGCCAGTCTCTCTATCTCCCTCAGTTCCTCGTCGGATATCCTCTCGAAATGAGTGACGTCCAGCCTGGAGCTCTTCTCCCCCTTCTGAACGCCGTGCTGCCAGACGTGGTCCCCCAGCCGATGTCTCAGAGCGCCCAAGAGGACGTGGGTGGCCGTGTGGTGCCGCATGAAGGCCGACCTCCTCTCCCACTCTATGCTTCCTTTCACTTCCTGACCCTCCTCGATTCCGGCGGAATCCAGCTCGTGGACGATCACGCCGTTCTCCTTCTGAACGTCCTCGACCCCGTACTCCTCGGCGCCGGCGCTGAGCGTGCCCGTGTCCGCCGGCTGTCCACCGCCCTCGGGGAAAAACGCCGTCCTGTCGAGGACGACCAGTTCGCCATCGGCTTTCAGCACCTCGGCCTTGAACTCCCTCCGGTAGGGCTCGGAATAGTAAATCGTCTCGGTCTCGGGGAGACCCTCGAGGTCGAAGTGGGCCGGTATCTCTGATTCCTCCTCCGTTTCCTCCTCGGAGTGAGAGTGGGATTCCGCAACCTGAATATAGAAATCTTCGGGGGGGTTCACCTCGACACCCTCTTCCTCGGCGACCTCCTCGACAACTTCGGGAGGCAACCCGTTGCTGTCGTAGAGCTCGATGAGCCTGTCCGTGGAAATTTCCGACTCTCCCTCCTCCTTCAGGGACGAAGCCAGCCTGCTGACCAGCCTCTTTCCCTTTTCCAAGGTGTCAGAATACTTATCCTCCTCGAAATCCACGACCCGAAGTATGTAATCCTTGCTTTCCATCAACCCGGGGTAGTCGTCGCCCAGGTGGTCCAGTTCCATCTCCATCAGATTGACCAGCGGCTCATCAATGTCGAGTTCCCGCATCAGGCGCAAAGTCCTCCGAAGGACGAGCCTGGACAGATACCCCTCTCCCTCGTTGCTCGGAGTGATACCGTCGCCGAACATGAAGGCCAAGCAACGGAGGTGATCCGCGATCGCATAGACGTTTTCTAGGGGCACCAACATCCTGTCGAGCTCATCGACGTCGATACCGGTCTCCTCGCTGACTCGAGAGCGCAACATCCTCAGATCTCGGCCGCTCTCTATGTCCATTAGGCCGGAGAGCTTGGAATTTTTCTCCAAGACATCCTCGGGGGGTGAAGAAATGCCGGCCAGCTCACTTATCTCGGAAACCATCGGGCCGAAAACGGCCTCGTAGCTGGTCGGAGTTCCCTGGGAGGCCCAGACCAGTCTCTCGATCCCGTAACCCGTGTCCACGATCTGCAGGGGTAGCTCGTATCTATTCCCGTTTTCGAAACCGTACTGCATGAAGACGAGGGTCGCGAGTTCGAGACCTTTCACGTTGACCTCGAAATCCTCCCCGGCGTTTCCGCCGCCCTCCCAGAAGTCCTCGACATAGGTCACCTCGGTCGGGTCGATTCCAAGAGAATCGGTGAGAAACTCGTGGCACAACCTGACGGTCTCGTCGTTCCAGTAAATCCTCTTCTCACTGCTGTTGAACGCGTGATGACCACCCATGAAAAACAGCGTGAAGTGCCTTCCAGACCTCCCCACGTTGTCTATGTCGTTGAGCCGGATGCTCGGCTGGCTGACCACCAACGGGTTCGCGGGAGGCGGAGCTTCGCCGCTGGTCACCCAGGGCTGAAAATCCGCAATTGAAGCGATCGTCAAATGAATGTCGTCACGCCACCTCGCAACCACGGGGTATCTGGAGATGGCCTCGTGATCGTTTTTCTCAAAAAATGAAAGAAACTCTTCCTCCATCTCGGGAAGGGTATAATCCTTGTCGATTGGAGGGTCGTCTATGAACGTGTATTCGTCGCAGGGCGTATCCCCGCAAGTCCGCCTGTCGGGGTCCAGCGTCCAGAAATGTCTTCCACAGTCGGCACACTCTTTTCGATGAAAGCCTCTCTCCCTGAAGAGCTGGACTTCATATATACTCATTCGTATCCCAACTGAGCAAATATACGATTGAAGGTAAAAGAACTTCGATGGAGCCGGAAGGATACGGTAACTTTATTCGAATAGGTCACCGAGTCCGGCCGCGCCTTCTTCCTCTTCTCCTTCGGCTTCTTCTTCCTCTGCTTCTTCTTCTGGCGCTGCCTCTTCCTCCGCCTCTTCTTCGACTTCTTCCTCTGCTTCTTCAGCTCCTCCGGAGGGTGCTGGCGCTGTCGAAGCCGCTGGCATGGAAGCGGAAGCGATCGATTCCTCAATATCGACACCTTCCAGAGCCGTCACCAAAGCCTTGACTCTTGCCGTATCGACATCGGCGCCGGCGGCGTCAAGAACCTGAGTAATATTATCCTCCGTTACATCCTTCTCGGCGGAGTGCAATAACAATGCTGCATATATGTGTTCCATTTCATTACACCTCCGTTATTCAAATAATCCTCCTAGACCTGCTTCGGGTTCTTCTTCCTCTTCTTCTGCTATTTCTTCTTCAACTTCCTCTTTAGGTTTTTCCTCTTCCTTTTTAGTCTTCTTCTCGGTCTCTTCCTCGGCCTTTTCTTGGGCCTTCTCCTCGGACGCGAGGACCGACCTCAGCTCTTCGCCCAAGGCATCGGGGTCTTCAGAACCCACAGCAGACGCTAAGCTGTGCATCTCGGAGGCCGCCTCCTTCAGGAACGACGGTACAGTCTCGGGAATTATGACGGACGCTTCCGTTGCGAGGTTTAAGGCCTCCGAATGAGCTTGACCGAGTATGATCGGTAGATTACGCCTCGTGGGGAAGTCAATCCCGAAGGAGAGCGACATGGCATTCATGTACGCGTTTTGCAGGTCCGAAATAGTCTCCTCCTCGTCCAATTGAAGCATGTCTTCCGGGAACACGACACCGTCGGAATACGCCCCTCTCAGCTTGAATCCAATCTCACGGGGCTCTATACCGAAGCGGGACATGACCTGAACCTCCTCCTCGGAAATCTCCTCGCCTTCCTCGACGATGGTGGAATCTTCCAGAACGACGACGCTTCCGGCCTGAATTCTAGCGTTCACGCCAGCCTGCTGGAGCTCACCCACTATCGGACCCGGTGAAAATTCGGTTTCCCCCTCCGGGATCACTATATCCCTCGGAGACTCCATGCCGGGCTTGGGCGGAGCGGTCGTCCGGTTCTCCTCCAGTAAACTCCAAAGCTTGAAAGGATTCATCTCCGTGAAAATTAGAGCGCTGGGACCCTCGAGGTAGTCGGCGAGTTCGGCAATTTCCGGCTGTTCTTCGCTCCTCTTCTCGATAGCTAATCTCAAAAGTACCCTCCTGCTGACCTTAATCTCGGCCTTCCCCCGAAGTAACTCCCTCATGCGCTGAAACTGTGGAGCAGGTATCCCCTGTATATCCAAAACTCCCACGACCGGATATTTCTCGAACTTTTCCTTAAGCTCTTCGACGAGTTCGCGCTTCCAAGGAGCCACGTTCGCTTCCTCAGCAACCATTCTATTCGGCCTCCATTGAAACTGGCTTGCCCATAGTCGTCTTGAGAGTAATCGACTGGATCTGTTTAGGTCCCTTGGGAAGTTGAGAAATTACGAAATCAAGGACGGTTTCGACGTTCTCCGCTATCTCCTCGTCCGGCATATCCTCACTGCCCACGGGGAGATTTGCTACCGGGTTCTCACGAATGCTGACTCTCACCGTATTGCGGGACCTTGCGATTAAATCGGAAGGATCCTCCGTCGGGGGCACTGCCTGAGGCATCTTTCCCCTAGGTCCGAGCACGGGACCGAGTTCTTTACCCACCACCGGCATCAGGTCCGCCTGAGCGAGGAAGGAACCGTACTCATCTGCAATCTTCTTGGCCCTCGGCTGGTCGTCGCCCAGTTCCTCGAGCTCGTCCCGATCGAACACCCGGTCGGCGCCGGCGTCCCTCGCCCTCTCGGCGAGCTCACCGGTCGCGAACATCGCCACTTTTTGCTCCTTCCCGGTGCCGTTCGGGAGGGTAATCTCTTCATTTATCCTGTTCTCAGGGTTGGATAGATCGATACCCTTGACGCTGACAGACAAATCGAAACTCTGAGTGAAATTACGGTCCGTGCCCTTCTCCTTCGCCTCTTGAACCGCTTCTGTTATGTCCTCTATGCTGAGAGTCAAATTAATCATCTCCTAGTTGATCGTCATATTTTCCTTCTTCTATCTCGCGTTGGACCTCGCGGGGGTCCTTTCCCTCCACGGACACACCCATGCTCACGCAGGTCCCGATAACTTCTTTCACGGCCTTTTTATTATTCTTGGCCAGAATTGAACCCTCCTTCCCCTTCGCCACATCCAGGGCTTCGGACACCGACAAGTCGGCGACCGGTGATTCCTCCTTACTCCCGGCACCTTTCTCAATACCTAGCTTGTTTCTGAGGAGCGCCGCCGTGGGGGGCGAACCCACCTCAATTTCGAATTCTCCGGACTCCTCGTCCACGATAACCTTGACCGGAACCGTCATGCCCTCATAATCGGCGGTCTCCCTGTTAATCTCGGAGACCACTTCGCCGACATTTATGCCTAAAGGTCCCAAAGCTGGCCCAAGTGGTGGCCCAGCCGACGCTTGACCGCCTTCTACCAAGGCTTCTATCTCTTCCTTTCCCATTTTGATTCCTCCGTGCCGTTAACAGCAGTAGTCATTCTACATTCAAAAAGCATAAAAGCGCTAGGGTTGACATTCGAGCTTTTATATTAATGAACGCCTTAATTACCCTTGACTTTCAGCTCGCCGTATTTACCTGCACTCACGTGAACCTCATCCTTAAAAAGTCGCGAGTATCCGCTTTCAATGCGGATTCTATCTCCTTCATTAACCTTATCTATTTCATCGTTCCAGAGAGAAACCTTTACCTGACCAGAATCGTCCTCGCAAATTGCCGTGGTTACCCTGCCCTCGCCGCTATCGCTTTGAAAAGTATGGGGTTCCTCTTTTTTCACTACTTTTAACTCTAAATCTATATTACGCATTCCCGGCTTGACATCGCTGGCCTTCATTCTTCCTCCTCTCTCTTTCGCTCGACGACCTTCACCTGATCTCCTCTGACCGTTACGGGAATGGGAACCGTGGCCTCAAAGAGCTCGACCGTCGCTTCTTCCTTGTTGTCGTCAATCCTTATTATCTGGGCCCTTTCGCCCTTGAACGGTCCTCCGGTAAGCTCCACAACGTCTCCCTTCTCCATACCGCCAACGGTGGGCTTGGGCTCGAGAAGTTCCTCTATCTCCTTGAGCGGAACTTGTCTGTCAATCAAACCTTTGCTGTGCTTTATACCGGAACTTGCCCTCTCCACGGCGCTCTTACCGTCGGCTTCGACGAATATATAACCTCTAATCTCCTGGGGAACTAGGATAGATTTTATTGGGAGATCTCTGTTACGGATTCGAGACTCTAACATCTCGGCAGTATTTTTTTCCTGCCCTATTGTCGTTCGAATGGTGAATATAGAACCTGTTTTTTCTTCTTCAGCCAAAGTTACTACCTCCAAAGTAATCTATACTCCGACTATAAGATTCTTGATTAGTTGTATAATAAAACCGATTACCCCTATTATAGCTATCCCGATGGCCGTAATCTTGGCTACATTCAGGTACTCATCCATATCGGGCTTTCTGGCTACGCTTAGAACGCGCTTTGCTTGGTGGGCAAATTCCTGCAACATCTATTCCAAAGGCTCCAATCCGAGCTCAAATTCTTCTTCCTCTTGCTCTCTCGTGCTAATATTCTCTCCAGTGGGTTCCTCCCCGGGGGCTAGAACGTACGGAGAGTGAACTCCGGAAAGTATTACCATTACCTTCACGGCTTTCTTCATATCATCGGAAACTTGTGCTCCCCAGCTTATCGGAGCTTCCGGATCTAGGGCCTGTGAGACCTGACCGACTATACCTTCGGCCTCGTCGAGGGACATGTCGGGACTACCAGTCACGTTAACAAGTGCTCCCCTCGCTCCAGTAACATCGACGTCCAACAGCGGGCTGTTGAGTGCTTCTCCCACTGCCTCTTCCGCTCGATCTTCAGTATCCGATTCGCCAATGCCGATCATCGCGACGCCGCCATCTTCCAAGACGGTCCTCACGTCCGCAAAGTCCAGATTAATCAAGCCGGGTTTCGCTATAAGTTCCGTAACTCCTTTTATGGAATCCATCAATAACTGGTCAGCAACTTTGAAAGCCGCCGGAATAGGCAAATCAGGGGCAACTTCCAATAATTTATCATTAGGAATAACGATAACAGTATCGGCGACCTCTCTAAGCTTCTTTAGACCCATTTCGGCATTTCGACTTCTTCTTTTCCCTTCAACGCTGAAAGGTAAAGTAACTACTCCGACCGTTAGCGCTCCAAGCCTCTTCGCAATTTCGGCAACTACGGGGGCTGATCCGGTACCGGTGCCTCCGCCCAATCCACAAGTAATGAAAACCAAATCCGATTGGTGAAGATGGTCCTTTATCTCATCCTCGTCTTCCCGGGCGGCTTCCTCTCCCTTAGAGGGATCGTTACCAGCACCCAATCCTCCGGTGCACTCACGGCCAATTAGTATTTTCCGATCTGCGGAAGCATAAAGCAAATCCTGAGCGTCCGTGTTGAGGGCTAAGGTTTCTGCTCCTTCAATACCGACTTCCATCATTCTAGATATCGTGTTACCGCCAGCGCCACCGCATCCTACCGCAACTATTCTGGCTTTTGCCTCTTCAAATGCCTGTTCAAGATCTTCCTCATCCATCGGCTCGGAATTGGATTCTGTCGCTTCCATTATATCCCTTCAAAACATTACGTTGATTCCTTATATTTGATTTGTTAAAAAGGTCACGTTTAAAAGCTCCCCTTTATAAAAAGGAGAATGAACGGATCAAAACTAAATCGAAAAACATTCTTTCGACCCTCCAGACGAGCTACCCTCCTCTTATACTAAAATCGAAACGCATTCCAATAGTCCAAATTGGAAAAAATAAAACCAAACCTAATCACTAATAATAACCATAACCATGAACGAAAAAAATGTAAGATTACCTGTCGTTGCCGGACGTTTTTACGCGGGTTCCAAGGACTCGCTTGAGAAACAGATCGAAAATTGCTTTAAGGACTCTCAGGGACCCGGGGAAATCCCAGAGGTAGAAAATGGACCACGAAATATCCTGGGTCTCGTATCGCCACACGCCGGATATCCCTACTCTGGACCGGTAGCTGCCCACGGCTTCTCCAAACTTGCCGAAGACGGGAGGCCCGACACTGCAATTATCATCGGACCCAACCACTCCGGTATGGGGGCCGGAATATCGATAGACTCATCCGACAGCTGGAAAACCCCGCTGGGAGAAGTTAATATAAACGGAGCGATGCGGAAGAAAATCGCCGAAATGACCGAGCTAGTCGAGCTGGACCCGAGGGCTCACACCAGAGAGCACTCAGTGGAAGTCCAACTGCCGTTTTTACAGTACCTATTCGGGAACGATTTTCAAATGGTTCCGATATGCATGAAGATACAAAATCTCTCGGCGAGCGAAGAAGTAGGAAGAGCAATCTCCAAGTCCGTCGAGGGCGAAAACACCCTCATCGTCGCGTCCACGGACATGACTCACTACGAACCACAAAACGTTGCGGAGAAAAAGGACGGAAAAGCAATAGAAAAGATGGAAGAACTCGACTGGGAAGGACTGATCAAATTAATTCAGGAAGAAGGCTTTAGCGTCTGCGGATACGGACCTGTGGCGACGGCTATACTAGCATCAAAGGAAATGGGTGCCAAGAAAGGCAATCTCTTCAAGTACGCCACAAGCGGAGACACCGCGGGGCCCTCAAACGAAGTGGTAGGATACTGTTCCCTCGGATTGATGAAGGACTAGAGTCTTGGCGTACTGACACACCCGAAATCACAAGCAGATAGATTTGTAGACAAGGAACGTTTGTGTAAAAATTCCGGAAAGTTTTTAACTATAGCAGAAAGAAACTCTAACAAAATCAGAAAAGGAGGTAAAACATGGCTGCTGATAACGTAGTTTTTATCGGAAACAAA
>CAZEBR010000037.1:3761-13801 GCA_964510375.1 Hadarchaeota archaeon (SeqCode) | reverse complement strand
ATGGACGCGGAGTCGAGGGACGAAACTCTCGAGGAAATTGCCGATGCGGCCTCTTCCAGGTCTGGCCTAGGAAGCATTGAAAGGGAGTACACTCTCAATGAGATTGCCATTGTGACAAGGGCCGCCACCTCGAAGAGACTCGGACTCGAGAACAAGGGGCATCTGGGAGTTGGAGCCGATGCGGACGTTGCAATTTATGATTTCGATGAAGATGACATTCGGGGTTCCTTCTCGGAGGCAAAGTACGTGATTAAGGGTGGCGACATGGTCGTTAAGGACGGCGAAATCGTCAATGTCAAGCCCGGCAGGACGCTGAGGGTAGGAACCGGAGAAGAAATGACCGATGAAATGAGGGAGGAGTTTTCGAAGTATTACACGCTCGAGCCCGAGAACTATCCGGTTTCGGACGATTACACGGAAGAAGAGAGGGTGATACCGTGCGAATAGATGGAGTGGAAATCGACGATACTTATTCCGAAGGTTTTGGAATGGTCGCTTCGAGGATATTGGTTACGGCCAAAAATAGGGAGTGGGCCAAGAAGACCGCCCACGAGGCGACCGGATTTGGAACTTCGGTAATAGAGTGCGGTGCGGAAGTCGGCGTCGAGCGGGTTCTGGAGCCGTCCGAAACTCCCGACGGAAGACCCGGAGTCAGCATTTTATTGACTGCTATGTCGGAGGATAACCTCAAAGACCAGCTCAGAAAGAGAATAGGTCAGTGCGTCATGACGTCCCCGACCACAGCATGCTATAACGGTTTGGAGGAGGGTTCGGAATTTAAATTGGGTGGCGATTTGCGGTACTTCGGAGAGGGATATCAGGTTCCGAAGCGAGTTTCCGGAGATTTCACGAAGGACAGCAGGAGGGTCTGGCGGATACCGGTGATGGAGGGGGAGTTTACGATAGATGAAGAGTTTAGTGTAGTGGACGGCGCAATAGGGGGAGGAAACTTTTTCGTATTGGGGGAAGATAGTGATTCCACGCTTGAGGCTGCGGAAAAATCCGTCGAGGCCATAAAGGATGTGGAAGGAACGATTACTCCCTTCCCCGGAGGGGTTGTCAGGAGCGGTAGCAAACCGGGATCTAAATATGATTTTCTTCGGGCGTCCACAAACACGGATAGATGCCCGACGATAAAGGCCATCGTCGACGGAAAGGTTCCTGAAGGCGTTAACTCCGTTCTTGAAATAGTTATCAACGGGTTGGACGAGGAGAGCATAGAGGAAGCAGTTAGAAGAGGGGTAAGAGAGGCCTGCACAGTCGATGGTATCTTGGAAATATCAGCCGGTAATTACGGCGGATCGCTCGGGGATTACCTGTTTTATTTGGAAGATATTTTGGAGGTGGAAGATTGATTATTTTGGAGCCAAAATCCGAATTTGATATACCCGTCGAGGCCGAAAATATCTCGCCCGACGTTTTCTCGGACAAGTCTTTGGCCGATATCCGCGGTCTCCCGGTGTATCATGGCAACCAGGAAGTGGAATTGGCTGATCTTTTTGAGATAGAAAAAGAAGATGGAGAGAAGGCGGATGCTTCTGATGTAATTATTCGCGGTGACGTTTCCTCCGTGAAGCGAATCGGCGAGGGAATGACTTCTGGAAAGATAACCATCGAAGGAGACGCCGGAATGCATCTGGGTTGTGCCATGAAAGGAGGAGGAATAATCGTGGAGGGTAACGTGGATGATTATGCTGGAGAGAGAATGGAGGGGGGAACTTTGAAGATTAACGGCGACGCCGGAAACCGGCTTGGTTCTGGATCCCCAGGTGAAGAAGTTGGCATGAAGGGGGGACTGATTGTCCTGCAAGGAGATGCCGGTCACGAGGTCGGTAGGAGAATGAGGAGGGGTGTAATAGCGGTCCGTGGGGACCTTGGAGATTTTGCGGGCACGCTCATGGACGGGGGCTCGATAATTTCGTTCGGTGAGTTCGGGGAGAGGCCTGCCGCCGGAATGGACAGAGGTTCCCTTATAGCATTTAATGATCCACAGATTCTCCCCACATTCAAGCAAGATTGTATTTATAACCCCGTCTTCATTAGAATCCTACTCAGCGAACTGAAAAACCACGATCTACCCATTGAGGAAGATTACCTCACTGGTTTGTACGAAAGATACAGCGGGGATTTATCGGCGCTAGGTAAAGGAGAGATTTTGGTTTGGAGTCGGGCTAGTGATTGAGCAATTCTATGATGAATTTTTGAGGACCTTCGGGCTCGGTTTAGAAAATATAATTTGAATTAGAAGAAAATCGAAGATTGAAAATCATAAAATTTTCATTTTAATTGACCCGGGCTTTTTGGAGATATTTTCTGTTCCTAGGATAGAGATTCAGATTTTTGTGGGGGAATGACATAGTCTTCATGTAATTTTCTCTAAATTCTTCGCTTCCGCCTATTTCATAGAACTCAGTTATTTCGGGTATTTTTTCCGCTTCTTTTCTTTTTTTCTTGTCTATCAACGCCAGTTTCGCTCCTTCTCCTGCTGCATTTCCTATGGATTCGACCTTCTCTAAATCGCATTCCGGGAATAGTCCTATTGTCATGGCGGATTTCTTGTCGATGTAGTTTCCGAATGCTCCTGCTAGTAGAACTCGATCGATTTCTTCTACGCCCAATCGATCCATAAGAACTCTGGCTGCCGCCTGTATTGCACCTTTTGCTTTTTGAATTTCCCTGATGTCTTTTTGTGTTATAGTGATGTCCGAATCTATAGCGCTTTCTTCTTCCCAGGCTATCACGTATTCCAGAATTCCGTCCTCCGTTTCGTTTATTCTGGGGTGATCCAGATTTTCTTCGTTGAATCTCCCGCCTTTTTTGATAATGCCCGCTTTCAGCATTTCGGCTGTTAGGTCTATAATCCCGGAACCGCAGATTCCCAGGGGAGGGTGGCCTTCAATTGTCTCGTAGGACGGCTCTAGGGTCTCTGGATCTATTTTTATATTTTCGATGCTTCCTTCGCTTGCCCTCATACCGTGTTTTAGATTTGCCCCCTCGAAAGCTGGACCTGCAGCGGTGGAGGTTACGAGCATTTTGTCTTTGTTTCCGAGGGCGACTTCCCCGTTGGTGCCTATATCGATCACGAGAACCATATCCGATTGATGGTAGACTTCGGTTGCCAATAGAACTGCGACATTGTCCGCCCCGACCCATCCTCCGTTGATAGGAAGCCAGTAAACGTATCCCGAGGGATTAATGTCTATTCCCATATCCCTTACCTTTGTTCTCATACCGGATTGTCTTCCAGGGATGAAGGGAGATCTCGCTAGGTGTTCCGTCGCGATGCCTAAAGAAAAATGATGCATTGCGGTGTTTCCGACTAGGACCGTTTCATAGATTTGTCTTCTGTCCACCTCAGTCTTTTCCAGTATATTTTCTATGATCTCATTGATCCCATTTTTCAACCTTTTTTTCATTGTTCGCTTTCCGTTTTCCTCCCGCTTCGCGTAATCTATTCTGGTCATCAGGTCGCCGCCTAGATCTACTTGGGGGTTCAAAATCGAGCTTATGGCTTCGGCTTCGCCAGTTTCTAAATCGATTAAATAGCCGACCATCGTGGAGGTTCCTATATCCACAGCTAATCCATAGTTATTCTCATTGAGTCCGGGTTCAATACTGATGATTTCTTCTTCGTTCCAGACGGCAGCGGTGACGTTTAGGGCTTCTCTCTCCTTTTTCTCCCGGAGTTTTATAGGAAGATTCTCTTGGACTAGCTTATCTATTTCCTCTACGGTAATATCGTGCTCGCTTTCGAGATGTTTCTTCACTCTTTCATAATCGGGAGTCGGATCCTCGAGAGTTGGCTCGGGAAGTTGAAGATGATGTTTTCTGACGGTCGGATCCTTTTCAAATTCGACTTTCTGTCCTTCGGTCAGGATGATCTGTCCTCTTCTCAGGGACGCTTTTGGGACCTTGACGGTTACTGGCCCGCCGATAATTTTCGTCATACAGGACAGCCTGAATCCTTTATCAATTTCTTCCTCCGATAGCAATCTTTTTTCTGAATCGGTTATTGGACTGAGGTTTTCCGATCCCTCTTCTACAAGAATTTTGCATTTACCGCAAGTACCCCTTCCACTACATATGTCCTTAATCTCGACGCCTACATCCGCCACTGCTTCGATGACTCGCGTGTTCTCTTTGAAGTTTTCTTCGTATCCCCATGGGTTGATTTTTACTTTATACATATTATTTATCCAGTAGTGCGTTTTTTTCGGATTATTAACATTAAAATTAGTTTGTATTTTTGTGCATGAATAATTATTATGTATCTATTTAAATCTTAGTTGGTAAATCTCGTTTGAGAAATCCCAAGCGATTCGTTTGGCATCGATATAGATCAGTAGTGGCCGAAGTTTTCATTCTTCTTCGACCTTAAACTCCTCGACCAGTGATTTGAGCTCCTGAGACATGCTCGAAAGCTCTTGAGTCGATGAAGACTGCTCCTCTATGCTCGCCGTTAGCTCCTCGGAACTCGATGACGTTTCCTCGGCGTTTGCCGATGTATCCTCGGCTATGGAGCTTATCTCCTCGAGATTTTCCACGACTTTTTGGACATCGTCCTTCTGCTTTTTGGATTTCTCGACTATCTCTTTGGCGGAGTCCAGAGTTTCTTTTACGGTACCCTTTAATTCGCTGGAAGTATCCATGCTTTCTTCGGCGAGTTTTCTTCCTTCTTCCGCTTCCTCCTCCAGTTCTTCGACGACTTCTACGGCTTCGTCCACTTCTTCTAGGACGCTGTTTATCACTTCTGATATCTCTTCTGCCGATTCCTTCGTGTTTTCCGCGAGGTCTCTGACTTCCTCGGCTACCACTGCGAAGCTTCTTCCGTGTTCGCCGGCGTTTGCGGCTTCTATAGCGGCGTTTATGGCGAGAATGTTTGTCTGTTCCGCGACATCCGTTATTACTTCTACAGTTTTTTCGATCTCCTCGGAGCTGTCTCGGAGGGATTCGATTACTTTCACAGTCTGTTTGATTCTTTCGGTGATGTTTTTTATGCTGTCAACGGCGGACTTTACTGCTTTTCTGCTTCCTTCGGCGGATGCAACTCCCTCCTCGGCTTTATCTTCCTCGCTTTCCGCCTGTGAAACTACATCGTCGCTCAGGGATTCGACCTTCTCGCTGAGTTCGACCCCCTCCGAAACTTTTTCCGCCTGCTCTTGAGCTCCCTCCGCAATCTTTTGAATTGAGGTGGAGACTTGGTTTGCGCTACTGTCCATCTGTTGTCCGGCGGAAGCGAGGTCCTGCGAGGTCGAGGAGATGACTTCCGCGGAGTCCCTGATTTGGGAGACGATGTTTTCCAGCTTTTCTATCGTGTCGTTTATGTCTTCCTTTATATCGGCGAAATCGCCGGACATTTCCCTTTCGACTTTCTCGGTCAGGTCGCCGTCTGCCAGTTTATCCATAACCTTGGTGATCTCTTCCGTCGCAATTTTTCTCGCAGTTATGTCTCTATCTATTCCTATCAATCCGATCACATTTCCTTCGTCGTCGTAACGAGGTATTTTGGTCGTTAAAAGCCAGGATACCTCGCCGTCCGAATGCTCGATTTTACTTTCTCTTTCTATAACTTTTTCCTCTTCCTCCATCACTTTCATATCGTCTTCGTACACTGCTTGTGCTTGTTCTTCCGGATAAAAGTCGAAAACGGTCTTGCCTCTAATTTCCTCCCTTTCGACACCTATTTCTTCGGCAAAAACTTTGCTGACTCTGATGTACCTTCCTTCCTTGTCTTGGAAGCATAACATTTCCGGGATGAGATCGAGAAGTGAATCTAACAACCCTTTTTCGAATTCCGCTTCTTCTCTCGCTTCCCTACGTTCGGTAATGTCCTCGATGGTTTCTACGGCACCGATTATAATGCCGTTCGAGTCGCGAACGGGGACCGCGGTAGCTAAGAGGTATTTCTCTTCCCCGTTCAATGAGACTTCCATCTCGGAGGTGTACCCCTCCGGCGCGTGCTCCGCCTTCTCAAACTCCCCTTCCAGTTCCTCACCGTCGACGATTCTGTCTGCCAACATGGCTCGTTTTTCGTCGAAGAAGCCCTTCCAAGGCTCGGCGGCACCGATCATTTCTTCTCGGTTTACCCCCGTGAGGTTTTCCAAAGCCTCGTTCCACTCTATAACCTCGTGGTTCGAGTCGATGATAAAGGTAGGAGCGCCCAGCCTTTCAAGAGTTTTATTTTTCAGCTCATAATTTTCAGGAACTACTTCTTTCTCGTCTTCCGCCTCGTCCGAGGTTTGGCTGAAAATGGCCTTTCTACCGGGTCCTTCACTCGATTTCATATATTAATCTAATTTATTTTCAAAGCCTTTAATTTGTTTTCGTTTACGGATTCAATCTGTTCAATCTTCTTGAACTTTATATTTGTTAGATGTTGATTTTTCTGGCGTAATGAGATGGAAATTAATGTTTATCTCTCCAATGGAGTGATGATCCTTGGAAAAACTTGGATTCGTTTTGCACTTGCAGAGGTGCGGGGGAACAGGGGAGACGGTGAAATTTTCACGGGCAGTTAAACGATTTCATAGGTGGGTCGATTTGTGTATGAAAATGGCCATGTGGGCTCTGGACTGTTGAGTCCTTACTTCTATGGGGAAAAAGGAAAAAGTACTTGAATTTATCTATCTCAGACACAAAAAAGAAAAGAGGCGGAAAATAAGGAATAAATTCGATAAGTATATTATTTTCGTTAGCGTAGAGCTCTTCTTTTAAGAATTGATTTCTCAAATACCGTTAAAATAGAGAGACAAATCCCATTGTTTTAAATAGTTTATTGTGAAAAAGAATTAACGAGAATTTAAATAGTCGAGGAGGTGTGGGTGAAGAACCCAAATGGAGGTGAAAATGTTATGAATTTCGATGAGAAAGGTATTTCGCCAGTTGTTGGAACTATACTGCTCGTGGCTGTGACAGTGATCATTGCCGGTTCGATTGCGGCATTCGTTTACGGGCTATCGGGCGATACGGAAGCAGCTCCTTCAGCTAACCTGTCTTTCGACGGGGTGAGAGATAATGAAAGCAGTTTTGAAATAGCTCACGATGGAGGAGATACAATCACAGATGCGTTTGAAGTTAATGGAAATGATAATTTCGTTGATTTGAAGGTGACCGTGGATGGTTCCAGCGTATCAGGAGAGAATATTGAAGGTGACGTAGGAAATGGAAATTCAGACTTCGAAGCTGGTGAGGTGATAGAGATTAACTTATCTGGAAGTAGTATTGATCCACTGAAAGAGGACAATACCATTAGGGTAGTTTACGAACCTACCGGGACTATTCTAGCGTCTACAACTGTCGAATAGCGTAATGAGGTGGACAAAGGTTTGAGCAGTAACTGTCTCGAACGACGATCCACCACTTTTTATTTCTATTTCTTACTTGTAGAAATCGTGTCGTTAGTTACAAGTTTCTTAGAAGAGTATTAGGTCTTGAAAGATAAGACCCAAAAGATTAGCTGACTAGAGTAGTCTTATTAACTGTTAGTATCATCTTTTTTACAAAAATATCGAAGTTTTTTCTCCATGCGTTAAATTAATGATAAAAACAAATTTTCTATGGGATTATAAAGTTCGTCTCAATTTCATAAAATGGTATAAAAAGGTCGATAAGTTGGAATATCCGGAATCGAAGAAGATTCGCGCCGATGAAAGGGGAGTCTCCGTGGTACTGGGAGCGACTCTGGTGATAGCTATCGCGGTAACCGCGTGGGCTATCTTCTATCCCTCCTACGTGCAAAGCTCCCTGAAGGAAAAGGAGGTGAACCACACCCGTCAAGTCAGGTCGAAGTTACTTGAACTCCAGTCGAGAGTGAGCTGGATGGACGGGAGAGGGGAAGGGGGGAGCGTAGAGATACCTATGAGCGCCGGATCGGTTTTTCTCTTTCCGAGTGAGAGCCCCGCAGGAACGTTGACCACGAATCCTGGAAGCGAGATAGAAAACGCAAGTGAAAATATCACGATCGATCCGGGGTCGATAGAGTTCCACGGGCAGAACCTGTACTATCCCGATCAGACCTATGTCTTCGAGGGGGGGCACGTGTTTCTCGTACAGGACGGGACGGAGATCATGATTTCGTCGAGCGAGGACTTGATCTCTTGGGCAGATAAGCTCGAAGTGGATACCCTCAGGGTGGGAAAGGATGAATCTTCTATTTCTTCCACCGGAGCGGAGACGGTTACCCTCGCCTGGGGCGGGAGAGACCGTTTCCCGAGAGATAAGAAGTGGGAAAACTCAAACAGTTTCAGAATAAACTTTGAAACCCAATACGAGAACGTTTGGAAAAATTATCTTGGACAAAAGGCCGAAAAAATCGGCGAGTACGTGGAGAATGTGGATGCTGGGGTTTATGAAAACGGAGCCTATCTCAGGATAGAGAATGATAGGAATATCAAATACTTCATATCCGCGACGGAAATTGGTGGGGATATCGTCGAGCCGACGGTCGAAACTCTAGAGACCGGTGAAGTTACCAATGATACTGCCGTGCTGATAATGCGCCACGATTTTGAAGATTACGCTTACGGCGAGGTGAGGTTTGAGTGGAAGAGCGTCGACTCCGAAGCTTGGAGCGCCACCGGATGGGAAACTGCGTACGGTAGCGAAAATTACTCTTTTAAAGCCACTGGACTCTCTCCGTCCACTGATTACCTTTACAGGGGTCATATCAGGTTCGATGGTAGGGATAAAGTCGGAGACAAAGAGAATTTCACCACGGAAGGTGGAATTCCGGGCGATGGCGGCTGGATGCAACCCCCTTACGCTCCTAGAGCTCCTGAGAATTTGGTCGCCACTGCTACTAGTAGTTTGGAGATTGAATTGGATTGGGACCATGATAATACGAGAGACTTTAACTATTACAATATCTATCGTAGCACGTCATCCGATTTCACCGGCGCCGAATGGATAGGCCAACACCCTGAGAAGAATTACACGGATTCTAACCTTACTCCTAACACTACCTATTACTACAAGGTCACCGCCGTCGACAGCGATGGTAACGAGTCTCGGCCTTCCAATATGGCGGAGAACACTACTTATGAGGAAACCTTGATTTACAACAACGACGCTATAGCGGTCGATGGCGAAGATGATTCCGAAAATGCCGGAGGCGTGGTTTTCTCTGTAAAGAATTTGTACTCCGATTCAGTCACCATAGACAATATCAGAATAAACCCCCTCAACGACAATATCAACGAGCTGGACGATCAGGTCGGGGGAGGTAATGATGACCCGGGAGAAGTCGAGATTTACGCTGAGGCTCCTAACAACGATGATAGCTATTCAGACTGGGCAACTGGAGGTGGAGAGGGACCTGAAGCGTTAGCTGTCGATAACGATGGAGTTGAGGTTGTGGTTGGTGAGGATGGCACCAACTTGAACAGTGGTAATCTCCCGAGAGTCGATAGCGGAAACGACCTCACTTGGTACCTTTACGAGTTCTATACCTCTCCGGGAGCTCCGACAGATTATGAAACCAACCAGAATATCGACATGGGTGGAGAGAAAGTGGATATCACATTTAATTATACTGTTGGAGGAGTTCAAGAAAGTAAAACCCTCAGAATCGATCCCGCAACTCCTGCGAACGCACCCCCCACTGCGGACTTCACTTACGATATTTCCAGCATTGGCCCTTGGTATTGGGTAGAATTTGATGCGAGTGGCTCCAGCGATTTGGATGGATCTATCGAAAGTTACGAGTGGGACTTTGGGGATGGGGAGACCGGAACTGGTGAAACAGTTTCTCATGTCTATGATACTTCAGACACCTATACTGTTACTCTTACCGTAACCGATGATGATGGAGCGACGGATACGGAAACGAAGCAGATAACGGTAGAATAGTGCCGGTTTCTGTTGTGGATAAATCTGATACCATGATCACTATCAAGGCTCTCTTTTATTTGGATTAGCGTTTGGAGCTATTTGAAGTGTTGTGGCAATCATTATTTCTTCCCGAGAAAACTCGCCGAAAGCTCGTTGAATGCTTCGGAGGCCTCTCCACTTTCGTCGTGAGATATAATCGGCTTGCCCGTTTC
>CAZEBR010000037.1:0-3751 GCA_964510375.1 Hadarchaeota archaeon (SeqCode) | reverse complement strand
TAGACTTCCGCAGGTCATCGTCTTCGGGTATGGTTCCCAGATGCTTTACTCCCAAGTCGTTTCTGATTTGGTCTATACTCATCTGTGTGTCCTCTCCGAATAGCCTCCCGAAGAAGGATAACTTTCTCCACCTATTCACCACGAAGCCCCTCACATTCAGCTCGAGCATCCGTCCCATCCGAACTATGTTTTCGCCGGACGAGACCGAGGCCTTGTCGGGAGTCACGATGAGCATAATTTGGTCGGAAATTCGTAGGGGACCTATAGAGTTTTTACTAATTCCTGGTGGGAGATCGAGGAAGACCATATCGTATTTTTCCGCTAGATCCGGAAGGGATTTCTTTAGCCTGTTCAGATCGGAATTCAGAAATCCGCCCAGTGAGGATCCGGCCGGGAGCAGGTCCAGATTATTATTCATCTTAAAGACGGCGTCCCGGATGGGTTTCCCGTCGTCCTTGGAAAGCACGTCATGTAGGGTGGGATTTGGGCTTTCGACTCCAAGATAATGGGCTAGGTTTCCGGAAGCCAGATCTGCGTCCACTAGGAGAACGCTCAGATCTTCTTTGGCGAGAGCCAAGCCTAAGTTTGCTGTTATGGTAGTTTTTCCTACTCCACCCTTTCCGGAAGCTACGGATATTACTATGGTTATTTTAAATCCCCAATTCAGTTTGCTTATAAGCGTTTTTACTTCTTCCCCACAAGAAAAACGTCAGAGTTCGGAATCCTTGTGCCATGATTCGTTCGATTCGCCGGCTCCTTAGATTATCAGGACGGTGAATACTAGCCAGGCGATAATAACCATTATGATCGAATGTTTGAGCCCGGAGAGTATTTCCCCGCTTCTCAGTTTTCCGGCCAGCAGTCCCGTCGAGAAACCCTGGATCAAGGAGGCGTGAAAGAAAATAGTTTTTATGGTTGCCGTGTCTATGCCACCTACCCCTATCCCGCCTACACCCAGCTCTTGCGCTCCCTGCACTTGGGGCATCAGGGGGACGAGGGCGTTGGACACGCTGAATGCAGTGAGGACGAATACCCCGAAGGTTATGTAGACGATCAGCATGTAGATGAAGGTCGTCCTCTCTCTTTCGGCCTTCATCGATTTTTCCAGCGATATGTCCCTCTGCAGCACGTCGAGTATTTCGGTGAGGTCAGAAACTACCTCGCTGGACCTCCTCACGAGGCGCATGATTCTTCTCAATACGCTACTTCTGACTCTCAGTATCATCCTCTCTATGGATTCGCCGACCGAGCTTCCCCATTCCATGTCTCTCTTGGCATTCTCTATTTCCGAGGACAGGGCACCCAGTCTTTCCGAGGGAATCGATTTTATGGCCTTCGCCGGAGACAGTCCTGATTTTAATGCGCTTGTCAGGGACGAAAGAAAGTTGGGCATTGCTTCTACCTTTGTTTCTCTCCTTTTCTTTTCAGTCTCGTAGAAAATGGAAAGCGGCGTCAGGGAGATCAGAACGCCGAAAGTAACGGTGCTGGTAAGGCTGAGATAGCCGAAGTAAAAGGCCGACAGAACCGCGGCTATTGCGATGGGAATGCTCGCGTAAAGGATTCTTGTAGGAGATTCTAGGAAGTATTTGGATGGGCCGTTCATCATTTCTTTGACAGCGCTCCCTGTCTTTTCGTTAGCACCTACTGATTGCTCGCTGTTTTCCTCGGCTTTCCTCAGTTCCGATGGAGGTATTCTACCCCCTAAGGAGGCTCGCGTCTGCATATCCAAGATAATGGCAAAAACTAGAGTACCTAGCGGGATCAATATGTAGACGAGCATATAGAGGAGGTTGATGTATAGCGTCCCCATTATGCCGAAGAGAACCAGCATTATGACTATTAGTAGTGGTCCCAGACCGAGTCCGACGACGTAAAATTCCGAGAGTATTCCCAAGCTCTCTAGGTCCTCCTCCTGTATCTCTTCTGCTTCCTCGTAGTATCTATCGCATCTTCGGGAAAGGAATTCGGTTATATTGGAGCCAGTCTCCACTATCGATGCGAACGAGTTTAGGAAGTCCCTCAGCCTTTCGGATGGAGTCGTTTCTGCTACTTTCTGGATGGCTTTGGAAGGACTGTATCCGAGGTAGCTGGAGTTTCTATAGACCGCTCCAGCTTCCCTTGCGATTTCTCCGTAATCGGCCTTTTCCTCGCTCAAAAGCTTGAAAATTTGGATCGGTTTGTAATCCCCCTTGCTGAGGGCGAGCATATAGGCGACTGCGTGGTGCAGGTTATCTTCGATATCGCTCTCCCTGTTTGTAGCTTTGAGCTTAGGATAGTAAAGAAAGAGTCGATAACATGCGAATCCTATCCCTGCTCCGGCTCCTATCGAGAGGGGGAGGGAATATAGCATCCGTAAGTCGATCAGCAAAAAAAACAGGAGATACAAGCCGACGGACGAGGCGATGAAGATTAGAAGCGAATCGGTAATCGCGCTTGATATATAATCTTGAACTGACGTCTCCATTCTGGCGCTTCTGAAGCTTTTCCTCAGGCTTGGATAATCTTCCTCGTCCACTCTGTCCTTGAAGTATTGAAGCTGTGGCATCTTCTCCGTCCCTAGTCGGATATTTTTTCTAGAACTTTCTCGGGCTCGAAATAATATTGCCTTATGTAAGAAGCTATTTCTTCGTAGGATTCTATGGATTCATCGACCAAGTACTGGAGTATCTTTTTCCGATTTTCGATTTCCCTCTCCATTTCGACTATGCTCATTCCTCTTTCGTTTCTGATTTCTCTCAGGATTTGTGATTCTTCCTTTTTTTCGAACGAATCCGTTCCTAGGCTCCAAGAAAAGGTTTCTACCATTCTAATCTTCTTTGACTCCGGCTCCAGACCCAGCAGTTCCACGATTTCTTTGTTCCTCCTGACTCTTTTTCTCCCCAACGTGGTGAGAAGTTGAAGGCATACTATGTCGAGTTCTGCCAACATAGGTCGAGGTAGGTTGATCGGTTCCCCGACCAATCTATTTACCCAGTCCTGCATGGACCCGGCGTGCATAGTAGAAAAAGCTGCGTGTCCTGTGGATATGGCTTGGAACATCGCCAGCGCTTCTTTCCCTCGGACCTCACCGACTATGATGGTTTCGGGCCTTTGCCTCATGGCCTTTCTCACGAGTTCGTGCATGTCAAGCTTCTCGCCGCCGGTCGCCTCCCGGGTCAGATTGGGAAGCCAGTTTTCTTGATAGAGGGAGAGCTCTCTCGTATCCTCTATCGAGACTATTTTGGAGTCTGGCGGTATAAAGAAGCCCAGAGCGTTTAGAGTGGAGGTTTTTCCGGAGGCGGTTCCTCCGACTACCATCAAGCTCTTTCCGCTTTCGATGGCCATCCAGAGCGTGGCAAGCATCTCTGCGTTGAAGGTTCCGTATTTGATTAGGTCGACCGGCGTGAAGGTTCCGCCAGTGAACTTTCTTATGGTGAAAGAACTCCCCTTGGTGGTCACTTCGCTTCCCAGCGTGGCCTGTAATCTCGATCCGTCGGGAAGCCTAGATTCGACGATCGGGTTTGCGTAGGAGATGTGTTCTCCGCATTTTTCTGCCAGCCTGGTTACGAAAGTATCTATCTCGTCTTTATCGAAGCTAAGGTTCGTTCTGAGGTTGTAGTAATCTCGGTGATATATGTAAATCGGGACATCTATACCGTCGCAGGAAATATCTTCGATTGAATCGTCCTTCATTAGAGGGGTGATTTTTCCGTATTCCAGATTGTCTCTGTCGAGATAATAGAGGATTTTATGTATGGTTCTTTCTCCCTCG
>CAZEBR010000036.1:4522-14234 GCA_964510375.1 Hadarchaeota archaeon (SeqCode) | reverse complement strand
AACCCTCGACCTCCACCATGTCAAGGTGGCGTCATAGCCACTAGACCACGGGCCCTAGACGTCTTCACGACGCAGTAATCCCTTAGTTTTTCGTCCGTTTTATTCTTAATCTCTATGCTTATGAGAATTTTTCAATTCTTTCTAGCTTTACTCATCATTTTTTGGACTCAAGACTCGTCAGAGATACAATTCCTATAGTCCTCAACCACTAATTAAACACAAGGCACCTAACTCCAAAATTAAGCCACACTTAAGTGGACAGAAAAACCATTCGGAGGCAAAATTAGGAGGTACGGATTGTGGATGATACATGCAAGTGGTACCAAGTATGTCCCATGAAGAGATATTACGAAAAGGGAGAACTGGACGAGAAGTGGATAGATCAATACTGCAAAGGGGACTACGAGACCTGCGTCCGCTATCAAATGGAGGAACGAGGAGAACCCCACCCGGACAATATGCTACCCAACGGCGAGATCAAAGAGGACCTTGGATAATTTTGGAAACCTATTTCTGACTTGGGCGTTTCAGGCGCTCCAGTTTGTTTTCACCCACTATCTTCTCCACATCGGGTTTTTCAGATTCGTAAACGGTTCGGGTATTTAAACCTTTGAAATCCTCCCGGACCTCTTCGATCTCCACGGGGCTCAATGGCTCGACGGGACTCGACCTGAGTGGGGTATTGATCTGGACCTCGTCCGGTCGGATCTCCCTCGCCACCTCGGCGATTTCGCCGGAAAAGTCCTTGCTCCCGGGAACGAACATTACCTCAAGCGAGAACATTCCATCGAACTTCCCTGCGAACTTCTTCATGCCGCGTACGACCTCTTCAAAGTCAACGTCCGGATGTGGCTTGTTTACCTCTTCAAAAAGATCCGGATTCGACGCATCCAAGCTCCCGACGACGATGTCCGCACCCGCCAGCTCTTCTCGAACATCACTCCTCGGCATTAGGGCCGAGTTTGTCAGAACTGCCACCGGAAGCGACAGGTTTTTCCTCGCAAGATCTATAATTTCGCCCATGTTTCGAGCGAGCGTGGGCTCTCCCGTGCCCGAAATGGTGAGAACGTCCGCCTCGATATCATCGGGTAATTCTTTAAAGGCCCTCTCAAACTCTTCGGTCTCGACAAACGACTCCCTGTCGACCGTCTTCTCCGTGGTCTCGCCCAGAGAACAGTAAACACAGTCGAAAGGGCAGATCTTTGCGTTTTCCCGGCAGATGAGGTCCACGCCCAAGGATCTCCCCAGACGCCAGGACGAGACGGGACCGTAGATAAGGTCCATTTCTCCGCTCACTCCAAGCTCAACTCCAGCCCGACCTTTCCGGCTACGAAACCGTCCGGATACAGCTCTTCTATCTTATCCTTGTTCTCCGTGCAGTGCGTTGCCACAATGAGGTCCAAGCCGTCGAGAACTTTGTACTCATCGAAGTCGTGCAGACCCCCAATGATCCCATACAGCTCGCCGAAATCCGAGGATGCGGAAAGAATCTTGGGAACCCCCGGGTGAGAGCAACCGACTAAAACCACCAGCCCCCTCTCGGTTTTGAGGACGAGCGACTGTTCCTCTATCTTGTTTTCGAGTTCGCCGGTGGTCCAGACACCTTCCACTATCTCCTGCGGCCCCTCGATCTCGTGTAAATCGGTGCAAGATTCAAGCTCGTCTTTCAAATGATCCGAAAAGGAATGCGGAAGGTAGACGCTCATACCCGACCTCATTATGTGTGTCAATCCTCCGATGTGGTCCCAGTGAGCGTGAGACAGTACCACCCTATCGATGCTTTCGGGTTCCAAGCCCAGCTTTTTCATGTTCGAGAGAAGGATGTTGCCGTCCCATCCCGTGTCGAAAAGGATCCTTTCCTCCGCCCGCTCAATCAGGCAGGCAAAGCCCCAACCGCTTTTGAAACCGGGGTCAGCATTGTTATCATAGACTATTTTAAATTTCAAACCTGACACCTCAGTAGATATACTCGTCCCTGTCCGGGATATCGATCGAGACCTTGCTCGCCACGCTTCCGAGCTTTCTGGTCCCCCCGCCTTGACTGATTATCCGGAGGGCCTTGTCTACATTCTCGATGACCATTCCCCCAAGGAAAGTAGCCCCGTGTTCATCGAACACCCTCTCGGAAAGGGGCGTCGTCGGACCGAGAACGGCCACCTCCCTCGCACCTCCGGAAAGCTCGAGCAAGCGGTCTATGGTCTTGTTGATGACTGATGTTCCGGTTATGATACAGACGTCCATGTCCGGAAGTATGCTCTCCACGGCCCAGTCCGGATAGACCTCCTCGCGTCGAGGATTCCTTTCAAAAATATAAAGTTCTGCATCCTCTCTAATCCTATCAACCAAGGGTCCAAACCTGCCCACCATACCCACCTCGTCCCCCTCCTCGATCTCGAGGAACTCCATAAGATCGCCATCTTCCCCTCGTGGATTTTGGTTTATCACGGAGTTAATCGTGGCCACGCCAACCGATGAATCCACCGCACGGGAGCTACGCGCCATTCTCGCCAATTCCCAAGCGTCACCGCACAGTTCACCGGCCGAACTCACGACCTCGCAACACCGGCTGGACTCTTCCCGAAACGAATATGCGAGACCCATGTTCCCATCGTCGAGTAAGACTCCCGTGTAGCTGAGACCTATCCTGACGTCACGAACATCCCTACTCTCTAGCTCGTCTTTCGCCTCATCAAGAAGCTCATCAACTATCATTAAAACCCCTCGAGCCTCGGGTGAATACCTCCGGTTTATCCGGACCCCGTTTAACCATTCTTACCCAACTCCATGTTAGCTTTTATCGTGCCGACGAAGAAAACTACTCCCTCGACAGTTCCCACTCTATTTTTCTCCATATTCTCTCCATTTCTTGAGCCAAATCGGAATTTGAAAACTCGGTTACGGTTTTTCCCTCAATCATGGCCTCGGTAGCTACGTCGTTGTAAGGAAGTTCCCCGAGCAGCGGGACTTCGACATCCTCACAAAACTCTCTTATCTCTTCCACCTTGTCCCGATTTATATCGGCCTTGTTGATGCAAACCGAGGCTTCGATCCCGAAATGATTCGTAACCTCCAGAACGCGCTTTAGATCGTGGACGCCCGAAACCGTCGGCTCCGCGACGACCAAGACGTGGTCCACGCCCTTTATGGAAGCTATTACGGGACAACCTATCCCGGGAGACCCGTCGACAATGATAAATTGTTTATCTTCTGCTAGATTCTGGGCCTTACGCCTGACCTGAGTAACCATCTTTCCCGAAGCCTCCTCCCCAATTTCGAGTTCCGCATGAACCATCGGTCCGAACCTCGTTCGGGACTCGTACACCGTTCCGGTCTTTTCGTCCCTCATCTCAATAGCATCATCGGGGCAAGCAAAAGCACAGGCTCCACAGCCCTCACACTTCATCTCATTTATCCTGAAATCCTCATTTACCGCATTGAAGCGGCACACTTCCCTGCACCTTCCACACATAGAACATTCCTCCGTCCTCACTGCAGTGGCTGATCCAAAATATTCATCTTCGTCGACAATTTCGGGATCCAGAATTAGTTGAAGGTCTGGAGCGTCGCAATCGCAGTCGGCCAAAACCGCATCTTCGGCGAGAGAAGCGAAGGCGGACGTTATAGTGGTCTTCCCCGTTCCACCCTTTCCGGAAATCACAGTCAGCTGTTTCATTCTACCATCCCCACAATCCTCTCGTAAAGCTCGGAGAACTTCTCTTTCCACTCCGGCATTTCATTGACGAACGGCGTTCCCTCAGAATAAAGCTCGGCGATCCTTCTCTCGTTTGGGACTTTCATTAACACGGGAATATCTCTTTCTTCACAGTACTCCTCCACCCTCCGATCTCCTATCCCGTCCCTGTTTATGACAACACCAAATGGTATGTCCTCCTGCTCTAACATTTCGACCGAAAGCCTGAGATCGTGAAGACCGAACGGGGTGGGCTCCGTTACCAAAATACAGTAGTCGGACCCCTCGACGGCCTCGACCGCAGCACAAGCATTTCCAGGGGGAACGTCCACCACGACCGGCCTGTCGGAGTCGGCATGGGATTTCACCGCCTCTATGATGGACGGCGCCAAGAGCTCACCCGTAGTAAGAATGCCATGAAGGAAATCCAGATCGCCGGTTCCACTCTCCACTTTGCCTATGACCTTACTCTCCTCGGAAATCGCATCCCGAGGACAACCAAGCTTGCAGAGACCGCAGGAATGGCAAAGCTCGGGAAAAATCATGGGCTCCTTCGGCGTAACCACGATAGCGTTGAATCTGCAGAGCTCAGCACACTTCCCGCACAAGTCACATCTCTCCATATCCACCTTAGGGCTGTAGGACTTGATCTCCTCCAGTTCCTCAAGATTCAGATCCAGAAATAGATGACAGTCCGGCTCCTCCACGTCGCAGTCTAGTAACTGCGCGTTTTCAACAGAGAGGGCAAGATTTAGGGCAATGGTCGTCTTTCCGGTTCCGCCTTTCCCGCTGGCAACCGCGATCTTCATTTATTTCCCCTCCGGTCGAGAAAGAAACACAGAACCTTTATTTAAAAAATCCTTCATCTCCGCAAAGCTCTCTTTAAAGACCTTCGCGAGGAGTCCAACTTCCTTTTCAGTCTTTTTTCTATTTTTCTTCATTTTCAACGACCTATACTGAGTCGAAAGTAATCCATGATCCTTCAGATCCCCTTCAAATCATCTCGTGAACCTAATCCCTCTCAAAAAGCCCGATTCCATGCTCGAAATCTCTATCTGATCGAAAATAACCGGAGGATGATATTAATTACCGACAATCTAAAACTCCAACGTTATTCTTAATCCATACCCATATGAGCGGGACCGGTGGGTGATTCGACCTTATCCAGCTCCCCGGAGATAAATTTTTCGATGTTCTCCCTAACCGTTCCCGGTTCACCCTCGTACACTTCAATATCCCACTGTCTCAAAGCAGAGAAAGCCTTAGGCCCTATCGATCCGGACACCAACACATCGGCGCCATCGTCGCCTACCACCTGAGCCGCAGCAGTTCCTGCCCCGCTTGACTGACTCGCACCCGAATTCTCGAGTGAACCGTTATCTAAGATCTCACCATCTTCGACTTCTACAGTGACAAAGCACTGGCATCTACCGAAGACGGAGCTTATCCGACTGTCCAATCCCCCTCCTTCAGCAGACACGGCTATTTTCATTTATCTTCAAACCTCGGCTTGGTCATTCTTGTTATTGAGTATCATTCTGTTTCAAATCCTCAAGCCCCTTCATAATCTCGTCCAGTTGTCCCTCCAGTTTCTCCAACCGATTCTCAAGTTTATCTATCCGAACTTCCTTATTACCTTCCGAAGAAGGCTGAGAAGGCTGTTGTCCCGAAGTACCGGCGGATTGCTGACCTTGCTGTATAGGTTGTTGGGATGGTTGCTGGCTTCTCATTCCGCGACCCATGCCCATACCCATTCCTCGTCCACCGCCGCCGCCCATTCCGCTCTTGGCAGCGGAAGTAGGCTGAGATACTGACTCCAAATTCCCGTTTAAGTACTTTTGAACGGCTTCTCTGACGCTCATTCCTGAAGCAGAAATCATCTTAACTCCAGACTGTTTCAGAACCGACACGACATTTGGTCCGTAATTTCCCGAAATCACAGCCTCGGCTCCTTGGTTCGCGACAAAACCCGCAGCTTGAATTCCGGCACCGCTCATCGCATTCGCGTACTGATTCTGGACCACATCGACATTCTTGATATCACCATTTTCGACATCCACGATAGTGTAGGTCTGGCACCTTCCAAAAACCTGTGATACCTGATCGTCCAATCCACCCTGCTGAGTTGATACAATTAATCTAACCATTTTTATATCTCCTTTTCTCTGATTTATCCCCTAAGTTGTTCGATCCTATTTTTAATCTGTACTATCTGGTTTTCGAGAGATTCGAGATGATCCTCTATCATCCGAATTTCTTGCTCCTTCGACGGCTGCGCTGGCATCTGGGGCTGATAAGTAGGGAGATTAGAGCGCTGTGGCGGTTGCGCCGGTTGTGCGGCGGGCTGCTGCTGATCCTGAGAAACTTGGGACGGTTGCGCGCCTGCCTGCTGTCCGAACCAGTCCATTGCTCGAGGCAACTGACCAGTCTGTTGTAGATACTGTGCTCCGGGAGGCATTCCACCCCAACCGGGGCTATACCCAAATCTCATCCATCCGGGTAAACCGGTCGCGTAAAACATGTTTCTATGTCCGTGCTGTCCCATCTCAATCACCTCTTTTTCACCAAGTCCCGTATGTGGGTCGAGCCTGATATGTAGGATAGCGGTACCGGTTGCCGTAGAAACCGGGGTTTGTGTTGACTGGTATCTGATAGTTCACCGGTGCGAAAGGAACGGCTCGTCTTCGGTATCCAAAGCCTCGTCCGAATGCACCTCGTCCGAAATTACTGAATCCTCGACCTCTTCCACGGCCGAAACCACCACCTCGACGGAAACCCATTCCCCTCGCAGGGGCTGGGTTTGCGAATCTTGGGACTCCAAATCCAGCTCCTCGTCGGAAGCCTACACCCATTCTGGGTGCTGGATTCGAAAATCCGGGGACGCTAAATCCCGCACAGTAGCCTGCACCTCTACCCGTCATAGGGCCCATTCCAGTAGGACCTGTTCCATCTCCTCTTGGCATATTTTCACACCTCTTTACGAATATATATTCCTTTCAGAAGAGAATATATATTCAATACTACTTAAGTATTTGGTTGAGGCACACGGAACCACCATAAAGGACCGCACGAAAGGGCGAAAACGCAGAGTATTGTTCAAAAGCCAGAATATTGATATTCTTCCAGCCCACCGAAAAAGGATAAAACCAAATAGATAGTCGATTAAATAACAATTTGAGATCGAAGATGAGTGACCTTAAGTACTCCATCCAGAAACACGACGCTTCTACTCTTCACTACGATCTAAGGCTAGAGAGGAAAGGTGTTTTGAAGAGCTGGGCGATACCCAAAGGGCCGTCAGAGGACCCCTCGGACAAGAGGCTAGCCATAGAAACTGAGGATCATCCCCTGAACTACGCTTTCTTTGAAGGTAAAATAGAAGAGGGTAAATATGGTGCAGGAAGGGTAGAACTTTGGGATCGGGGAACTCACGAACCCGTCAAGTGGGAAAATAACGAAATTATCACCAGAATAGACGGGGAAAAGCTTGGCGGCAAGTACGTTTTAATCAGATTTCAGCCGGAGGAAAATCCGAAAAACTGGCTTTTCTTCAAGAAGAAAGCTTGATGAAATATAAATACCACTAACCATTACTTAAAGCTTCAAATCGAAACAAAGTTGGTGTAAATTTCTTGGAAATGTTTGAGGGAAAGAAAGGTCCAAGAATATACAAGAGAAAAAAAGACGCCGAGTTCTTGGCCGAAATGAAAAACAAAGATACGAATAAAAAAACAAAAATTGTGGAGATTCGAGTGTCCGAAAGCGAAAAGGCCAAAAAGAACGGCGCGACCGTTCATCCTGACCTCAGTATTGCGAGCAGAGAGCCCAGGAAAGGGGAAAGGGGATGGATCGTGGGACAAGGCTCCGGCGAAGCCAAAAATAAGTACGGACAATCGCTCGAAATTCTTTCGGAAATTGAAATTGGTTAACTCTTTTTTGCCTCAAAGCAACAGAGACCAGCAGACTCATAAGTTCCTTCGATGGGATCTTCTACTTCTTCCACGGAATCTGGCTTCTGAAAAAGGGTGGACACCGACCTCATCTTTTTTAATCCTGTCTCATCGAGAAACTTCTCTACTCTCTCGGGGCTGTGAAATCTGGCATGTCTGTAAAAATCGTGACCATTAGTCTTTTTTTCGCGATAGGACTTTCCCCAAGGACTTTCCGCCGGGATAAAGCAGACTATAAGCTTTCCACCCGGTTTTAAAACTTCACGAGCTTCGCGAAAAGCCTTCGACGGATCTGTCAAAAACGAAAGTGTAAACATGAAGAGAACGAAGTCAAATGACTCCTTTTTGAAGGGAAGTAATTCAGCAACACCCAAAGCCGTCTTTATTCCCCGGGAACTTGCCATCCGTAACAGCTCCTCCGCAGGATCAAGTCCGTAGTTAACTCCGAGCGCAGACGAAAAAATCCCGCTTCCGGCCCCTATTTCCAAACCTTTTCCTTCAGGAATTAGCATTCTCGCAGCCCGCTTCTCCGTCTCTTTTATTATTTTTCCATCTTCTCCAGAAAACCAATCCTCGTACCTATCGGAATACTTATCAAAAGTATCTACCGTTTCTTTGATTTTATTATAGTTATCAGGACACATCAAAAACTAATAGTAAACTTAAGCTACATAACTCATTGCTCTGTCGAGGTCAGAAGAAGTCCCAAGCCCCCAACTATTTTTATGAATTGACAATAATATTACAGTCATGAACAAGAATATTAAGGTCAAAAAAATGAAATCGGAATCTATTGCTGAAAGAAACTGCAACAGACGCTTCTCAAAAACGGGTAGGGAGGCCATCAGTAATGTGTGACGAAGGACCTCCACACGGTGGTAAATCGAGAAAGGGAGTAGATATAAGAATCCAGAAACTTCAAGGCTTGGCAAAGGCGCTTCACTGTCCCACCCGTTGGGATATCATAGAAATTATCGGATCGGGAACTGTGAAGACGAAGGAAATACGGGAGGGATTGGAGGAAAAGGGATACGAACTGGCGCAGTCCGGTCTTTACTATCACCTCTCCGAGCTTAGAGACGCCGGTATTATCGAAGTCTCCGACTTTTTGGAAGAAGGACGAGGTGCTCCCGAAAAGGTCTGGAAGCTTTCCAGCGAAAAAATAGAAATCGACTTACTAGGAAGTAAGGGTGATTAATTCTGGATTATTTGATAAAAGCCGAGGACCTCTACAAGAAGTTCGACGGTATTCAGGCCGTGGACGGCGTCTCGTTCAAAGTAAAGAAGGGTGAAGTCTTTGGCTTTCTAGGACCTAACGGCGCCGGAAAAACAACAACGGTTCGGATGATAACGGGCGTCCTGAAACCGGACTCAGGTACGGCTTGGATCAACGGAAAAAACGTGCAGGAGGAGCCGACGGAGGCCAAACAGGAGGTGGGTATAGCCCCGGAAGTTTCAAATGCATACATCGAGATGGACGGCTGGCAGAACATGATGCTCATGGGGGAGCTCTATGGGGTCCCAAAAGAAGAACGAGAAGAAAGAGCGGAGGAGCTGCTGAAACTTTTCGATTTAGCCGAGAGAAAGGATAGCAAAGTCAAAGGCTACAGCAAGGGAATGCAGAGAAGGCTAATTCTGGCCATGGCCATGATCCACGATCCGCCGGTAATATTCCTCGATGAACCGACTGCAGGCCTGGATGTCCAGAGCAAGCGCCTGATCAAAAAAAGAATTAGGGAGTTGAACGAAAGTGGCAAAACAATCTTTCTGACAACCCACAATATCCCGGTGGCAAACGAGCTCTGCGATAGAGTGGCGGTGATCAATCACGGCAAAGTCGCAGCGATTGACACTCCCGAGAAGCTAAAAGACGCGATTCAAGAGACCCGTTCGGTCGAGATAGGATTTGAGGACGACTTGCAACCTTCCGTTCTGGAGGGACTTGACAAGACCGAAAGGGTGGAGAAGAAGGGGGACAAACTCAGGATTTACACCTGTGATCCGGTCGGTCTCGTTGACAGTTTAATAGATTTTGCGGGCGAAAAGAATCATAAAATCCTCTCTATACAAA
>CAZEBR010000036.1:0-4512 GCA_964510375.1 Hadarchaeota archaeon (SeqCode) | reverse complement strand
CTCGAGGACGCATTCGTCGAGCTGACAAGTGGGTGACTATTAATGAACTACATATCACAGTTTAAGAGATCCTTATCGGTTGCCAAAAAGAATCTGCGCATCTACTATGTGAAAGGTCCGGTCGTGATATTCGGGATACTTCTTCCCTTCTTCTTTTTCCTCGCTTTCTGGCTCGGAAGGGATATGCCCCCGCTTATGCTAGGGACCGGTCTGTTCAGTATGGCAATTTGGTTTACCTCGACCTCGATCAGCCCGGTGATCACGCCTTGGGAAACTAGAACAAAAACCCTGGAACGATTGGTTTCCTCGCCGATCGGGCTCTCGTGGATACTCTTCGGGGACTTGATGGCGTCGGCCGCCATCGGAATAGCAATAACTACCGTCCCCCTCTCAATTGCAATTTTACTCCTCGACCTTACGATAGTCCATCCGCTGGTTTTCGTATCGGGGCTCGTTCTAGCAAGCTTCTGCTTTTCTGCAGTAGGGGTGCTAATGGCGGCACTTCCTACGGACACTCCAGCGGACGTCATGATGCTCTCGGCGCTCGTGAAGTTCCCGGTTATCTTCATAAGTGGCATATTCATACCCCTCAAAGAACTTCCCCAATGGGGACAGGTGATTTCTCACATCTCCCCTCTCTCATATTTAACGGACCTAACCAGATGGGCATTCGGAGGCGAAGGAGTTTTCTGGCCTTCCCCATCTCAAAATTTATTGATTCTGGCCTTATTTCTCGCGATTTTCTTCGCTTTGGGAGTGATATTTCACAATAAAACGCTTCCCGAAAGGCTTTAAATCATTATTCAAGATCAAAACAGAAGTAGAGTCTAAACTCAGTAAGAATACTAATCCCGTCAATTTATTTTTCTAAACTTTCCAAAATTGTCTTAAGATATTCCTTCAATTTACTCTTATCGCTTTCATTAAGACCTTCTAGCATTATTTTTTCTACTTTACTGTCTATTTCTCTAATCGTTTCCTCTGCCCTTTTTCCCTTGTCGGTAAGATAAATTCTGGTAGCTCTCCTATCTTCTGGATCCTTCTCCTTCCTCAGATATCCTTTTTGAACCAGATTATCAATATTTTTTGACATCGTGGATTTCGAAATTGGCAGATTGTCCAGCATTTCTCTCTGAGTGATACCATCCCCTCTCTTTATTAGCTTAGCTAGAATGGGCAACTCACCCCGTTTAAATTCGTACGGTCCCGCTATGCGTTTGATGTTTTTTATGAGCTCCTTGTGTACCTTATGGTACAGATCAAAAATCGACTCATTTCCTTCCATATTTACCCGTATTAGTTTCGGTATAAACTATCTAAAAAAATTTCTCATGAGAAAAGCTGCGGAACTTTTACCCAACAAGCTGCTATCACCCAAAACTCGTGTTAATCTACGTCGGAGCTTGTCTCTCGTCTGATGGTCAAAACTGCAATCGCTCCGAAAATCAAGGAGAGAAATAACATGACCAAAATAGCGGGAACGAGAGTATTCCACATTCCAGTAAAGTTCGTCACATCGATAACAGTCATCACGTCCTTTCCAAAAACAATAGACCTGGCGGCGTCCACACCGTAGGTTACGGGATTAAACCTAGCAAACGTTTGGATCCAACTGGGGAGTAAATTCAGAGGAAGAAACGCACTAGAGAGGAATAACAAAGGAAACATTATGGGCATCATGATCGACATCATCGTCTCCTGATCCTTCGTAATCATCGCTACAGCGGTGATTATCGAGATAAACAGCAACGAGAACAGTATTCCTATTCCAATGATCCCTAATACACCTAAGAATCCGGTGGCTATTTCGGCACCCAAGAGTATACCAAGTCCCAAGATAATTCCGATCTGAACTGCTATGCGGAAAATCTCAGAAATCGTCTTCCCAAGAAAAACGGCCGTTTTGTTCATAGGATAGACCATAACCTTCTCAAAAATCCAATCATCCATATCCTTCACTAGGTTCATCCCAGCACCCTCGGAAGTCATTATCGACACCTGGATGGCGATGGCCGGTAACAAATAGGTAACATAATTAAAAGATCCGAAAGTCCCCGATATTGGGGCTGACGCAATCTGGCCAAAAACCTCCGTGAACAAAAAAAGGAACAGAATCGGCTGAATAAGATTCATCACTATCAAGGGAGGAGTCTTGACAAATTTCAAAAGCCATCGTTTGCAGTTGGCCCACGTATCACCAAGGAATGAATTTTTCGACCTCTGAATACTCGCTTGAGCATTTCCCCCAGATCTCATTTGCTCAGTTTTAGAACTCAATTTTCCACCTCCGACGCTAGATTCAGTCTGTACTCGGATTTATCCGTTTCGTTACCCGCTTGCTCCCCAGTAAGTGTCAGAAAAACGTCATCGAGGGTCGGCTCGTGAAGATTGAAACCGGTGACCGTAACCCCAGAGTCCCGCAGTTTCACTAGAAGATCCGCTCCCCTCTCTCTAGCCTGACTGGAAGCAACATTAATTCCCTCCTCCGTAATATCGACCTTCAGTTCATTACCGAAAATATCGGCCTCACGGACAATGTCCGCAGCCCTCTCCTTAACCCCGCCATTACCCTCCAGATTGATTTCAAGTATGTTCCCACCGACGCGTTGTTTAAGACCCTCCGGCGAGTCCGTGGCTATTACTTCTCCCTTCTGAATTACCGCTATGCGATCACAAAGACGATCCGCTTCTTCAAGGTACTGAGTGGTAAGAAAAATCGTACGCCCTCGACTATTGATTCGTTCAAAGTAACCCCACAGCTTTTCGCGCGATTTGGGGTCAAGACCAGTTGTAGGTTCATCCAGAAATATCAGCGGTGGCTCGTGAACAAGAGCAGTCGCAACATCGAGACGTTTCTTCATCCCCCCAGAAAAATCTCCAGCTTTTTTGTCTTCCACTTCCGTAAGTTCGACGAGCTCGAGTAATTCGTCGATGCGATCCTCACGCTTATCTCGAGGAACGCCGTAAGCTTCACAAGCGAAACGTATATTTTCCCGGGCGGATAGTTCCTCGTCAACGCTGGTCTCTTGATCCATATATCCAATTGTTTCACGGATAGCTTGGGATTCTCCGTCTAAATCGAACCCATTAACTCGAACATCTCCCTCGGTGGGCTTAAGAAGCGTTACCAATATTTTTATAAAAGTTGTCTTTCCGGCCCCATTAGGACCTAGGAAACCGAAAAATTCTCCTCTCGGAACTTTTAGAGAAATATCCCTGACCGCTTCCGTCCCATCGCTATAAGTCAGCTTAACGTTTTTAGCATCAATCGAAAGTTGATCATCTGTGGATCCTGAACCGTTTTCTCCCGACATAATTTTTTCACGATAGTTTCGTATTGAACTATCTTATAAAAAGGTTTCCGTCGAAACTATCTTACGATCGGATGTTGATACGATATTCTGATAGTCGCCTGATACTTTCAAACTTACTGCATCTATAAAATTCTCAACGAGAAAGAAGTTAAAAATCCCTTAACCAGAAGCAATGGCTTTATCTCGACTGAACCGTTATAAAAAATTTTTAAGAACCGACATTTCTAAACGCTTTGAGAATAAATACCCCACGCGCAGAGCGAGGATTGGGAGGCTCATCAAATGGATTTGATTAGTATAAACGAGATTGATAATGTCAGATCCACCCGTTCACCTCACGCTGAGGAGCTGAAAAAGTTTGGAAAGGAGTGGTCTGACTTATTTCGAGAATTTGGTCAAGAGGATTTGGATAATGTTTCTCACTTGATACATGGAAAGGTGGATGAGCTTGAACTTGACGAAGAATGGGCTTTGACGAAAGAGTTTTTTCCGGAAGTCAGAACTCACGTTTCTTATCACTACCACGGAGAGGAATTCAGCAACTACGGTGAAGAGGATATGCTTCGATTTCTGTTTTCAGGGGAGCGTGTAACTGATGTCACCGGCGAAGATTTGGCAGGCATGATAGATGTGATGTTAAACTTTATTGGAAGGCATATATCTGGGACTGTTCTGAATGGGGGAGAAAAACGAAGAAAGCTTCAGGAAAAGTACCTTAAACCCAGAAAAGAGGCAATTGATTTTCTGAATATGGACAGAGATAAAGATATGAAAAAACTGGCCAAATTTTTGGGTGGCCAATTCGAACCTCAAAGGTCAAAAAAGGTCTTAAAAAAGGAATTCTTCCGAGATGTTATAGTCAGGATCGATATCGTCGATGGTGATTTGGAAGACCTGTACCTCCAGGGCGAAACCGGACAGATGGCCGATTATGAACAGGACTCACTGATTATCTACACTTTGAATCATATCATAAGATTCATAGTTCAAAAATATCCCGATCGAGATTTCCCAGAATTTTGCAATAAGGTTTTTCCAGAACAGAGAGCTGTCTAGTATCCTCAATAAATCTACAAAACGGAAGTTAAATCATTTTTTCATCCGACACGAAATGCCGTAAACAACACCTAAACATACGAGTATGAGTGGACCGGGTGGGATTTGAACCCACGACCTTCCGCATGCCAAGCGGACGTTC
>CAZEBR010000035.1:0-14280 GCA_964510375.1 Hadarchaeota archaeon (SeqCode) | reverse complement strand
GTTCCCCTTGGCATTCTGCCAATTGAGCTACCGCGGGTTCTAAACATACTTTTCTGCTAAGAACTCCTTTAATTATTTCCCTCTCTCATTTAGAAAAATCACTTATCTATGGAAACCATCCGAGAAACGATGAAAAAAATACTTTTACCTCTCCCTCGGGATAAATCACTCAAATACTATTCAATATTTTTAATCGGTAAAAGGCATGTATAACATTCCTGAAAAGCCAAAAATTCCAGTCAGAAACTATCTTAATGAACTAATCGGAAAGAAAAACAGGAATTGGAATGGAATCTACGTCCAGAACGCAGAAGATATGATTGATAGAATCTGGACGGATATAGTCGAAGCTAAAGAAAGAAGATTAAACGTTCGGAAACTCTTCCCAGAAAGATTTGGGATATCACATACAAATTTATACGACTATAAGAAAGGAAGAAAATCCATCTCCATTCAGATGATTAAAAAATTGCTAATTTTTTGGCAGGAGTCTTGCAACAAAAGTGATAGTGAAGTAAAAAAGAAATGGAAAAAAATTTTTGAATCCGATTTGAGATTCGGGACAAAATCACTTCGTCAAAAAATAAAACTACCCAGATCAATTACTCCAAAATTATCTTATCTCGTCGGGTGGATTTGCGGTGATGGAAGTCTAACTCAAAAACATAACTATGTCCTCAAAATAAGTGAAAAATCCGAAAAACAGCTTAAGCTTATTTTAAATCCAATTCTGAATGAAATTTTTAACACAGAAGCACCAATTTTTCAGAGATCTGAAAACGGATATGCAATCCAAATCGGTTCTAAGCCAATTTATATGTTCCTCACTCGTATTCTTGGAATTGAGGTAGGAAAAGTCCCGAACTTTATAGAAGAAATGCCACCCGCTATTAAAAGCTATTACCTAGCTGGATTTTTCGATGCAGATGGTTATGTAAACCCGTCATATCGAGACTCCGCTGTGGAAATTATACAATCCAGCCAGAACACACTCAAAAGATTAATTGAACTTTTCGCCGAGTTAGACATTTATTTCAACGGGCCGAATGTCCGGGAAAATGAAAAAGGAAAGTGGTATTATATAAGACTGCGTGGAAAATCTGAAATTCTTAAATTTGCCTCAAAAGTGTCATCTAATCATATAGAAAAATCTCAAAAATTGAAGGCTCTGGAGGAAAAAATTGAAAAGAACTGGAAGTAGCGAGCTCCCACTCCACGGCGGCAAGGCGCCCTCTTGGCTAGTCGGACGAATGAAGAAGCTGGCCAAACCGATAGTCAGGATCATCGTCGACGAGTACGGGAGGGGCGAGTTTCTTAAAAGGCTTTCCGACCCTTATTGGTTTCAGTCACTCGGTTGCGTACTGGGATATGACTTCCACAGTTCGGGTCTTACCACCGTGACCACCGGCGTCCTGAAGGACGTGATAGACCCGGAGGAGACCGGGATTTTCTGCGCCGGAGGGAAGGGAAAAACCTCCCTCAAGACACCCGACGAAATCGAGGAGAGGGGAGAAAAATTCGGTTTCTCTACCAATGAAATCGAAACCATGAAATACGCCAGCCGGACGAGCGCCAAGGTCGACAACGCGGCGATCCAAGCCGGCGCCCCCCTGTACCACCACGCCTTCTTCGGCACCGAGGACGGGGAATGGACGGTGATACAGCAGGGCATGGACGCCGAGAACGACCTGGCGAGAAGGTACCACTGGGTGTCCGAAAACGTGGAGAACTTCATCGAAGAGCCCCATGACGCGATAGTGGCGGAGGAGAGAAAGGAAAGCGTTCTGGACATGACCTCCAAAACAAGCGAGGAGTGCAGGAACATATCCACGGACCTGGTAAAGGACAACCCGTCGAGCGTAAAGAGGGACTTCGAGTCCATCACGCCGAAGGGGCAGAGGACGCTTCTGGAGTGGACGCCCGGACACGAAGAAAAAAAGAAACCCGCCAGATCCTTCTCCATGCCCAAGAGGCTAAACTGGTCGGCCGTGGAGAACGCCTACGAACTACAGCCGGAGAACTTCGAAGAACTCCTGACCATCGAGGGGATGGGCCCATCCACCGTGAGGGGGCTCGCACTAGTGTCAGAAATAATCTACGGGGAGTCCGCAAGCTGGAAGGATCCCGCGAAATTTTCCTACGCCTTCGGCGGAAAGGACGGCGTTCCGTATCCGGTAAACAGGTCCGCGATGGACCGGGCACACAGGACCCTCAAATCCGCAATCGAGGAATCCGAGATAGGGAAGAAGGACAAAATAAAGGCGATCAAACGGCTAGAAAAACGCTCGCCGGACGGGAGCTAGGACGCTGAAAAAATCAAATTTCTTCGGAAACTTCGAGCTTTATATCGAGTGCCGGAGCCTGCATGGTCATGTAGCTTGAGGATATGACGTCCACCCCCGAAGCCGCGTACTCCTCTACGTTCGACGGATCGATCCCGCCGGAAGCTTCGAGCTCTATTTGATCGCGCAATCCCTTTTCCTCCAGAAGATCGACGGCCTCGGCGGCCTCATCCGAGTCGAAATTATCCAGCATCACGATGTCTGCGCCGGCCTCGGCGGCTGCCACGGCCTCGTCCTTTTCGGTCACTTCCACCTCCACGGTATCGGAGAGGTCCGCTTCCTTTGCGAGCTCGACCGCCTTCGAGACGGATCCCACGAACTTCAGATGATTGTCCTTTATGAGCACGAAATCCCCCAGGTGATACCGGTGGGGCTCTCCGCCGACGACCTTGACGGCCCTCTTATCGAACCTACGCAACAGGGGCGCGGTCTTTCTGGTGGCGGCTATTTGAACGTCCTCATTAGCCCTTCTGGCCTCTTCGAACATCTCCTCCGTGGCAGTAGCTATCCCGCTCATCCTCGACAATAGATTCAGAGCCACCCTCTCGGCCGCAAGTATCCCCCTCGCTCTTCCCTCGACCTCTAGCAGAACTTCTCCGGGCGCTATCTCGTCACCGTCCTCAACTTTGAGATCAACGTTGACGTCCAACTCATCAAAAACCAGTGAAATCTCAGGGATACCGGCTACGAAACCGGACTCCCCCGCGATGACTTCCGCCCTGGCCTCGGTATCTTCGTCCACCAAGGACTCGCTGGTAACGTCACCGTACTTGAGATCTTCCTCCATCATCTGCCTGATGTCCTCTAGTTCCTCGGAATCCATATTTAACCACCTATGACGAGAGCTCGAGCATCCTCTCGGTAGCCTTTTTTGCCCTCTTCGATACGTCCTCCGGCACTTCGACGACAAACTTTTCGTCCCTGAACGACTCGTACACCTTCTGGAGCGTATGCTTTTTCATGTTTTCGCAGATTGCTCCTTCAAGCAAGGGATAAAACTCCTTCTCGGGAAAATCACGTCTGAGCCTATCAACCAGTCCGATTTCCGTTCCTATAATGAACTGGTCCGACGGAGAATTCTCGGCGCGGTCAATCATCTGGCTGGTACTACAGATATAATCCGCCAACTCCTGAACTCCCGGATCGGACTCGGGATGAACTAGGACCTCAGCCCCCGGATGCTCTTCCTTGAGGAGTTCGACATCCTCGGGAGAGAAGAGCCTGTGAACACGACAGTGCCCATCCTCGGGAATTGTTATTATCTCCTTCTCGGTGTTTTGGCGAACGTGCCAGGCGAGGTTTTGATCCGGGCCAAAGAGTATCTTATTCTCGTCCAAGGCGTTCACTATCTCCACCGCATTGGACGATGTACAAGTAACGTCCGCCTCGGCCCTGGCTTCGGCGAGTGTATTGATGTAAAGGACCACGGCCGCATCGGGATGTTCCCTCTTGGCCTCCTTCAATTTGTCGACCGAAAGCATGTCGGCCATGGGACAATGGGACCCGCTGTCCGGAATCAGTATCTTCTTATCCGGATTCAGCATCGAGGCGGTTTCGGCCATGAAGTTGACTCCGGCGAACACGACGATGTCCGCGTCGACCTCGGAGGACTTCCTAGCCAGACCCAAAGAATCGCCCAAGTAATCAGCCTCAAGCTGGACTTCGGTAATCTGGTAGTTATGTGCCAGAAGAATTCCGTTCTTCTCCTTCTTCAGGCTAGAAATTTTCTCCGAAAGGCTTTCCTCGCTCATTTTTGACCATCAATCCTTACTTCAACTCACTAATAATTTATTCCAAATAAATAGGATTAATCCAATCAAACACCAATCAGGACTGGACTAGTCATGTTCTTAAGGGTTCTGACCGCTGACAGCGCGGCGAGGTAACTAGTCTTGGGATTGTCGGGGCATGGAAAGTTCCTGGCCTTGGTGGTAAATTCGCCCGCATCCCCTCTTATACTGATTTCGTGAACATTCTGATCGAGGGAAGGATCTGCCACAATTCTGACTTCTGTCCTGTCAAAACCTACTCCCGCCAGACTCAGTGAGGCCGCAACGTTGATGCTTTCCGGAAATTTTTTGACGGCGGCGCTGGCAGTTCCCCGATAAACGGTCTCGGGTTCTTCCAGCGAGGAAAAATCCACATCGTTCTCCTTTGCGAACTTCGTCTTGGCCAACGTTTCCGGTGGCTTTCTGGTGGTCAGCACGGCTTCCTCAATCTCCGCTAACTCCGCCGCCTGAACCCCGTCCAGCCCCAAAATGGCTCCTGAAGGTAGATAGACCCTGCTCTTTGATTCCGTAGCGTCCGTTTTGACCTTCTCCAAGAATTCCTCATCGGAAAAGGCTCCTACGCTAAGGACGATGAGATCCTTTCCGGAATTGAGTATATCCTCAGAATACTCGACAACGGCTCCCTGAGATGCGGATTCTACGACCAGATCGACACTATCGTCTTCCAAAAGCTCTTCCACGCTTTCCGCAACGGAAACGGAACCCGTCAAATCCTCCGAAATCTTCCGAGCCCTTTCGGGGTCCGAGTCGTAAAGGACTTCCAGCTCGACATCACCCGCCTTTCCCTCCTCGATGAATCTGGCGAGAATACTCCCTATCGAACCACATCCGATTATGGCAATCCTACGTGTGAACATAACCAGTCATCCAGTTACTTAAAGTGTTAGAAATCATGCCTATAAATTCTGCCAAATTGAAGGACTCACGTAAATCACCGACGAATCGAGAAACTCTCGAAAACCTTCCGTAGCTAGAAAAAATATAGAAATCATAAAAAAGATTTATTTTCTTTAAAACTTTGTTTCATTGGCGTAACAAAATTTTAGTATTTAATTAAACGTATAGATATTGGATTAAATTGATTAAATCTATAAAAATACCATTAGCAGTACTATGCGCTGCCATTATACTGGCCGGGGGCTATTACTACATCGGAGAATCTCAAAAAGCGGAAGCAAAACTCAATGACGCCGACGCCGACCCACAGAGCATTTCCCAACTGGTCGAGGGTAACAATAAATTTTCCTTCGACTTGTACTCCGAACTGTCGGAGGAAGAAGGTAACATATTCTTTTCGCCCTGGAGCATATACACGGCCCTCGCGATGACTTACGAGGGAGCGAGGGGGAACACGGCCACAGAAATGAGCGGAACCCTCCACTTACCGGAAAACGATCTGGTCCGAAGACCCTCCTTTGCAAGGATACAGAACTTTTTGAACGAAAATTTGGCCAACGAACTCGAAACCGCGAACGCCCTCTGGAGCCAAGAAAACTATCCGTTTCTGGATAAGTACCTTGGAGCCATCGAGAATTATTACGGAGGGAAAATCACCAACCTCGACTTCATCGAGGAACCCGAAAAGTCCCGGCAGGTGATCAACGATTGGGTTTCGGACAAGACCAGAGGAAAAATAGAGGAGCTATTGAAAAAGGGCACAATAAACCCAATGATCCGCCTGATCCTGACCAACGCAATATACTTCAAGGGCAGTTGGGCCACCGAGTTTGACAAGGAAAAAACGGAGGTCGAAGACTTCTGGATCGGTCCACAGAATACAGTAGACGTAGAAATGATGAACTTGAGCGGTGACAACGTTAGATTCAACTACGCCGAGACCGAGTCACTGAAAGCCATGGAAATGCCCTACAAAGGAGGCGACGTGTCGATGATAATTTTGCTCCCTAAATCCAAGACTGGTCTAGAAGATTTGGAATCCCAGATTAGCTACGAAATGGTTGAAAACCTGATGGGAAGAATGAAAGAGGAAAAGTTGAGGAGAGTAAAATTTCCAAAGTTCGAACTTAAGACCGAGTACAACCTCAAGAAGACCCTCAAGGACATGGGGATGCAGAACCCGTTCATCGGAGGCAAGGCAGACTTCTCCGGCATGACGGGAAGCAAGGACCTCTACATAGACTTCGTAACCCACAAAGCCTACGTGAAGGTCAACGAGGAGGGAACGGAGGCCGCGGCCGCCACGGCCGTGGGCATGACGGAGACCTCGATAGATCCAAAAGAAAAGACCTTCGAGGCCGACCACCCGTTTATGTTTCTGATTCAGGAGAAGTCCACGAACAGCATACTCTTCTTGGGTAGCCTAGAAAATCCAGCCTAGAATCGGGGGCGAAATGAAAAAAACCATATCAGGGACGGCAACCTCAGAGCCCCTAAAAATATTCCGGCAGAAAATCCTCCCAAAGCTTCTCGTGGTACATGTAAAGAAGGAGTTTTATCACGACAAGGGTAGCCGTGATAGCTCCCGCAATACGCAACTCCCCGGTAAAAAGGTATGAAACTATTACTGTAGCCGCAGAGGCGTGAACTCTCCAACTAATGCTTTTCAAGAACTTTTTCTTGAGTTCCAAGGATTAACGTACTCTCCCTATCAAACTTCAATTATTTTTAATTAATTATAATTATACTTAATTAAAAAGTGTGGTGGAAATCATCAAAACTGAGAAAAGCATTCTACCGAAATAATGGAACCAGTCCAAAGAATCAAATACTTTAAATAATTATAATCACAAACCTATGATTAAAAGGAGGGGTGGGGTTTTAGTCGAGAATTCGGCATGCGAAACCTTCGGGGAGTAAGCTATCTCCAGACGGCCGAAGATATTATCAATTTTGCGGGGTAATCTAGAAAGAGATTTTGATTTTCGGCTTTTCGTAAAAAGACCGTACTTCTAAAACTCGGAAGATTCTGATCTCAAACCGGCTTCTCGACCCATTCAAAGCAAATGAAAATCAAAAAAAGCAGGTCAGAAGCCACCTGCAAAAAATGCCACAAGATGATTCTACCAAATGAAAAATACGTAGAGGTAGAAACCCGGAGAAAGGTAGTCGGAGAAGACGGAGAGGGCAACTCAATATGGAACATCGAAAGTATCGCTTATTGCCTAGGGTGCGCCCTCGAAAAAGGACTAATCAAATCCTCCGATATCGAAGAGATCGCTAACCATCCCAAAAGTCATACATAATAAGGTGTTTCTTTTCGGTCAACAACGCATGTAGACTATTAGTAATCAAATGTTGTCATTTAGTCTACGAAAAACACTTTAATCCCAAATTAAGTATATGTTATCGGGTTAAAGGAGGTTAGAATTTTGAGAAGGTGTTGTATCTGTGGAAAGGAGGCATCAATGCTCATCAATGGACTCTGGTGGTGTGAGAAACACGCCGACTTCGCCGAAGGGAAAAAAGAACGGAAGATTAAACTAAATCCGAGGGGGAACCAAATCAACCTCAACCTATCTTGGCTTTAGCACGGCGGCTCCCCGAGTTTAATCATCTCGCACCCAACGGACTATAACGTACTCTTGGACAGGAAAATCGTCCCCTTCAACCAGTTATATTCGTGATAAAGGACTATTACTTAGATGGGTGTACCGAAAGATGAAGATAGAATACGTTTGTCTGCAATGCAGAAAGAGATCGGAAACGAGTTCCGAGAAAGTGGAACTTAGAGAAGACGGAACCCTTCTTTTTGAAGGAGAAAAGTTCGTCTGTAGAGCGTGCGGAAACGACAAGTTTGCTATTATGAAAAAAGCTTGAGTTTATTAATCTCCCTTTCTATCTATCCGTATTCCACTTGCCGGGCGAATGAGAGGAAATGAAGGGGGGATAAACAGTGATTCAAGTTTGATTCGAATCGGAACCGGGTTTTTGGATAAGTTTTGATGAAGGCATTATCCATCGATCATTCGCATCAAAGATTGAGAAGGCTTGTTATCACACCGGCTACAAGTATCGTAAAGACAATGGTTAGAATGGCCTTCCCCGTGCCGAACTTGTGTGATTCCCTGCAAGCAAAAAACACGAGCACCAGGCTCCATATCCCGAGCAGTAAAGCGGCTATGCCCAGAGAAATATTGAGCGGGTTGATTAACTCCTTAAGCAAAGGCAATGCCTTATCGGCGATTTGCTCCCGAGGGAGACCCGCGAGCGCCCTTAAATCCCTGATGGTTTCTATGTTCACCTTCACACCAATTCTGAACACGAATGAAAGTATTATGGACGGGAAGTATGCATAACCCAGAGCAGAAAGGAGGCCTATGAGCTCGGCTTCACCACCCATAGCCATGCCGAAGAGATACATGAGAATTACATATAAAAATAAGTCAAAGGCTCCCATCAGAAAACTCTCCAACGGGAACAGAACCGGGGTGAAAAAGTAGGAAACGAGGAAAGCGGAAAAAAAGACCGTCAGTGCCGCGGGCAGATATTTCTCTCCATTCTCACCGATCTCTCTAAAAGCGTCACTCGGGTGCCTTACGACATCTTTCAATATTTCTACTTTTCTGTCCATATTATCCTCACTCATCACGTAACGATCTGATAACGTCAGACCAGCCACTTAACCTAGCAGAGTCCTACCCCTTTCTATCTCAGTATCCTCGCCGGTATCTTCCTTCATCGTAATCCTAGCGACATCCGCCAGAGAATCTTCCGGACCAAAACTAATCACACACCGGGTCATAATCTCTTTGAGGAGCAATTTAAGCCCACTTGCCCACTATATTTTTGAAATCTTCTTGTTATCAATACACCGAATCAAATTCATTAAACTTTCGATAATATTTCAGAAAAACCGAAGCTTTACACTTTCCAATTCAAATCAGGTCAGGGTCTCTCAAAGGCCAAGCTCTACGCTTCCGAGTAGAAAACGTCAAAAAATTTGTATCTCCAGATCGTGAAACCAAGATTAAGAACCGTCCCTACAGTTATCACCACCAAGAGAAGCACTGATCCCAACAAAGAAACGGTCAGTCCCTTAATCAGAATGAAAAGAACTACTACAACCAGCACTGGCCAGCCGGAAAGCAGGAGAGATTTAAAGATCAACAGAAAAGGGGTAAGGCGGGACCCGAAGGTTTCCTGGGTTATCACCGTCGGATTCTCTGGTAGCCTTCCCATCAGCGATTTGGAAACGATCAGACAGGACGTGAGAGCTAACGCGAACGCCGACAGCATCTGTAGAAATGTCGCCGGAACTCCGAATCCCATTTTGATCGATACAAAAATAATCGCTGGAACGGCGTAAATCGGAAACAGACAGAAAGCGGAAAGTGCCTTTTGAACTGCGAGGTCATTTCTCGAAAGGGGCAACACGGACAAAATCCATGCGGACTCTCCCTCCTGAACGTAGAGATAGGTGATTCCCCACCCGCTCAAAATAGCGATTGCGAGGTAAACCAGTTCAGCCCTGAGTAGCGATATTGCGCCGCCGCCAATCACATCTACGAGGTTCATGAAAAGCACCATGAGGGGGAAGATGATACTCCCCAAGAACCGTTGGCCGCTCCTGAAGGAAAGCGTAAGATCCTTCCTGATCAACGATTTGAACTTGCCCCCCAACTCCAACTCGTAACCCTCAAATCCTCCTGAGGTGGCGAAGGAAGGTTGAACGATGTTTTTCCAAGTTCTGATACCCGCCAGCCAGTAAATTCCTGAAAATAAAAGACCGTACATCGCAAACGACAGGAGGTAGATCCAGGAGAAATTGACGATGGACATGGAAGCGTTGAACGGATACAGGAACCACAGAGATTCGCTAATCTCGGTTAGCGGTTTGAACAAAGGACTCAGAAAACCTTCCTGCGTGGAAATAAAGAACCACAACAGAAACAGCAACAAAGCACCCACGAGCTTCAGAACTCTAAAAACCTTGCTCAGGGTCGAACGCCCTGACGCGCCGAACGAAAAAAAGTTCGTGAGAATCAGACCGAGCGAATGTCCCAAAAGTACCGTCAAGACGCCCCAGAGGAAAGAAACGAGAATGGCCAAATAGTTTCCCGTCACTACGGCGTATATCGCAGCTCCAGGAATCGGTATGATCAGGATTGCAGCACCACCGGAAAGAAGCCACGAAAAGGAGACTATGAGGTGTTCCCGGCTGATAGGCAACGGAAGCAGGGGCTCGTGCATATCCAAATCCCGAAAGTTTGAAATCGAGTTTAGCGTTACGAAGAGAGACATAAACAGCTGGACCAGCAAAAGCAGGGAGAACGCGCCGAGCGGCAGCCCTGTCCCGACCTGAGCTCCGGCCAGAAAGAACGACATCAATACGTAAAAGGGAAGCATCGAGAGGTTGGTGACCCAGAGTGTGCGATCGGTGACCTTATCCTCCTTCGAAGAACCAATTTTTTCCTTTTGCCCCTGGTAAATCCTCTCCCTAGCGAGAATCAGGGCAGTTCTGAAGGCTGTTTTAAGCTCCATCCTATCACAGGGTTTCTTCGAGGGCCTTGACTATGGGCTCAAACTCTTCCTCTTCCGTGACTTTGAAGAAAACGTCCTCGAGCGACTGTGATTTCAGGATTTCCCTCAGCTCCTCCACGCTCCCGACGGCCTCGACGTTGCCGTCTCTCATTATCGCTACCCTGTCGCACATCTTCTCGGCGACTTCAAGCACGTGGGTCGAATAAATGACCGTACCTCCCCTCTCCGAAAAGGAATTGAGAAACTCCTTCAGGACCCTGACAGACCTCGGGTCCAGGCCGTTCATGCACTCGTCCAGAATCAGAACCTCGGGATTATGGATGAGCGAGGCTATTATCGAGACCTTTTGTCTCATCCCAAAGGACAAGGAACCTATGTCGCTGTCCATGTCCTCCTTGATCTCGAAGGCGTCGACGAAGTTCTCCACCCTGTCCAAGGAGTCGGGCGAGGCTCCCCTGACCGAACCGACGAACTCGAAAAACTCTTCCGGCGAAAGCGACTCGTAAAGATGAGGGGATTCGGGCACGTACCCCACTATACTTTTAACCTCAACCCCGCTTTCGGAAGGATCCATTCCGTTGACCCGAACGCTCCCCTCCGTAGGCTTGGTCATCCCGATAATGGTCCTCATCAGAGTGGACTTGCCGGACCCGTTTGGGCCCAAAAGACCGAATATCTCCCCCTCCTCGATTTCCAGGTTTACTCCGCGGAGCGCGACCTTACCGTCGTAATTCTTCCGGAGATCGTTTATCTCAATCATTCCGACTCCCAAGAAACAATAACATCCACGGCAATTATTTCTTCCCTTTCAAACGGAAATAATTAAGAAAAATTTTCCCGAGCTCGTAATAATCCCCTTTGAACGCCGAGTCTTCGTTTGGCCGGCTATTCCCTCAGACCGAGAGAGCCGATCAGAGCCAAAAGGGCGCCGGCGAGGCACGCATAGAAACCAATTGAAAGGGCCGACAAACTCCCCATACTGACGAGCACCAAGATGCACCCTCCAAGAGATGCTATACCACCGACGGGCAACATGTACCCGGCTTTCGAATTTCCCATTATTCCAATTCCACCGGCCAGCGAAATGATTCCGCCGATTATGACTATGTACGGCGAGAAGAAGGACTTCCCTGTAGCCCCACCAATCCGAGCAAGGTTCCAGCCCGACAGCGATAGAGTCGAACCCATGAAATCACCCGAGACCCATGGGAGAAACACTCCAATTATAGCCATTATTCCGCCGAGCAATCCTACAGAAGCCAGTTTTTTATTCAAAATTTCCACCTCCCCTTTCCATTTACCGGAAAATGATAATTAAATTCTATTAAGAGGATAAAAGGTCATTAATTATCAATCGAGCTTATTTCTACATATTTCTGCTTGGAGTCGCTATCGTGAAAAAATCTAGGAGTTTTCAGAGTTTATTAATAAACTCATGACACTAAACAGAATATCAAAGCTTATTTGCATCGACTACATAAACTTAGCTTGGCCTTTTAATGCTAAAGTTCGAAAAAGAACAGAAAATCTTCGACATCGGCGGCGTCGAGGTCGGTGGTCAGCCAGGGAAGACACCGACAGTTCTTATCGGCAGCCTTTTCCATAAAGGTCATAAAATCGTTAAAGACAGGGAAAAAGTGAATTTTGACAGGGAGAGAGCTGAAAGCCTAATTAAGATGCAGGAAGAGATGTCCGAGAAAACGGGAGCTCCCTCAATGCTAGATATCGTGGGAGAATCGGAAGAAGAGCTGATAGAGTACATAGATTTCATTACTGAGATAACTGATCTGCCCCTGCTTCTCAACGGGCCGGATGCATCGATTCGAACGGCCGTGGCCGAGCATGCGGACGAAGTGGGACTCGAAGACAAGGTCGTCTATAACTCCATAAATTTCAAGGCGGACGAAGAGGAGTTCAGGGACATTGGAAAAACCGGCCTAAGCGCGGCCGTCGTGCAGGCGTTTAACCCTAAAAATCCGTACCCGAAAGGAATGCTCTCGATACTCAAAGGAAAACCCGGGGAGAAGGGATTACTGGAGAAGGCCTCGGATGCCGGCATCGACAAACCCCTAATTCTAACTCCGGTATTCGAAGTCCCCACTATAGGTCCAGCAGCAAAGGGGATTCAGCTGGTGAAACAGCAATTCGGAATTCCGGTCGGAACTGCACCGATAGGAACGGTAGGTAAGTGGGGCGGATTGGGAGAAGTGGACGGCGAAAACGCTAGATGGGCCTGCAGGGGGAGCGCGGGCACGCTTCCGCAGGCGATGGGGGCTGACTACCTGATCTACGGCTCGGCGTTTAAGGCAAAAAACATGTTTCCGGCATGTGCCATGACGGACGCGATGATCGCTCAGTACATGAAACGGGAAGACGTAGAGGTTCGATCGGAAGACCATCCGCTGAAAAAAATGTTCTGACCCCTTTCTCAAACAAATCTTCCATTTGTCGGCGGAGCGAGACGTCAGACGGCCCTTACTCTGCGCCCCGAGCCACATCGAGGCTTTCGATTATATCCCTCGCCTCGATCTCCTTATCAAAGAACTTCCAGAGAAGCAACGCGGAAGCCACGAATAAAACGATCGTTAATATTAATCCCCCGATACCACCGAACGCCCTCCAACGATATCTTAACAATATGTTCGCGAGGACGATAAAGCCGTAAATGGAAACGACCAGGCACTCGGCGGCAACCCAAGAGCTACTGAGAGCTTCCACGACCTTTTCCCGAGATCCCTCGTCGAGCAACTCCACCAGGCCTCGCCTTATTCTGGGCCAGAGGAGAAGAGGAAGTAAAAGGAAGATCAATGCGAAGAGGATTATCTCGTCGAACGGAACCTCCATCATCAGCGGTTCGACCACCATCACCAAGAGCGCAAAAAAGCCGTAGGATAACATTCCCACCCAAAGGTACGGGGCACCCCTCACCCTTTCCGCGAGGGAATCGAGCTTGATACTCCCCCTCCAATATCCGACGTAGACCGGCATCAACCATCCGAGGACCAGGCTGGGGAGAAGCAGATAGAGGTGCTTCCCGAAGAGTAATGAAAACACGACACCCAAAAGTGGAGGAAAAACCAGGAAAAACCGATCTAAATTCTCCTTTCTTTTATCTTCCAAAATAACACCCTAGCTCCTCTTACTCCTTTGTCCACTTTCTAGATGGGGAGCGAAGAACTAATAAAATCTGGGAAGAGGTATTTTTCACCCATTTCAAATTGGAAGCGAAAGAATTCAGATTTTTTGTTATGGGTGTAACAAAAAATACAAAGAACCAAAAATTATACTGTAGGATCATCTCAGGCCTTTTGACCGATTTTTTTACGGTGAAAAATCAAGGTGGGGCTGCCCGGATTTGAACCGGGGTCACTGGCACCCAAAGCCAGTAGGCTAGTCCTGACTACCCCACAGCCCCTCGGTTTTCAGAACGTTTTTTGCCGGAATCACTATTAAAATGAGCGATTTCCACACTGGACTTCAGCCCACACCAGTGCACAAACGGCAACAAAACGGGAAGGATTCAAAATCTAGTTTCTGAACTTCCGGATAGGAACAAACTCCATCGATCACAGAGGCGAAGACTTAAAGGGGATGGGAGAGTACTACATGTGAAATCAAAAGAGTTCAAGTTTATTGGGCGTTTCTAAGCGCCCACCCTAAACCCGAGCTGAACGGTCTCCCCCGACCGTTCAGCTTCCCTCCCCTCT
>CAZEBR010000034.1:0-14748 GCA_964510375.1 Hadarchaeota archaeon (SeqCode) | reverse complement strand
GCCTATCGTACTCCGACGTCGATTCGATTTCCGCCCTCAGCGATGGCTTCGCGGGCGTGGGGAGTCTGGAGGAAGTGCCCGGACTGTTTCGTGAAGTTTTGGAGTCCTGCGGGCGAGCTTTGGGCGAAGGCAAACCTTCGCACTCTCCCGGGAAACCCGGGATCGCCGCCAACGAGTTCAAGTCCAAAATGATGGCGGGGGGAATAGAGGCGCTGGTGGGAGGCGATTTTGCCAGGGGGTCCCGCCCGCCCGTCTTCCTTGATAATTCGACCTACGTTTCCGGAATTTCCCTGAGGGGAGGTGGCTCCGAGGGTCCCGGAGGGCTCGTGACGGGGCTGGGAGCCGAGTTTCTGGACGCCCTGGCGAGGGGCCACAGGGAGGTGGACTCCGATCACGGCACCGTCTTGGACCTGCCCGAGAGCGATGGGAGGGTCTACGAGGGCGAGATCGAGGATCTGACCGACCGTGCGGCGAGTTTTTTGAACGTCCGAAGGGTTCCCTCCGGGTCCACCAGCGTCGGGATGGTGCCCGTAGACGTGGGAGAATCCTATTCCCGGAAGGTCAAGCTGATCGGTTGCGACGTGGGAAAGGACGGCGACGAATTGGACAGCGTCACGGAGGTGGGTCAAAGGGCGGCCTCGTTCGGGACTTCCACGCTTCTCAGGGTCGTCGAGAGTTCTCTGGCGAGGTTTACCGGAAAGCTGGTCAAGGTCATGTACGACGAGGGGCTCATCGAGGATAATTCGCCCCTGTTCCTATCGCTTCGCTCGGGCCCCTCGGGCGGAGAAGTCGAGGGGCTTGAGGCACATTTGGCGGATATGGGATTCGAGAAGATATCCGATAATCTGATTCTCTCGGAAAATCCGATCCCCTTCGGTGTAAAAAGTCGTTTCCTGCGGTAATTCCCGTAGCAATAGATTTCGGAAAGCTGGTTATATCGATATTTGTCCGCCGTTGCTCGCTATCTGAACGGATTCCACGCCTTCTTCCCTGCCCATCTGGGCGCAGGAACTTAGCTTCTCCCTTCCGCCGTGGGCCGGAATTAGGTTTTCGGGGTCCAGAATCCGAATAAGTTTCCTGTGGTCCTGTTTCATGGCGTGTCCGTGCGAATGCACGTCCACCTCTATCTTTGCCCCCTTCTGATTGAGGGTCCTCTCGAGGTATTCCCTGTTCATTTCGTTCACGGGGGTCGGGATGGTGGCGCTCGAAAATATGACAAGATCCTCATCACCGATGGAGTAGGGATACTGGCCGTTCGCGATACGTGACAGCATCGCCTTGGGTTCTCCCTGATTTCCGGTCGTGATCAGCAGGTAGCTTTCCTTGTTCCTGGAAATGTCGGCCAGGGCGTTCTCGACCTCTTCACGATAGCTCCCCACGTTGATGTTGGAAAGGTCTATCAGACCATTTTTCTGTGCGTCGTTGGTGTACTCCTTCAGGGACCTTCCGAGCATCACGATTTTTCTCCTTCCGTCGTTCGCATCGATGACGTTGTTCAGCCGCGCTATGTGCGAGGAAAAGGTCGTGATGATTACTCCGCGGTTTTGCCGGTAGGCCTTGTCCAGAAGGTTATTCAGTTCCTCCTTCGTCTCGCTTTCGGATTTCGAATGGCCGGGTTGGTCCGCCCGGGTGCAGTCCACTATGTAGACTCTGATTCCCTCCCTTCCGAGTTCCCTCAATCTATCGTAGTCCACGGGCTCACCGAGCGTGGGGTTTTCGTCGAGCTTGAAGTCGAGGGAGTAGAGAACCGTTCCTTCGGGAGTTCGGAGAACGGAAAAAACGGAGTGAGGAATGCTGTGCGTGATGTTCACGAATTCGAGTTCGAAATTGCCGGAAATCTGATATTTATCGCCGGGGTTCATTCGGACGATCTCGTTGTTCACGTTTTCGCGGTCGTCCTCGATGAATCTCTCCACGATATCGGCGGTGTAGGGGGTAGTTATTATCGGGCAGTCGTAAGCCCCGGCCAGTTTGGGCAGTCCGCGGCAGTGATCCTGATGACCGTGACCTACTATAACAGCCTTGACGCGTTCCCTTTTTTCCTTAATCTCGGCATCGTCCGGAACTATACCCGCCTCTATGGCCTCCACCGTCTTCAGTTCCTCTATGTTTTCGCCCTGCTCGACCAGCCGCTCGATGTCCGCGCCCATGTCCAGCAGAACCATTTCTCCATCTACCTCCACCGCGGTCATGTTCGCTCCGACCTTTTCGTAACCAGCTATCGTATGAACTTTCATTTTATGAACCTCTCTATCATGTGACTTGCTATTTTTTAATTGTCGGTTTGATTTTACACAATTTTCCTCGTTTTAATTACTAAAAAATCTTTAAATAATTGCCCTTTTCTCGCCGCCGGACAGTATTTTTGAGAAATTCATTCGATTAATAAACCGTTTCCGGGCGATATTTCTTTATCGTGCAGTCGTGTTTGCTCTCGCAGGACCCACAGTCCCTCGGGTGGGTCGTGCATCCCGACTCTTCGGCTATACGTCCCGCTATCTGCCCGCCGGTAGTCTCGTAGTTTGTCGATCTTCCCGATGGAATCTTTCCCGGAAGTCCGGTAAGTCCGCTCCAGCTTACGTTTTCCAGCCCCGCGCTTTCCGCCTTCTCGACGGCGTACTCCATGGCCTCTCTGCTCGCGCCCCTGTAGCCGTGCATCAAGAAGTTGGGTCTAAACGCCAGAAAATTGAGGGGTAGCGAGGGATCTATCTCCGCGAGGAACTCCGCCAGCGGACCCACCTCGTCCTCGGTCACGCCCGGGATTATCAACGTGCGGAACTCCCAGAGCTTGTCCCTCGCGTGCTCGGCGACATATTCGGCATTTCTGAGTACGGGTTCGACGGGGGCGCCAGTAACGGCCCTGTGAACCTCGTCGCGGTAGGCCTTGATGTCGAACGTTACGGAGGTTGTAAATTCGAGGACCCTCTTCATGGACTCTTTCGTGAGGAAACCGTTCGTGTCGAAGTTGACCTTGGTCTCACCGATTTTTCGCGCTTCCTCGACGATCTTTTCCACGTAGGGCAGTGAAACTCCCGGAGATCCCCCGCTGAAGAACACCCTGTCCGCGCCCAGAGATTTTCCTTTCGCCGAATTCAGGCGGTTGTAGGCCTCCTCCGCCAACTTCTGCGGCCTCAGGAAGTCTCCCTTCCTATCTCCCGAATCGGGATAGTGGGCGATTTTCCAGTTCTGACAGTTCAAGCACTTGAAATTGCACCCCTGAGTGAATATCGTGTAGCTCTCCGGAGGGGCCGGGTGAAGCGTGGCGGAGGCTACCCGGGGCTTCCCCATTTTACAAACGCCCAGCTCCCCCTCTAACCTGTCAACTCCGCATTTCCACTCGCACAGCTTACAGTTCCGGAGTTCGGAAAGATAGTCGGTCATTTTTCCTTCGATTAATCCCTCGGGGTTGTTTTAGGATCCTATCCGCCCTTAATCAGCCTCGCTCCGAAGCAGATCGAGAATTCCGATATTGCGACGGCCCCTATCATCTCAGGAATGGCTGCACCAAGTCCGTAGGGGATGGTTTCTATCAGGACGACCGAAGCGACCCCGAGAACGACAATGGACATGGAAAAGGCGCCCCAAGGCCCCGTGTTTTCGTCAAATAACTGATCGACTCCTACTATAGTAATGCCTAAAGTTGCCAGTCCAAAGAAGGCCAAGGATACTGTCACGTGAGGGGAAGTTCCCGACGGGAACACGCCCACCAGAGCTAGGGATAACATTCCCGCTCCGAAGACGGCAGTTCCCGCTAATCCGATTTTGTTGTTCGTTAATCGAGGCAACCCGGTCGAAAATAGAGCGCCACCGATCCCCGAGAGGACCATTCCGAGGTTGTAAACGTAGTTGTACGATTCCCCGATGGCGCCCAGGTCGCTCAGGGCGTTGTCTGGCCAGCTGAACCAAGGATTGAGCTGGATGGACAGGGCTATAAAAAAGAAGGCAATCGAGGGTCCTAAAATCCCCCACGCGCCTGCCCATCTCTTTGGAATCGGGTTCTCCATTGGCGACGCCTTTTACGGTTGGATCTTGTCCAGTGTCGCGGACATGAATTCGGGGAGGTCGTCCGGGTGTCTGGAAGTGATTAGGTTGCCGTCCACGACCACCGGTTTATCCACGAAGGTTGCCCCCGCATTCTCCAGATCGTCCTTTATGGACCAGTAACAGGTAGCTTCCCTGCCGTCGAGCGTGTCGGCGCTCATCAGTAGCTGGGCTCCGTGGCAGATGGAGGCGATCGGAGTTCCAAGCTCGTCGAACTCCTTTACGATTTCGATCGATTCGGGTGCATTTAAACGCAAATGCTCGGGTGAGCGTCCCCCGGGAAGCACCAAAAGATCGTATTTTTCGGGTTCCGCTTCCTCAATGAGCATGTCGGCGTCCATTTCAACCCCGTGCTTTCCCTTGATGGAATCCCCGTCGGGAGTGGCCAAGTCCACTTCCAGCCCGGCTTCCTCTAGCCTGTAGTACGGATAGAACAGCTCGCTGTCCTCAAATCTGTCAGTGGCTATTATCAATGCCCTCATATTATCAATGGGTTATAGTCACCTATTCTTAATTAAAATTTCGCGGCACCCGATTTCTACCCATATAGAGCTGTCTTGCCCGTTTAATCGCGCGGTAATGAAAATACCTTTAACAGATTTCCGCAAATTGATAAGCGACATGAAGAAGGTACTCGTTGCGGTCGATGGTTCAAAGTGCAGTAAAAGAGGTTTTTATCAGTCCTTGGAAAAGGCTCAACAGCTGAATAACCAACTTGTTATCCTAAAAGTGGTCAGATCTTACGAAGATATCATAACTTCCGGTGAGCTCCCCGCCGCCGTCAAGGACGAGATTAAAAAGGCCGAGGAATTGACGGAAGGACTGAAAAATGAGGCTGAGGAAAAGGGCGTCGAGGCCGAGGCGGAGGTTATTCTGGGAAACGATGTCGCCACTGAAATAGTAAAATACGCCGATAACGAGGATTGCGATGTCATAGTCGTCGGTAGCAGGGGAAGGACCGATTTGGAGACCATACATTTGGGGTCGGTGTCCGAGGGAGTGGTGAAAAGAGCCCGCTGCCCGGTTTTGGTCGTTCGCTAGTCCCTGCGGGTCGATGAGAAGTTTTTGAATTTTTCACGATTTATTTTGTGGCATTTAATAGTGTAGTCGTGAAATAATTGGTTAGGGTGAATATTTTGGAAGAAATAGAAGTTAGCAGCCAAAAAAGGAACCAAATGGTCGATATAACCTCCAGGGTTCAGCAAATTGTCCACGATACAGGTCTCGAGGAGGGAAATTGCCTTATATACTGTCCCCATACGACCGCCGCCGTGACGATAAACGAGGGAGCGGATCCCTCGGTACAGGATGATATTATCCGTTCGCTAAAGGAGATCGTACCGGATATCGAGTTTCGACACGCGGAGGGAAACTCGGATGCCCACCTGAAGTCCTCCATTGTCGGCTCTAGCGTGACGGTAATAATCAAGAACAAGAATCTCAAGCTCGGTAGATGGCAGAAAATATTTCTCTGCGAGTTTGATGGTCCGAGGACGCGCAGGGTCTGGGTAAGGACAAGTAAGTAAATTAATCTCTAGAGCTTGAAGTAAACGAGATCCGGGACATTTACGGCTGGAATTTACTCTCAAAATTGGATATTAATAAATAGAAAACTGCGGGAGAAGCCCCAACGGGCCATCGTGGGGGGCTTAATCCCTGTATCTTTTCACATATTTAGTTAGTTTAGCCAACCTTTCCTTCGCTTCAATTTCTCGAATTTTTCGTTTAATGCTATCCTTTGCAGCACCCAATTCGTTTGCGAGTTGTTGTGCGTTACATCTGTCCAAGGAAACTCTTATGTGATTTATGTCAGTCTTACTCCATTTCATAACTGTTTACCCTAGCCAGTGCATAGATTCTAATTGGTATAAAAGGCTTTCCATTCTGCCAATTTTGCACCGACATTCGACGAATATTTGTCAGTTTTTGCTCCGTTGAGGCCGGTAATTTGATAATGTGTCGTCAATTTAAGTATTTTTTCAGTCGAAGTGAAATGCTGATGGGCACAAGTCGCTGATGGTGCATTTTTTACATTTAGGGTTTTTGGCCTCACAGATTTCGCGACCGTGGGAAATCAGCAGGTTTGTATAGTCGTACCAGTCTTCGCGGGGCAAAAGGTCCATAAGTTCTTTTTCCATCTTTTCTCTTTTCTCCTCCTCAGTGAAGTCCAGTCTCTTCGTGAGCCTCATTACGTGAGTGTCTATGGCTATTCCCTCGTTGATTTGGAATGCTTCTGAGAGGACGACGTTAGCCGTTTTTCTACCCACCCCCTTGAGCTTGGTGAGCTCTTCCATGTCTCTGGGGACCTCGGAATCGTAATCTTTGGACAACTTTCTGCAGCATTCCTGTATCCACTTCGCTTTATTCCTGTAGAAGCCGGATGAATAGATCATCCGTTCGAGTTCTTCTCTTTCCGCCTCCGCGAAATCCTCGCACATCTCGTACTTTTCAAAAAGATCTTCGGTGATTTTGTTTACGGTCTCGTCGGTACTCTGGGCCGATAGTATCGTGGCTACCAAAAGTTGCAGGGGATTATCGTATCGGAGCGAAGTCCCGTCGGCATCGGGGTACTCCCTCCGTAGCCTTGTCATTACCTTCTGTATTCTTTTCCTGTCGTCCATACTGTCTCACCTATTGTTTCTCGAGATGTCTTAAAGGCAGCGGCACTTTTCAATAACAAGCTTTCTTATTTGACCGCATAAATTTCCCGGATAATGCAATTTCCATAGTTTTTTACCTTTAAAAACGTCTAATGATTATTTTGAATTTTTGATAACAAAAATAGCCAATTTATATCTTCTAAATTTATTTACTCTAAATAAATTTGATAAATTTTCCGACTTTCAAAGCCTGAAATGGTTAGAAATTTAAATGGCTTTTTCTTATAGCCATATTGATAAAGATGGTACAGGATTATGATGTGCAATTGATAGAACCTGGAAGGAAGGATAGGCTAATCGAGGAGGAGTATCGGGGGGATATCTCATACGCTCGAAAGGCCAACTTGGCCGGGATGTGTATAAAACTCCTGACTAATGTCCGGGAGTTCAAGGACATGTGGGAGGACAATTTCAAGTTTATGAGCGAGGATATCAGACCGCACGGCAGGATATTTGCCTTGGACACGGAGGGCGATGAGAAAAAGGTTATGTACGAACCGATATCAAAAACCTGCTTCATTCTAAACTACGAATACTATGGTTACGTGAAAAGTATCGCCCTGGCCACGGCCGGAGATTTTCTCGAGGAGTACTTTTCCATACACTCGCGATACTCGGTGCACGGAGCGGCAGTAGATCATAAAGGTGTAGGGACTGCTATAATTGCTCCCTCCGGAGTGGGTAAGACCACGCAAGCGTACGGGCTTATGCTCAAGGAGAACGTGAGGTTGATCGCCGACGACTGGTTCTACAGCATGGTCGTGGGTGACGAGGTCGAAGCACTCGCTTCAGAGAAGAACTGTTATATCCGCGTCGATATTGCCTCGGACTTTGACGAGTACAAGGAACTGCTCGAAGGTTTGACCCTCGACAAGTTCGGGAGGGCCGTTGTCAATATAAGAAGGGTCCTCGGAGAGTCCGCAATGAAGGAATATACGACCCTCAGAAATGTTATACACCTCAAAAGGGACCCCGAAGATGATATGACTATCAGAAAAATTGATCCGGAAGAAGCTCTCGAGTTTATCACGGATAACAACTTTTGCAATCCTCACCAGCTCGTGACCGACGTTAGAAAGCAGGATATACGAAAAAAGTTCTTCAAGAAGCTATACGACAGGACCAATGTTTACCTGATAAACACCACTGCATCAATCAAGGAGAACCTTGAGCAAATAAAGGATATCGTGTTTAGCCGGGACTAAATCCGGGAGATTATCCACATTTTGTTTGCCCGCCCTTATCTCCTTTAAGTAAAAAGACCAACTTTCAATTGATACCATGTCCCAAGAGAAGGAAGACTCGGAGGATGAGTCTTTGTCTCCGGAGGAGAGGATGGATAAGATTAGAAGAAAGATGGAGGAGATGCAGGAAGATGGACGTTCGGGAAAGCCGAGCATGCCCATGGGCCGGCCGTCCCTCATGGAGAGAATGGCCAAAATGAGAGGCGGCCCTCAGGACAGAATGATGATCAGAACGATGAACGAGCTCCGGACAGATATGCAGGAAATAAAGACGTATCTCAAAGAGATTCTGGAGAATTTAGAGTCGTAGAACGATAATATGGTTTGACAATCAGCGCCGCTGTGCCGACTTTCTCGACCAGAAAGGGGCCTAAAAACGCTGTTTTCGTGGTTATTTAGAGAAAGCAATAAATAAGATGAATTTATGTAAAATCGACTCAGAGAAGGGTGATTGGAAAATGAGTGATAATGTGAAATGTGCTGTTCCTGGATGCACTAATACGCTCGGCGAGGATCAGAGAGATAAGCGAATTCCGGTATGCTCGGACTGCGAGGCGGCGAAGATGCATCTCTGTGAGATTTGCGGAAAGAAGCTGAGCGTCGAAAAGATAAGAGATGGTGCGACCCTCTGTGAAGAGTGCGAGATGGACCCGGTGGATACCCAGGAAGCCGGGACCGACCTGATTGGTTACGAAGAGGATCAAGAGCAGGAAGAGGAAGAGGACTTCATGGTCTAATTTTACCCTTCAATCTCTTTTTGTTTTCCCTGCCGGAGCTTCAGCCCCCTCTGAGAAAACTTAAGAAATTTACACACTAAGACCAATGCGGGTGAAAGTTACGAAGAAAGTTTCTTCTCCCGGTCAAGTCTTCCTGTTCGGGGAGCACGCGGTGGTCCACGGCCAGCCCGCTCTGGCGACCGCCATAGACGTACGAACGGAAGTGAGCGGGGAACCCCTGGAGAATGACAGATTCGTGGCCGATGCCGAGGGGGTTGGGAGGGCAGAGGGAAAAATAAAGAAAAGCGGGGAAACTTGGTCCATCGAAGAGATGACGGGCGACGTCGAGGATCTGAGTTTTGTCACGAAGGTATCCGAACTGACCTACAATCACCTTCAGGAAGCCCGTGGCTTGAGGCTCGAGATAGAGTCCGGACTCCCGCCCGGATCAGGCCTCGGCAGTTCGTCCGCCGTCACCACCGCTACCGCCGCGGCGGTTTCCACCGTTCTGGATAGAAAGCTGAGCAGGGACGAGATCTCCCAGCTGGCCTACGACGCCGAGGTGGAAGTTCAGGGTGCCGCCAGCAGAACCGGGGTAAACGTGGCCACCTACGGCGGTTTTCTGAGGGTTCAGGAGGACGATAGAAGGAGGATCGAGGGGCTTTCCGAGCCGGATTTAATAATTGGCTATACGGGAAAATACGCAAACACGGCCGAGCTGGTCGCCGGAGTCCGTGAACTCAAGGAGGAAAAGCCTTGGATCGTCGATTCGATAATCCAGACGATCGGCAAAATCACTGAAGTCGGTATTGATACCCTCGAGGACGGCGACTTGAGGAAGCTCGGCGTCCTGATGAACGCAAATCAAAATCTTTTGGAGGGTCTGAAAGTTAGCTCGCCGGAGCTCAGAGATCTAATCTCCTCGGCCCGAGAGGCCGGAGCCATCGGGGCCAAGCTGACCGGCGCGGGCGGCGGCGGATGCATGATCGCGCTAGCTTCCGGAAACGTGGACGAGATAGCCTCCGCAATCGAGGAGGAGGGAGGGGAGCCGATGAAGGCGAAAATCGGATCGGAGGGGTTGAAATATTGATTCAGGAAAGTACCGAAAACGGAAAGATATGGCTGGGAAAGAAGGGTGATAAAAAGCCCGATCTGGGCTGGTCCCTCTCGCTGGGCAGGGCCGTCAACAGAAAGAACGAGGAGGTCCTTCTGGACAGTTCGAACCCTCACGTTATTTTCGTCTGCGGGGCGAGGGGCTCCGGGAAATCCTACACGCTGGGCGTCCTGGCCGAGGAACTCGCCGAAACGGATTCAGAGGTGGCCGCCGTGATGGTCGATCCGATAGGCGTCTTCTGGAGCATGAAGTATTCCAACCAGGAGGAGGGTGAGGTCGAGCTGCTGAAGGAAATGGGCCTAGCTCCCCACGGGATCGACGACGTCAAGGTTCACGTGCCCACCGGCTACAAGTCTGACATCCCGGACGAGACTTACGACGCCGATTTTTCGTTCAGACCGAACTCGCTGAAGCCCGAGGACTGGTGCCTCACGTTCGGGATAGACAGATACAGCCCCCAGGGACTCCTCGTGGAAAAGGCCATCGAAAAGGTCCAGAGCGGCTACACCCGGAAACTGGGCGATAAACTCGAGGGCGGGACCAGGGACGTCCCGCCGAAGGATAACTTTTCTATCGACGACATCATGGACTGCATAAACCACGACAGGGAGTTAATTTCAAAGGAAAAGGGATTTAGAGGGAGCACTAGGAGGGCGCTTTCCTCCCGACTCGGTGCCGCGAAGGACTGGGGGATATTCGGAAAAAGAAAGAAGATGTCGGATTTCATAAGGCCCGGCCAGATCAGCGTCATGGACATCAGCTTTCTCCCGGAGAATATAGGGAGCCTCGTCCTCGGAATCCTAGCCCGAAAGATTCTGGCCGCGAGAAAGGCGGCCGCTAGGGAGGAGGCAGTTCAGGACCTGAAGGGCGAGGAAAACGCCAGAACTAGTTCGATACCCCCGACGTGGTTGATGGTGGACGAGGCCCACAGCTTCGCTCCGGCGTCCGGAAAGACGGCCGCTACAAATCCCCTGGTGGAATACGTTAAGCAGGGACGACGGCCGGGGTTGAGCGCCGTGTTTTCCACTCAGCAACCGAGCGCTTTGAACTCAAAGATAATCTCCCAGCTCGATATTCTGATTTCTCACCGCCTAACCTTCGAAAACGACATCAAGGAGGTGCGGAAGAGGATGCCGACGACGCTTCCCGAGAATCTCCAGGAGTCCGATTCGCTCAAGAGACTGTCCAAGGGGACGGCGATCGTGGCGGACCGGAACATCAGCAGGGCCTTCGTCGCTTCCGTCAGGCCGCGCTTCAGCCAGCACGAGGGGAGGGAGAGGGTCGCGGACACCTCCGATGAAGAAGTCGACTCGGAGGGGTGGGAGGAGACCTTTGAAGATACGGAAACTCAGGAGAATTTAGAGGAAGGATCTGAGGTTTCACAGGGCTTCCCACAAAAGGAGGAGGAAATACTCGCAGTTCCGTTCGAGGTAGAGCTGGAAGAGGTCATGGACATTCTGGAATCGGAAAGAAAACGCGTTCTGAAGATACTGTGGATATCGGAGGAGGTGGAGGGGGCATCACAGTGCTATTACCCAATCTGGAGCACTCTTCTCGACTATTATCCGAAGGGCGGGGGTGCCCTGAACCTTCGGATCAACGTGGACGGACTTACCGGGGAACTTGTCAAGAGGAAGGGCGGGAGGCTGATTCGGACCGACGGGGTCAGAAAGATGCCCGAGCTCTCGCCCACCGAACTCAAGGCCTTTTTCGAGATACTCAGGAACGGCCGGAAGACTTACGAAGACTTGGAGGACCTCGTCAACCACAGCGTCACCGGGTCCACGGTGGATAACCTCGTTGAAAGCGGCTTGGTAGAAAGGGAGGAGGACGAGGGGAGCGCTTACTACGAAATTCCGGAAAACGTTTCGGTACCTGAGGACCTATCGAGCGACGAGTTGTCCTCTTCCGAGAAAGTCCCGGAAAAGGAGCTCATTCTCGTTCCGGAAAGCGAGAGGGTGGAACGGGTCATCGGCGAGGACAGGATGCTGGAGACCCTCGAGGCCTTCGGGGACATGGAGATAATCGACCGGGAACTCTTCTACTACCCGTACTGGATCGGCGATCTTTCGAGCGATGGAGAACGCAGGATGGTGGCGATAGACGGCTTATCGGGAAAGCGCGACGAGTACGCCGAGAGAATGTTGAGACGGAGGATATAGGTTTTCTTTTTGATAGTCGAGGAGGAAAGAGATTAAGTTCTCTTATTTTGGATTTAAAAAATGTAAAACTTAAAAAAAATCCCTCTAGTTTATGTTTAAAGAGAAAGGTGGATTTTTTGGAGAAGCAGAATCAGATTATTTTAGCATTATCTGCTGTGGCTGTCGCGGCAGTATTAGTCGTGAGCGGATTTTTAATTACAAGTGCCGACCCCGCCGAATTCAGGATCAGTTCGATGGACTTGAGTTCGAATGAAGTGCAAGTGGGCGAAAACGTCACCGTCTCGGCGGTTGTTACCAATGTTGGGGATAGGGAAGGGAATTATAATGCCACCTTGTTCGTCGATAATGAGAGTATTAAGAATCGGAAGGTCTCGGTAGGACCCGAGGAATCTGAAGAAATCAACTTTAAGATAACCCGGGAAGAGGAGGGTAATTACGAGGTTAGAATCGGCGACATTAGCAAAACTCTAACGGTTAATTTGAATCCTGCCGAACTGCTTCTCGAGAGAAGCGACGTTCCAATGGATTATGAAAAATCCTACGAGAAAGAGCTGGCCACTAGCGAGGAGGCCGCCGAGGAGTATTCTCAGGACCCCGTCACCTCGAAATGGGAGGAGCTGGGCTTTGAGTATGGATACGGGGAGGTGTGGAGGAAGTCTACTCAAACGGCCGTTTCAAACTACATTCTGGTTTTTTCCGACAGCGAGGGGGCTCAAGGGTTGGTGGATATAAAGAGACAGCTCATTTATGATTACGATTATTATATCGAAAGGTCCGTGGACTGGTCGGTCGGTGAGGACAGCATCGTTATGTCGATAGACTCTCAAAACTATCCGAGGAATGTCTTTCTCTGGTTCAGGAAGGGAAAGTTCGTGGTGAATCTGGCGGTCTTAAGCGACGAATCCTTCTACGAGACTATAAAGTCGGATTTAAAAGGATACGCCAGCCTTATCGACGATCGACTGGACAGGATGTAGGTATTAGTTACGTGCGGACAATGCGTCGAGGAGAGTTAGAAATAATTATCGGTAAATGATTAAGTTGTATGGAGGTGAAGAATTTGTTGAGAAGGGACTACGCTTTTTTACAGATTCTCGCTGGAACCGGCCTATTCTTCATTTTTGTTTCCTTTCTTCTGCTCGTAACCACGGGTGCGGCCTACGGGCAAACCGCGACGATGCTTTTCTCGATCCTGGGCATGGTAGTTGGCCTCGCTGGCGGATTTTTGGTTCTGGACGCGTACTATAAATTAACCGGGAAATTGGGGCTCGAGAAATACCAGATAGACGAGGAAATAGTGGAGGTCACTCCAAGCTATGAATCGGAGGTAGTAAACACAAAGATAAAGGACGTCTCTCTCCCGCCCCTCGTGACGGTGGCGATGATAGAGAGGGGTGGAGACCTGATTCCACCCAGAGGCGATACCGAGATAAAAGCGTACGATCAGGTAATTTTGGCCGGACGACCCGACGTCGTCGAGGACGTGGCTGAACTGTTCCGACCGTCCGAATGATCGACAATGGCACCGCCTTTGTTGTTTTCTTCGGAGAAAAGGTCGAAAGGTCAGGATCTAATCTCTTATTAGTTTTGACCGCGTCGAACCGTGATCGATGGGAATTTCCCGGTCGGCGGACTTCAGTTTTTTCTCCCCCTATTCTCCCAGATCCATGGCCAACGCTACCATGGCTCGTTAATCGGCGGTCGAACGGGACCATTTATATGTCTTGAACTGAAAGAGGACTTGAAAAGTATAGGAGTATCCTGTAACACAAAATTAGGAGAGGCTGTTTTTGGAATATTTAAGTTCTGAGATAGTCAGTTACTCCGTTTTGTGTCAGTTAACTCAGGAGGTGTAATCATGGAAGGAACAGTAAAGTTCTTCGATAGTAGGAAGAATTACGGCTTCATTAATCCCGACGAGGGAGACGAGGATCTGTTCGTTCACGCGAGCGATATCGAGTCCGGGCCCCTTAACGAGGACGACAGAGTAGAATTTGAGTCCGAAGAAGGAGAGAAGGGACCCAGAGCTGTAAAAGTCAAAAAATTGGATTAAAAAGACCTACTCGTCCTTTTAGTCCGTACATTTTTTCTTTAATTTCTTAATTATTTTTCTACAAGTGTTCGATCTTTCAGCGAGAGCGATAAGAATTTTTACGGCTCTCGATTCCGTTATTTATTGACTTAGCCTAGCAAATCGAAAAAAGTTGTTGTAAGATCGAGGGTTTCGCACATAGACCTGCTCTAAAATCGCCCGAGCCCAGAAATTTTCAGGCACGACACCTCAAGCTATTGGGTCCGGTGGGCTGAACACGTCGCCGAAGCTTCGTGCGTACACCCCCGGTCCATCTACGGGGTGTTCTAGCCCCTGCCTTTGTCCTGGCGCGCCGTGACCGTTGCCGGTCCCGGCATATTGGCCAAGATCGGTTGCCTATTTTCGGGTACCGCTTCAGCCTTAGATGCTTTCAGGCCTTATCGGTTGGCGCGTAGCTACCCGGCAATGCCCGATCGGACAACCGGTACACCAGTGGCGCCGGCAATTCGTTCCTCTCGTACTGAAATTACCTTACCCTCAGACGTCCAACACTCCCGCAAGATAGCGTCCGACCTGTCTCACGACGGTCTAAACCCAGCTCACGATCCGCTTTAACGGGCGAACAACCCTACCCTTGGCCGCTGCTGCACGGCCAGGATGCGAAGAACCGACATCGAGGTAGCAAGCCTCCCCGTCGATACGGGCTCTTGGGGGAGACAACTCTGTTATCCCCGGGGTAGCTTTTCTGTCATCCCAAGCCCCCAACAAGGAGGACATTG
>CAZEBR010000033.1:0-15215 GCA_964510375.1 Hadarchaeota archaeon (SeqCode) | reverse complement strand
CAATATTAACAGGACGAAAAGGGTAGAACTTTTATCCATTTTAATAACTCCACCTCTGATTCCTTTGAACTTCTAAAAATTGACAAGGGTAATTAGATATAAGATGTATTTCGATTTTTTATCTTCAAAGGAAAGCCCATTGACCAAAGGTTTATAAGATGGGTCCGGTGAGGTTCCCCGCAAACGGGTTCGAACTTCACTCTCGAACCGGCCAATTTTTGGCCTCCGAACCCCCTTTCGGAGCAAAATTGTGTTAACCAGGAAATAAATAGTTTTTGGAAGTTCTCCGCCTTCTTATGAGTGTATTGTTTCTTATTTTCAGTTTTAGCAACTCTCCAGCCTTTTGATAGTTTCTATTAAGTTCTCTACCCTTCTTACAGCGATCTTTTCGCTTCTCGATGAGACAGTTTACTGTTTTTCTTTCCGACTTTCCATGTCAGTTACCTGTGTCTCTTTTTGTAAGATTCTTCTCTTTTTCGAGTTCTGTAATGATTATTTCACAGACTGGGGGTCTCTGAGGTTTGTCTAGGTGTATTTCCGTAGAGTTGATTTCAGTTTGAAAAGTAATAACACTACGAAAAGGAAACAATTAGGCGAGTTGTTATCGTGTTAAGGTTTGAAAAAGAAGAGCTTCGAGATATCACCATATCGGTAGGTGTCTTGGCCGTTGCAGTTTCGGGAATAGGTCCTGAATGGAAGGGTTTGGAAACGATTCTTGTCAATCTAGCCGTCGTCTCTTTGCCCCTTGTGGTAGGGTTTTTTGCACATGAGATGGTGCACAAGACTGTTGCTGAAAGGTACGGGTACAAATCCTACTATCAAATGTGGACACAAGGTTTGCTTTTCGCGCTTGTTGTTGGGGTGGCATCGAGTGGAAGGTTTCTCTTCGCCGCTCCAGGGGCTGTTATGATACAGGCGAGAAATGCGACAACCGAAGAACACGGCAAAATCAGTTTCGCAGGCCCCTTGACAAATTTAGGGGTAGCGGCCTTGTTTTTTCCTTTAACCTCTTCCTCCGGACTGATATCCTCGATCGGTCATTTCGGGGTATTCATTAACTTGTGGCTCGCCCTGTTCAATTTCCTTCCTATCGGTCCTCTGGACGGTAAGAAGATTTTCCGTTGGAACAAGAAACTCGCAATCGGGATGCTGGTTTTAACGGGTTTTTTCCTGTTTTTCGTTATATGATTTCCTTAGATAAAAACAACTATCACCAGATCAATATTTCCTCGGAATGTTGCGGTAGCCATATCTTAAGAGTCCGTACTCTGTCCGGCTAAATATCGGCCTGTAGGTCGAGATGTATCTCCGTCGATGTTTTGTAATCCTGGTTTTATCCGGTCAAAAGGTAACTCAAAGTTCAAGAGATCTATCTCTTAAAAGATCGATTATGGATTTCACGTGAGTAAGATTCATTGATATGTTTTAAGTAGTTATAGTTACCGTCTTCCGTTAGGTATACTTTTCTGACCTGCCTTTAGCGTCTGAGATATTTGCTAAGGGAGAAAATTGGAAGGGGTTGAATCCTCTTTTTTCATAAAGGGTCTTTACGGTCTCCGGTCGTCTATTTGGCCATGCATCCCCTCCTGATTTTTATGGTTGTAAAGCATATTTGGTCTTCTTGGATTCTTTTCGAGCTCGTTTCCGGTGAAATTTCTTTTTAGAATGGACAGTGAAGGTATTAACAGTCTTCGAAAAATATCGGGGTAATGAAAAATAGGGGAAAATTTTGCCGAAGGATAATTTTGAAAGTGAAGAGTCGGAGAAAAATACGGAGTCTAACTCCGGTCAAAAGACAGATGGAAATCTAATCCAAACTCCATGGTCTGAAGAAAAAGTCAGTGTACTTAAACACTACGAGGTATCCGTAGAAGACGGTTTGAGCGAAGAAGAGACCGAAGCTAGATTGAACCGTTTTGGTCCCAACAGGTTCAAGGATACCTCAACGAAAAGCAAATGGGCTATTCTGATAGATCAATTCGAGAGTTTTTTGGTGGGTCTGCTTGCTGTGGCGGCCCTAATCTCCTTCATCTGGGTGGGTCCATTGGAGGGAATCGCCATAACGGTCGTTCTTTTCGTTAACGCAGTCATTGGTTTTGTGACCGAATCCAGAGCAGTCGAGTCCATGGAGTCGCTGAAAGAGATGACGAGAATCGATACCCATGTTCGGAGAGAAGGTGAAACAGAAGAGATAGCCGCTGAAAAACTGGTCCCAGGAGATATCGTGGTTCTACGATCGGGTGATCTAGTCCCTGCGGATCTGCGGATAACGGAATCTTCAAAACTTCAGACCGACGAGTCGACCTTGACCGGGGAATCGACACCCGTCAGCAAGAACAGCGAAAAAGTGGAGGAGGAGACACCTCTGGCGGAGAGAACGAGTATGCTTTACAAGGGTACACATCTGACGCGAGGGACTGCAGAGGGTGTAGTAACCTCCACGGGGACCAATACAGAGTTGGGAAAAATTTCTGAATCAATCGAAGAGGCTGATGAGGAGAAGACCCCTCTAGAAAGAAAGCTGGACGATTTAGCTCAAAACTTGATTCCCTTACTTCTAGTCATTGCGTCTGTCGTGGCCGTTACAGGGATTATGCGGGGTATTGACCCAATCGACATGGTGGAGACGTCCATAGCACTCGCCGTTGCGGCCGTACCTGAGGGCCTTCCGATCGTTGCGACGCTGGCTCTGGCCAGGGGAATGTGGCGGATGGCCGATCAAAACGCGCTCGTTAACCGTCTATCGTCTGTGGAAACTCTAGGATCCACCAACATAATCTGCACGGACAAGACAGGCACTCTGACCGAAAACAGGATGACCGTCGACAAGTTCGAAATGGAATCAGGGGAGGTAAAACTGACCGGTGTGGGCATGGAGACCGAAGGGGAGTTCTTGAAGGAGGACGAAGAGGTGAACTTGAACGAAAACGAAGTCTTGAGGAAATCCTTGGAGGTGGGTGTATTATGCAATAATGCTTCTTACGAGGAGGAGGATGGAGAAAAGGACATTATGGGGGATCCGATGGAAGTTTCACTTCTTGTAGCCGGGCTCAAGGCCGGCATGGACCGAGAAGAACTGGTAGGCTCGATGCCAGAGGTTAGGGAAGTATCCTTTGACCCTAAGGAAAAAATGATGTCCACCTATCATCAGATCGACGGGAATTACAATGTCGCTGTGAAAGGAGCGCCCGAAGCCGTCTTGAATTCCTGTTCCAGTATCCTAACCAACGAGGGAAAGAAGGAGCTCAAAGAACAGGAGAAAGAGAGATGGTTGGAGAAAAACGACCAGATGGCCGAAAATGGGTTGAGAGTCCTCGCCCTTGCCACAAAGGATGTAGCAAACCCGGACGAGGAACCCTATACCGACCTGAACTTCTTAGGGCTTGTTGCCATGAACGATCCGCCTCGCGATGAGGTAAAACCGGCAATCGAAGAGTGTCAAAAAGCGGGTATAAGGGTAATAATGGTGACGGGCGATCACGCGGCCGTAGCCAAAAACATAGGTTACAGAGTCGGGCTCTTCGAAACAGAGGACGTGGATGTAGTACCCGGAAATGAGTTGGACGATCCAGAGAATCTTTCAGACGAGAAAAAGAAAAGAATCATCAACGCACCAGTTTTCGCCAGAGTAAATCCCGAAAACAAGCTGGACCTCATAGAGATTCATCAGGACGACGGCTCGATTGTCGCCATGACAGGGGACGGTGTAAATGATGCACCCGCCCTGAAGAATGCAGACATCGGCATAACTATGGGGGAGAGAGGGACCCAGGTCGCGAAAGAAGCTGCAGATATAGTCCTCCAGGACGACAACTTCTCCACGATCACCGAAGCCGTTAAGCAGGGGCGGATAATCTTCAAAAATATCAGGAAATTTGTAGTTTATCTGCTTTCGGGCAACATGAGCCAGCTATTGGCAATATTTTTAGCTTCACTGATGGGATACCCACTACCTCTATTGCCTTTACAGATTCTCTTCTTAAATGTAGTGAACGACGTCTTTCCCGCTTTCGCGCTTGGGGTTGGTAAAGGTAGCGACAGAGTAATGGATTCTCCTCCCAGGGATCCGGACGAGCCCGTGCTCACCAGAGGCCACTGGAAAAGGATAGGGATTTACGGGGCTCTGATAGCATTGACGACACTTGGAGCTTTCGGCATTGGAGCAGCCTGGTTCGGAATGTACACAAACGGGGAGCCAAATCTTCAAGTCGTAACCATATCTTTCCTGACGCTCGCTTTTGGAAGGCTCTGGCATGTGTTTAATATGCGTGATGATGGGTCTAGATTTTTCAAAAACGAAATAAATACGAATAAATACGTTTGGGGAGCTCTAGGACTCTGCACTGTCCTTCTGTTAACCGCCACCTACCTTCCGGGCCTCTCTACGGTCTTGCGGACGATGAACATAGGTATGAAGGGATGGGCGATTGTCTTGGTTATGAGTTTGTTACCAGTTACTGTCGTTCAAATAGGGAAAGAGTTGAAAAAACTAGGATAGAGTACTCAGTGACGTATGTCAAATATGTGCTGTGATAGAAAACATTCTCCCCTTGGTCTTTTTTGTGATAGTTTTGCTGAATGGAAAACGGTTTTTACTGTTTTTTATCTAGATTTGAATATTATTGAGATAACTATAAGCTCTAGCCCTAAAATTTCCGCAAATACTCCTATGTTTGCAATGTGTACAATTTTCTTTGAAATTCTTCCTATCTCCTGTCTTCTCCGAATATGAATGGTTCTTCCAGACTTTTAGAAAGTCATCGTCCGATATTTCCGAGCTGTTCAGGAAGGAAGAAAGAAGGTGCAAGGACCTGTTCAGTTGTAAAGTCCAGTAAAGCCTCCTAGTTCTGCATCCTCCAACAAATTCGGCGAGAGGCTCTATCCTTCCACTCGTATCTTCTCCTTGATTTATTTGAAAAAAAAAATGGGTTAGTGAGGTCATCTCGAATCCTACCTCTGCAAAAAATGGTAGGAATTTCTTCTGCTAACTTCTTTATTCTCGAGCTTTTTGTTATTTTACTGCCAAATAATTAAGAACTGGTGTTTTCCTGTTTTTTTCTAGCTTCTTCTATCATTTCCCTTGCTTCTTTCCCTGCTTCTTTCACGGTTTTTTCGGCTTCTTCTATTGCTTTTTCAATCTTTTCCTCAGCTTCCTGTACAGCTTTTTCGATTTCTTTCGACAAATTAACACCTCCTTAAAACGATTTCAGTTTTGGTCTTGCAAATAAATCTGGAGATTTGAAATATTCTAAAACTATTTTGACTGTTTCTATGATTTGCTTCCTTTTTTGGCATAATTTGAGAAGACATCCTCCAGATCGGATTTTTTCATCCAACCTTCTACTCGATCCCAAATCTCCTTTTCATCAATTTCTCCCCGGGGAGATGGAGTTTCCAGCAATCTTTCGGGAATCTCGATATCTTCTAGATTAAAACCTTCTTCTTTTTTCAAACTCCATTTCTTCCTCTGGATTTTTTCGCCGAGTTTCTTCAAATCTTCTTTACTCCGATCTATCCCTACCGTTTTGAGGGCTTTCACTATCCTTTCTTCATCATAAACATCTCTAGCGAAAAGACAAGCAGTCAGACTTTCTAGAACATTTCTGAACCTGTCTTCGTAGGTCATCTTTTCCACTTCTTTTTCCCATCCCTCGTCCGCCATTTTTTGGTCTATTCCATATCCGTAACAATCGCAGTGGTGATGTCTGGCTCCGGCGATCAGAGAGGCGATATAGCTTGGACCAGTGTGGTAGCCGGCTGGTTCTAGGCCCGCTATTGAAATGGCGAATTCTTTTCCACCGTATTTTTCTCCGGCCTTTCGGACGCCCTGTCCGAGGGTTTCGTAGAATTCGTTAGTCTCTCTTGCTATATTCTCAATTGCTCTTCTGTAACTCTCGACGTCATCCCACTCCAGCATTAAACCACCTGTTTCGCCCTTGTCAATAATCCCTTTTTTCATTGCTTCGGTAGCCCACGCCAGAGAGACGCCGGTGCTTAGCGCATCTAGGCCTAGGGAATCCACTCTTTCCATTAGCTCTAGAACGCCATGAGCAGAGCTCACGCCGAGAAGGCTTCCCAGCGCATAAATTGGCTCGTAGTCATATGATTGGAGGATGGTTTCGTACTCATGACCCGGAGCAAACTTCTTCCTTAGGGTGGCGAGATGGATACATCCAAGAGGACAACCCGTACAGGCCAATTGTTTGGCGAGCTGATGTTCGGCAAAGTACTCTCCCGAGAGTGCTTCGGCGTGTTCGAATTCTCCTGCGGAGAAGTTTTTGGTCGGAAGTCCACCTAATTCGTTTAGAGATTTGACGTTTTTCGGCGTCCCAAGAACTCGGTACTTTTCCATCGCCGAAGATTCTGTAACTTCATCGTAGATATCCTGATAGAGTTTCATATACTGATCTTTGTCTGCGATAGAAATCTCCTTGTCTGCGGAAACTACCAAAGCAGAAAGCTTTTTGCTGCCCATGACAGCACCGATACCGTGTCGGCCGAAGTGTCGAAATGTTTCGGCCACAGCGTTAGCGTACTTTACCTTGTTTTCACCGGCAGGACCGATCCTGACTATGCTTCTCTTCCCTGATTTGGGTTCGACCTCTCGGAGAACCCGACCTTTGGCATAGGTTGATTTCATCCCCCAAATTGCTGACCCATTTTTGATCTCGACATCGTCTCCATGTACTGCCAGGTAGACAGGGTCCTCTGACTTTCCCTTTATCACGATTGCGCCATAGCCCGCCATCCTAAGTGACATTGCCAGCCGCCCTCCAGCATAACTTTCGGCGTAAGTGTTGTTGGCTGGAGATTTGAATGAGCACACAGCCTTTGATATGCAGGGATAGAGGGCCGTAAGAGGTCCGACCGCAAAAACTAACGGTGACTCTGGGTCAAAAGGATCGGCATTTCTGTTTCCCTCCTCTTCGTATAACTTAACCGATGCTCCTACCCCTCCAAGATACTCCTTGAAAATGTCTTTCCGATCTCTAACTTCAGTATTCCCTTTATCTAGATCAACATAGAGTACATTCGATAGATACTCGTCCACTACCCTCCACCTCCAGTTGATTCTAGTGATAAGACATCGTGAGGACAAAACTGAACACAGTAACCGCAATTGTCACAAATAATCGGTGATTCACTGTCTTCGTCCCATACTATTGCGTTGATAGTGCAGGCCTCTTCGCAAAGGCCACATCCAGTGCATTCTTCTTCATTAAAAGTTACTCCCCCGTCTTCCTTGGGTTTCAGAGCCCCGGTTTCACACACCTCTGCACAGGGTGGGTCTTCACAGTCTCTGCACATAACAACTGCGAATCCTTTTTCTATTCCGCCAGTACTTCTGATTTGGATTGCGCTTTTCTCCAGCGAAACCTTTTCCCTATTTTTTCTAGTACAGGCAAGCATGCAGGATAGACAACCGGAACACCTTTCGGTATCCATTACTTTCACTTTTTCCATCTAGAACACCCTCAGTTCTTTTATTTCGTTTTAATTTCAGGTATACGGTGTTAAAAAAGATATTTAATAGAAATTAGCATTTCTAATCTTTTTTTGGAGGATTATCAGTCTTGCTGTTTAGAGTTAGGTAGAAATAGTAGGTTTGAATAAGATTTAATAGGTAATCCTCGGACAGTTAACATAATGTCTACAGAAGATAAGAAGTCCAGAAGATTGAGTGTACTGCTTGACGACGAGGAGATGGAGCTAGTCGAGAATATCCAGTCCGAATCAGGGGTTTCGAAAGCAGAGGTTGTTAGGGAGGCCCTCGAGTATCTTCGGAAGGTAAAAACGGGAGATATCTCTCCAGGTTCTTTGGAAACCTTACTTGGATTTTTGGAAGCGGAAGATCACATTTTGATGGATGCAGAGCTTTTACGTTCTCTTTTCATGGAAAACGAGGATTATTCTGAAAGCTTTTGGAACAGAGTGGAAGAAATAGCCACGGAAAAATGTAAAATAGACGGAGAGAGGGGGATAAGGGGAGTTGAAAGCATCCTAGAGCGCAACGAGAAAACTAACATGTACAACTTAAGTACGGAGTCGGATGGAGTTTACACGCTAGCGGTCCAAATTCGAGAAATGATGGATTTTATCCATTTCTTCTTTGAAAAGTACTTTGAAGCTTCCGATTACGATGTGGAATTGGATAAGGGGCCTGGAAGAATCAGGGTTCAAGAGCCTTCAAAGATTTAATTGGGAAAATCCATATCCTATTCTAAAAAAAAGTGTATATTCCGCATAATAATAAAAGTATATTCTCTGGAGGGTTTTTGGTAATGCCGGAAAAGAAGCTCGGTCTGTTCGAGTCGGTATCTATGGCTCTGGGCGGAATGATCGGAGGTGGAATCTTTGCCGTTCTTGGAGTCATCGCCCAGATCACTCATGCAGCGACATGGTTCGCTTTTATCGTTGCCGGAATAGTGGCTTTTTCTGCGGGATATTCCTATAACGTACTCAATCGGTTGGCGAGCGGGAACGGAGGATCGGTAACCTTTGTCCAATCGTTTCTGGGCAATTCGACTTTATCCGGGATGATCGGCTGGACCCTGTTGTTCGGATACATTGGGTCTATGGCGATGTACGCCTATGCGTTTGGAAGTTTCTTTACTGGACTGACCGGAGTTGAACTGGTGCCTCTGTTGGGTATTTCCATGCGGCCAGTCGTTTCCGTTTTAGCCGTAGCGGGTTTCGTCGGCTTGAACGTCTTAGGAGCCCGCTCCACAGGGTTGACAGAAGATCTCTTGGTCGGGCTTAAAATTTTGATACTTCTCGTTTTCGGCATCTGGGGTTTTTATTACGGTGCCACGCAGGGACAGCTCGAGTTTGGATTGTCTCGACTGACAGGATTTGGCCCCATCATGGCTGCCGCGGTTTCTTTCGTAGCCTTTCAGGGATGGCAGCTGCTCTTCTACGATCAGGAAAGCGTGGAAAACCCTGCAGACACAATCAAAAAAGCTATCTACATTGCCATTCCTTCGGCCGTTATTATCTATGTTATCGTCGCAGTTACGACTCTGAGCCTTGCTCCTCTCTCAGTCATAATGGAACACCCGGAAAGAGCACTAGCGGTCGCTGCGAAGCCCTTTATGGGGCGGATAGGCTTTACTCTTATTTCGCTGGCGGCTTTGTTCTCGACCGGTAGCGCGATAAACGCCACGTTGTTCTCAAGCGGTTATTTTGCAAAGGGAATGCTTTCGAAGGATTTGCTCCCCGACAGGAGCGGTGATTCAAGTAAATCGGGAATTCCGGTCAAGACGTTACTTGTGATCGGGGGCATAACGGCAGTTTTTACATGGTTTGGCAGTCTAAGCAGCGTAACATCCTTCGCTTCCATCGCTTTCATAGTGGTTTTTGGGGCCATGAGTTACATCGCCTTTACCCAACGGAACAGGAAAAATGTGAGCTCTACCATTCCACTCATAGGGACCCTGGGCTCGATAGGATTTTTACCGTTGATGTTCTGGCATCTATACCAATCCGAGCCAGGAACTTTTTTCACGGTTTTGCTCCTCTCGGCTGGAATTATAGCTGTTGAGACCCTTTACTTTGAACGCGAGGTTCTGGTCGAGGAGATTGAGGAGGTTGAGGAAAAAGTCGAAAGCGAGATCGAGATTCTCAAAAGGAATGGAAGTAGGGAACATTTCGACCGTCAAAAGATCGAAGGGTCCTGTATAGAAGCAGGGGCTCCGACAAACGTTGCGGAGGATATTGCGAATGAGATCGAGAAAGAGGTAGAGTATGAAGTATCAACAGGGGAGATTAGAGATATGGTCTTAGAAAAGCTCGGAGATATCGAAGAGGACTGGGTCAGAGCGTGGAAAGAGTACGAAAAAGAGAAAAACGAATGATAAGTAACCTTTTGATCCCCTGATAGATACAATCTTTTCGTTGATGTTTAGGTGACCTCTTCGAGGAATTTTTCCCTGAACTCATCCAAATCCAGTATTTCTGTGTTCAAGTCTTTCGCGCTCTCAAGTTTACTTTGGCCAGGGTTTTCACCAGTTACTAGAAAATCCGTTTCGCTGCTGACTGACGATGTCACATCCGCACCGTGATTTTCCATTAGATTTTCCAATTCATCGCGGGTGTATCCCTCTATGCTCCCTGTGAATACTATTTTAAGCCCACTAAATCTGCTTTCCCTTTCTAGACTTTCGAATTCCCGAATGGAACTTTTTAATTTTTTCAGAGACTCTATATTCCTTTCATTTTGGAAGAAGGAATGAATGCTTTTGGACACCTCTGGACCAAGATCCTCGATTTCTTCTATTTTCTTTCTGTCGGCATTTTCTAAATACTCCAGGGTAAATTTCTCAGCCAACGATCTAGCCCGTTCCTTACCGACGTGTCGAATACCTAAACCGTAAATAAAACTCGCAAGATCAACCTTTTTGCTGTCCTCTATTTGTTCAAGTAAGTTCTCAGCTGACTTCTCGCCGAACTTTTCCAGTTCCAGCAAGTCTTCCTTTTCAAGCGAGAAAAGATCAGGGAGAGTCTCTACCAAACCGTCCTCGACTAGCTTCCTCGCCACCTTTTCGCCGATTCCATCGATGTCCATAGCCTGTTTGGAGCAGAAATGCTGGATAGATCTTTTCAGTTGGGCGGAACAGGACATCCCGCCCGTACAGAAGTGATGTTCACCTTCCCTGACGACATCGCTTCCGCAAACCGGGCAGGAGTCAGGCATGGCGAATTCTCCTTTAGCTTTTTCAACTACTTTTTCGATTTCTGGGATGACGTCCCCCGCCCTTTCGACCTTTACCTTAGCTCCTTCTGAAACCCCCAATTCTTTTGCCTTCTCTTCATTATGGAGTGTCGCTCGACTTACAGTAACTCCTTTAATATCCACAGGGTCGAGTAGGGCCACAGGCGTCAACTTCCCGGTCCGACCTACCTGGACCGTAATCTTTTCCACAAGGGTTTGATCTGTTTTTGGCGGGAACTTGTAGGCAAACGCCCATCTCGGATGCCTTGCTGTTTCACCCATCTTATTTCTCTTCTCGAAATCATTGACCTTGGCCACTGCTCCGTCGATATCGTATTCTAGGTCTTCTCTTTTTTCCATGATTTCGTCCCGGTAGTCGATAAAGGAGTCAATGTCGTTCACTATTTCGTTGAGATCGCAAACTCTAAACCCCAGAGATTTCAAAAGCTCAAAACTTTCCTTTTGATTCTTGATCTCCTGTGAACATTCTAGTATCTCGTAAAAGTATATGTTCAGAAACCTGTCTGCCACCACGTCTGGATCTAACTGCCTTATAGTCCCAGCGGCGGCGTTTCTCGGGTTAGCAAAAGGATCTTTGTTTTTATTCGTTCTTTCTTCGTTCAGATCATGAAATCCGGACTTAGGCATGTATACCTCCCCTCGAACTGAGAGGCGTTCTGGAGCGTTTTTCAACTCTAGAGGGACCGTCCGAATGGTTTTGACGTTTTCCGATACTTCGTCGCCTTTGTCTCCATCTCCCCTCATGACGGCTCGGTCAAATTCACCTCCAAGGTAAACGATCTCTACGGAGAAACCGTCGAACTTAGGTTCCGCCGAGTATTCCACTTCACCGAGTTTCTTTCTCACTCTTTCATCGAATTCCCTCACGTCCCCTTCGTCTTCAGAGGAGTCCAGGCTCAACATTTCCTTGGTATGCTCCCTCGTGTTGAATGAGTCTAAGGTTTCCCCTCCGACCCTCTGTGTGGGAGAGTTTTCGGCCACGAGATCGAACTCCCGCTCTAGGCTTTCCAACCTGTCGAAAAGGATATCGTAGGCTCTGTCGGAGATAGCAGGGTCATTCTCTACATAGTATAGGTGGTCGTGATATTCTATCGCTTCTCTCAAATCCTCTACCTCGCCCCTCGCTTTTTCCTTGCTCATCTCTGAAACGTCTTCGAAATCCAAGTCAGGATCACGAATATAGGGGTTATCCTCCGGCTTTTCAACCATTTAGGTACGTCCTCACCCCATCGATCCTTCGGGTATTGAGGATGTCGTCATCACGGCACCAACCCCTCCTAGCCTGGGAAACCCCGAGATGAATGAAGTTCATTTCTTCTTTCGAATGTGCATCGGTTGATATCACGAATTTAACCTCCCCTCTATACTTCTTCACGTTCTGCCAGTCCAGATCCAGTCTCTCAGGCTGCGAGTTTATCTCTATCGCAACATTCTCCTTCCGGGCCTTATCGATCACTTTGTCAAGGTCTATGTCGAGAGGGTCTCGCCCTAGGAGCTTTCGATTCAAAGGATGGACTAGTATATCTACTGGATATTCGTCGAGCGCGGACAGGATCCTCTCCGTTGGATCATCGGGCCGGTCATGCATGGCTACTGAAAGGATATCGCATCTTTCGCACCATTCTTCTGAAACATCCAAGCCTTCCTGTGTGATATTGGTTTCGATTCCCTGGAGGATTTCCGTTTCTACCTTGTCGTTCACTTTTTCGATTTTTTCTGACTGCTCTTCGAATTCGTCCTCCTCCAGTCCGCCAGCCACTTTGAGTGAGGGTCCATGATCGGATATCAAAAGGTACTCCAGATTTCTCTCTTCGGCTCTTCGAGCCATTTCTTCCACGGAATCGGAACCATCGCTGTATTTTGTGTGGACCTGGAGGTCTCCTCGGATGTCCTCTTCTTCCACTAGGTCCGGGAGCGAGCCGTTTTCCGCTGCTTCTATTTCCCCCGTGTTTTCCCTCAACTCTGGGGGTATGTAGCTCAGGTCCAACTCTCGGTAGACTTCCTTTTCGGTTTCTCCTGCTAGTCTTTCCCCCTCCGAGTCGAACAGCCCGTATTCGTTCAACTTCCAGTCTCTTTGTTTGGTCCTGCCTCTCAGCGCGACATTATGATCCTTCGACCCGGTGAAGTACATTAGAGCTGAGCCATAGGACGATTCATCGACGATTCTCATATCGACTTGGAGGCCCCCTGCAATGACTATGGAGGATTTCGTATCCCCCTTTGCAAGGACTTCATCAACTTCCTCTAATCCACAGAACTCTTCCATGGCGTCCTCAGGTTTTTCCGATATGGCTAGAATATCAACGTCACCAATCGTCGGCCTCCTTCTTCGGCACGAACCGACTATTGTTATCCGATCGAAGACCCCCATGTTGCGAAGCCTTGAACTCAAGTCCTCGACAGTAGGATGCATCTTTCCGAGCAATTGCCTTTCGCGGCCTCTTTTCGCGTCTTCGATGTTCTCCAATATCTTCTTCTGTGTCTTTTCTCCAAATCCTTCGACCTCTTTTACTTTACCTTCTTGGGCAGCTTCCTCAAGGTCTTCAAGGCTCTGGATATTCAGTTCTTCGTGAAGTTTCTTCACTGATTTAGGACCGATTCCTTCGATGTTGGTCAGTTCTTCTATGTCTATGGAGAGTTCGTTTTTTAGGCTCTCGTAATATTCTAGTTCACCGGTTTCTAGGTACTCCGAAATTTTTTCCGATATCGCCTCCCCGACTCCCCCTATTTCTTCTAGCTCCCCTCGCTCGTGGATGCTTTCGATGTCTTCCGTCAAAGCTTCAATATTCCTGGCTGCCTTCCTGTAAGCCCTTGGTTTGTAATCCACATCCTTGATCTCCAAGAGATTGGCAATCTCGTAGAGAATTCTAGAAACTTCTTTGTTTTTCATCCTCTACCCTTTCTTTTGGAAACCATAACTTGTAATGCTGACGAAAGTTGATTAGTAAGAACAATCACTCAAAGAAATTTTCAATCTCAGTTTCCTACAAGGATTCCGCTCCGGACTCATCGTGTCTACCTTTTGTTTTCGTCGGAAAACCTCATTTCTATTCCGAGGAGATCACAGGCCTTCTTCAATTCTTCCATCCAGTCTTCGTAGACCATCACCCAGTGAAACCCCTTGAAGTTATCGAAGAGGAACTGAGCATCGCTCACCCTTACTTCCGCTTGGCTAATGCAGATGTGATAGTCTGTGTTTCTGGTTATTTTCCCCTCAGCAGCGATCATTTCGTCGAAATCGTGGGAAACACCGGCAAGTGTCACTTTTTGCCCTTCTTCGAACTTTACCGAGGGGGCAAGACCCAATTTGGTTTCGTGATGCAGGGAGGCTTCGTAGTTTTCGGGCTCCTCTTCGAAGCCGGCCATTTTCGTAGGAGCTGTGCAGTGGGCTACCACAACCCTGTCTTCGTCCGGAACGATTACAGGGTCGTTGATAAAGGTGGGTTTGTCCGCAATGTATCTCAGTAGGATGGTCGTGACAAGTTGAGGAATGTCGGCCTCGCAGACTGCAGGGACTCCCTCGTCTCTAAGCATCTGAAACGCGATACAGGGTGTCGTATCTACCAAGTCTAGAATTCCAGAAAGGCAGTTCGCTGCGACCGCATCGTATCCGTTCTCTTCGATAATCTCTTTTAGTACCACGTAAACCCGTGCCGATTTGAGGCCGGTTTCCTCGTCGATTTCGTCTGAAACTGTTTCAGCGTCCTCTAAGAATTGATTTTTGGTTCTTACTACCTCCTCGTCTTCCAAGCTTTTCTCCTCAAGATTCTCTTGGAAAGTCTCGAAGGATATGTAGTCTATCGCCGGCCTGAACTTGTCCACCGCTGCCCTTGCGGCTAGACCGCCCGCAAAGAAATCGTTGGGTTCGCCGATGCACAGAACTTTCGATTCCTCCAGCTGCTTAACCGCCCTGTGGGCTTTCAGCTTCCCGATCAATTTGTCGTAATCGTTTATAACCAGGTCCACCTCGGTGAACTCTTCGACGGCGTCCATCTGGTACCACTGTTGGTATAGGGCGTGACCGTACATGCGGTTCTCTTCGATCTTGTTGAAGAAAATCAGTGGCAGGCCATAGGTGGTTATGGCGTTGAGCAGTTTCCTGGTGCCCGCACCGGAGACGCCGAAAACCACCAGCACGTCACACCCTCTGTATTCTCCCGCCAGATCCAAAGCATCCGGAACGGTCCTGACGATGTCGCCGCCGTTGATTTGCAGATCGAGCTCGGTTTCGATTTCTCTTATCTCCTCTTCGATGTCCTCGTATTCCTCTTCGAGGTCTTTCTCATTCCTCATTAACCCCCACTGATCCACATAGGGAGGATTTTGGCTTTTTCCTAGGACTATCCATCCGACCTTCACAGTTCGGTTCCTCCATTTTCCGAGTAGAGATTATTTTGAATTGATAACACGATATCACGTTTTTAGAACATTTTTCGTCCTATAAGCAGCCACTCACTGGAGGTGAACGGTTCTAAAAGGGGTT
>CAZEBR010000032.1:12042-16726 GCA_964510375.1 Hadarchaeota archaeon (SeqCode) | reverse complement strand
TCCACATGGCCTATAACTGCCAAATTCATGTGTGGTTTTTCAGCCATCTTAAACCTCCTACCTCTAGTTTTCCAAGGGCATTAAAAAGCCTTTCCCCGACGTTACCTCGCTCCCTTGGCTATCCTCTCTACGCCTCTTTTTTGCTCCACTCCATAGCTCTCAGAGTCGCCTTCGGCAGCTGAAATAAGTTCTTCGGCCAAACAATCTTCAATAGAATCTTTATTCTTAAATGTAGACGAATATGCTCCTTCAGCAAGATGTCTAAGCGCTATATCGAGTCTTCTTAGGGGTGCAGAATCTACGGCTTCGTGATAAGTAATTCCACCGTAGCTAATCTTGGTAGTTTCCTCCCTAGGGGCCGAATTCTGAATGGCATCCACCAAAACCTGGATAGGATTCCGTCCGGTCTCGTCTTCTATGATTTCAAAGGCCTCGCGAACTATCTTGTAGGCCTTTTGTTTCTTTCCACAGCTTTTAGTGCCCCTAATGCTCTTACCTCCGACCTTTCCCTTACCTGGGCCGGATCGCATGAGCTTATTCATCAATCTCTCGACGATCGGCACGTTCTCCTTGTCGAACCTCTTATCGTTCTGTCTGCCCGCGACATGGGGGGCAAGCCTGGGCTCCAGCCTGATGTATCTCCTCAATCCCCTGTCTTCGACTTCGACATCGTCAACTGACCATCTTCCAAAATATTTTAACGCCATAAATTTCACCTTCGCGGTTTTTCCTTGTTTCCTCTAACGAGTTCCTCCAGAGAAACCCCGTTTACCTTTATGACCTTATGGCCTACTCCGGGGATATCGCCTTTGGCACCGCCTTCGGCACCGCCAATCCCCTCGATCAAAACCTCATCGTGTTCATCTATAAAGCTGATAGCATTCTCTCCCGGTACAAAGGCAGTCAAACGGCGGCCGTTTTTTATAACCTGAACTCTCACGCACTTTCTCACGGCGGAGTTGGGCTGTTTTGCCTCGACGCCCACCTTAGAAAGAACTATTCCTCTCGCCTGCGGAGCTCCTTCAAGGGGGTCCGTCTTTTTATCCAATCCGAGCATACGTCGCTTGTAATCTTCATCCTTCCATCTCCTTTTTTGCCGGCTGCGCTTTAGCTTCCGCGCCGCGAATTCTCCACTTGCACCGTCACTCATACTTTACCTCATCTCTTTTTGTTTTACGTTCTTTCTTAAAACTCATGCCAATTCCACATCGGACATGCCATGGTGCCTATTCAAAAGCTTTCTCGCTCTTTTTATATTCCATCCATCCTTACCTACCGCTCGGCCCTTCTCGTTTTGATCCACTTCGACCATGGCCTCGGTCTTACCGTCCTCATCGCTGTTGATTTCTATATCAAGCACATCAACCGAGGAAAAGACGTTCCTCAAAAATTCCTCGGGATCCTCGGAATACTCGATAACGTCCACTCTCTTGTCCATCTCTTTCCTGACCTTCTTTATATTGCTCCCATTCTGGCCTATGGCCCGTCCCATATCCGATTCGTCCATTACAAAGGTAATATGATTTTTATCCTCCCCGCTCTCGACGCAGTCACGGGGTGTAACGCCCGTAATTTTTTCGAAAAGAGATATATATCTGAGTTTTTCCTTATTCAGCTTCACCGTCATTTGTAATTTCCACCTAACTCTAGTACGCTGGAATCTCCAGGATCAATAACAGCCATAGCGGATACCAAAAAAGGTTTTCCAAGAGCCAAACCCAAATCTTCACTCCCGCCCTCGTAAAAATGAAGCGGGACGTCATTATCGTCCGCCAATTCCATCAGTTTTTCCTCGACATCTTGCGGGCACGTAGCAGACAGTATGGTTAACTTTGATCTTGCGGACTCCGTAGCCTTTAAAGCCTCCTTAGAACCGAGAACAAAATCGCCCGTTTTCTCCAACTTATTTAATTCTTCATTCACTTCCACTCTTGTCTCCCCCCGACATCTCCAATTCTACCGTTCCTGTTCCAAGAGGCACAGGCTGGCCTGCAATAACGTTTTCAACAACTCCATCCAGCTTATCCGTTTCTCCTCTGGAACTGGCTTGGAGCAAATGTTTCACGGTGACCTCGAAAGCGGCACGTGCCAACACGCTCGCTTTCTCTCCACTTATTCCATGCCTTCCTATCTGCCTAATCTCGCCGGTGTTAGTCATTGCATCGGCAACCAGCATTATGTGTCGTGTATCGACGTCGAGGCCCTGCTCTTCCAAGGTATCCAAGGCTTCGTTCATAATGGAATTTCTAGCCGCTTCTATACCCAGAACTTCTTCGATTTCTCTAATATGATTGGACGAAGTTTTGCTAGCATCAACTTCCGGCATGGGGAGGATTTCGGATAGATTAGTGCCCTCCGTATAAACGACGTAACCCTCTTCTTCGGCCTTCACGACGACTCTTTCGATACCCTCGACCCCTCCAAGGTGGATTTCTTTGGCCTTGGCTACAATTCGCCTAAGGTCCGGGGGAGAGGGGCTTTCGGGTTTTACTCGGAGCTTGAAACCTTGAGCGATGACTTCAGTGTCCAGCTCATCCTGTAAAATCTCCTTAACGTCGCTGGGCTTCATATCCTTCATTTGAAGCTGATCCCTATCCAAGTTCATCACAAACTCCATATTTATCAAATCGGTCTCTGTCCTCGTGACCGCATCCTCTAAAGTGAGCATTTCAATCTTCTGAGCAAAATCTCGGGCTTTCTCCCTTTCCCGAGCATATTCCTCCTTGAGGTGAATTTCCATGAGCAGGTTGTCAGGGGTCCTGCGGGCGTCCACTATCTCGATCAATCTAGGGAGACCCAGAGTGACGTCGAGTTCGGCAACTCCCGCATGATGGAAAGTCCTGAGAGTCATCTGAGTGCCGGGTTCACCTATCGATTGGGCAGCGACTGTACCGACTGCCTCCCCGGGTTGCACTATAGAATCCTCGTAGGATTCCATGGTTCTTTCAATTATCTCATCAATCTGATCCTGAGTAAGTTCCTTCTCCTCACTCAACTGGACGAGTTTATTCTCCAAGTCCGCCAATAGTTTTGGAGGTAGCTCATCTTCAAGTTCGTCGACTTTAGATTTGATCGTCTCTTTCGCTACTCCTTCCATATTCATCTCACCTAATCTTCAACAACATTTTCAATTATATGATCTATATTAACCGCCTTGCCCTTGTCGCTCCTGGCCGGGTCCACATTATCCTCACCGTACTTGAACTGGACGATATTTCCGTGATCGTCTCGAACAGTTCCGTCGTGTTCGACTCTGATGTCCTGGAGGGCGTTAATCAGCCGTCTCTGCATGTAACCACTCTGAGCCGTTCGGACGGCGGTGTCGACCAGACCCTCTCTCCCACCCATGGCGTGGAAAAAGAACTCGGTGGGATCGAGTCCCTCCTTATAACTGGAGCGTGCGAAGCCTTTAGCTTCTGCACTCAAATCTCCTGCCTTGAAATGTGAAAGTGATCTTCCCTCGTAACCTCGCGAGGGCCTCTCTCCCCTGACGGACTGTTGGCCCACACAACCGGTCATCTGAGTGAGATTGAGCATGCTACCACGGGCGCCGGTCCTCGCCATCACGACCGCATCGTTGTCGAGACCCAGATGTTGCTCGGCAATCCTACCGGCCTGGTCCCGAGTCTCGGCCAGTACCTCCATTATGCGGCTCTCTAGAGTTTCCTTCAGAGATCTTCCCGGCATCTGTTCCAGTTCTCCGCTCTCATATTCGCCGATCAAATCCTGGACTTCTTGCTTTGCATCGTCGAGAACCTCCCTAATTTCCTCTCGGGCTTCCTTGGATATTTCTTCGTCATTGAGACTCGTGGTAAATCCAAACTTCTTGATGACGGAGATGGCAAGTCTAGTCGTATCGTTTAGGAACTTTCTGGCGGCGTCGGTGCCGTGATCCTTAATAATTCTGTCCAGAACGTAGCAGTCACCCAAGGCCTCGTATGAGGCGGAGTCGATTACACCCTTTTCAAGCTTGCCTCCCCTGATCTCGACGTAGGCATCTATCTCGCACTCTTCGCCGTCCCACCTGTCGCAGTCTTCGCAATCTCCGCCAACATCGCATATGTTGGCCTTGTAGGAAAGGTCCAGATCATCGGGAAGGAACATGCTGAATATATCCTTGCCCGTCCAGTACTCCTCTCCGTCTTCCACTCCGGAGGGCTCCGGAAGCTCCGGGTCTATCCCGGCATCTGAGAGAACCTGTTGGGCATCCTCCTTGTCGAGACTGAATCCGCTCTGGGTAAGCAGGTAAAGACCCGTGATATGATCTTGAATTCCGCCGATAATCGGAGCGCCGAAACGAGGCGAGAGAATCTGTTCTTGAACCCTCATCAAAGTCTTTGCCTCTGCCTGAGCATCCTTGCTCTGCGGAAGATGTAGATTCATCTCGTCGCCGTCGAAGTCCGCGTTATACGGAGGACAGACGGCGAGATTAAGCCTGAACGTCTGACCCGGCATGACCTTGACCTCGTGGGCCATGATCGACATTCGGTGAAGTGAAGGTTGCCTGTTGAAAAGAACTACGTCACCGTCCTTCAAGTGTCGCTCGATCTCGTATCCTGGCTCGATCATATTGGCCAGTTCTTCCCTGTCCGCATATCTAAGATCGAACCTATTGCCGTCCGGACTTTCTAGCGAAGTCGCACCCGGATGGTTATCGGGACCCCTTCTGATGAGTGTACGGACC
>CAZEBR010000032.1:0-12032 GCA_964510375.1 Hadarchaeota archaeon (SeqCode) | reverse complement strand
GCCACGTACTCAGGAACTCCGATCTCGTTTATGCTTATACGAGGATCCGGAGAAATGACAGTTCTGGCCGAGAAGTCGACCCTCTTTCCGGAAAGATTTCCACGGAACCGGCCTTCCTTCCCCTTCAGCCTTTGAGCTAGGGTTCTGAGGTTTCTCCCAGACCTGTGCCTGGCGGGCGGAATTCCCGACACCTCGTTCGTGAAGAACGTAGTAACATGATATTGTAACAGTTCCCAAAGATCTTCAATAATAAGATGAGGAGCTCCAGCTTCGAGGTTCTCGCTCAAGCGCTGGTTGATTCTAATTACGTCCACAAGCTTGTGAGTGAGATCGTCCTCCGAGCGCACCCCCGTTTCCAGAGTTATACTGGGCCTTACCGTAACCGGCGGAACCGGAAGTACCGTCAAAACCATCCACTCCGGCCTGGCGACCTCGGGATCGAGCCCCAGCAAGCGGACGTCAGAATCGGGTATGTCTTCAAGCCTCCTTCGCACGTCGCTGGGAGTCAAACGCTTGTCATCTTCGTGGTAGGTGGTGGGTTTGTCAAAGTCTATCTTTCCCTGCTCGGCGCCACAGTGCGGACATTCATCCCGCTTGTACGCCCGTCTGATAATTCTCTTGGCGTAATCCTCCCAAGACTGGGCCATCTCCTCCGCGTCTCTCATTTTATCCCTGTACCTCTCGAGCTTATCCTCCGAAAGAAGTATCCTGCCGCACTTCCCGCAAGTGGCCCTCAGGCAGTTGTAAATGGTCCTAGAAAATCCGACGTGTATCACCGGGCGTGCCAGTTCGACTCGGCCGAAGTGTCCCGGACAGACACCGGATCTCTTCCCGCAAGTCCTGCACCTGAGACCTGGATCAATTACGCCCAGTCGAGGGTCCATTAAACCTTTCTCGATGGGATAACCGTCCTCGTCGTATGTGTCGGCGGTGACTATCCGAGCTACTGACAAGTCCCGAATTTCCTCGGGAGCTAGTAAACCGAATTCGACTTCATCTATTGCTTTTGATACTTCTGGCATTTTATCACTCAAGCTCTATCTTTTAATCCTAATCTGGGCGCTATACACATGGACCTCAGCTCGTCGAGCAGTAGTTTGAAAGCGTAAGAGGTTTCTACCTCGTTTATCTCGGACTCATCGCCGCACACCGGGCAGTAAGTTTGATTTCTTCGTTCGTCGTGAACGGCAAAGTTGCCACAATCTTCGCAGACCTTTGCCGTGTACCTGTCCGAGGAATCCAAAAGCCTGTCCTTCAGCAGTCGGGCAGCCCCGTGTCCAATCAGACAGTCACGTTCCATTTCTCCGAACCTGAGGCCTCCTTCCCTGGCCCTACCCTCCGTGGGCTGTCTGGCCAGCATCTGGTAAGGTCCTCGCGCCCTAGCGTGAATCTTATCCGCAACCATGTGATGTAGCTTTCTGTAGTGGCATACTCCCATAAATATCTGGGCTTTAAGCTTCCTTCCGGTTTTACCATCGTACATCGTCTCTTCACCGGTCTGCTTGAACCCATGCTCCTTAAGGATTTTCTTCAGCTCCTCCTCCGAAGTACCGCCAAACGGACTCCCATCGATCTGTTCGCCCCTGATTGACCCGGCCTTTCCGGCCATCATCTCGAGCAACTGTCCGACGGTCATCCTGGAGGGAATTGCATGAGGATTAAGAATGATATCGGGTGAAACCCCGCTCTCCGTGAATGGCATATCGGCACCGGGCACGACCATTCCGATAACTCCCTTCTGCCCGTGTCTGGAAGCGAATTTGTCCCCTATTTCAGGGACTCTTAGATCCCTCACCCTCACTCGTGCGAGCTTATCCCCATCCACGTTTTCGGTCAACAGGGACATGTCGACAACGCCTTCCTCGTTAGGTCGCATCCTCTCGGAACTCTCCCTTCGAGCGTGCTGCATTCCCATTCCAAATTCGTCGGTTTCCTCGAGGAACCTAGGCGGGCTGGTCTTACCTATCAAAACGTCCTTCCCTTTGACCTCGGAACCCGGAAGTATCAGACCGTCGTCGTCCAGATTTCGGTAAAGCTCTTCCTCAGCATAACCTCGAATCTCTTCACTCGGTTTCTCGAGCCTGTCCAGTTGCCCTCCGGGATACCTGGACTCTTCCGTTTCGTACAGCCTGTAGAAGGTCGACCTAGCCAAGCCTCTGTCGATGGAATCCTTGTTCATTATAATAGCGTCCTCCATGTTGTAACCCTCGTAAGACATCAATGCGACGACGAAGTTTTGACAAGAGGGTCTCTCGTTGTAATTCATGACGTCCATTATCTTCGTCTTCACGATGGATTCCTGAGGATAATGAAGCAGGTGGGCGCGTGTATCCACCCTCTTCTGGAAATTAGAAGTCGGCAGGCCAAGGCCCTGCTTGGCCATGTTTGCTCCGTAAGTGTTTCGGGGCGACTGGTTGTGCTCGGCGTAAGGAACCAGAGCGGCACTTATACCCAAAATACCTACGGGATCGAGTTCAAGATGAGTGTGATCTTCCGTAACATCCTCGGGATTAACCGCGACGTAAGCATTCTCTTCTTCTTCCGCGTCCAAGTATTCGACGACGCCCATTTCAATCAGATCGTCCCAACCCAACTCGTCATCTTCAAGCTTTTGTACGATATCTTCGGTGAGCTCGAGCTTGCCGTCATTGACGACTATCAGTGGTCTTCTGTTTCGGCCCGGATAGGAGTTCACGACGATTTCGTTGGTATCGGGATAGTGAGTGATGTTGACTTGGTCGCTAACGTTACCGTTTCTCCTCTCCTCTCGTACCATTCGGACGAATTCCGCACCGTCTTCGACCGGACCCAGCAACTTTCCGTTGTGGTAAACGGCGGTTTGACCCTCCCATTCAGCCCCCTTCTCAATTTCCTTTACACCCAAGTTTCGGAGCGACTTATCCACATTGTCCTCATCGGCGCCCGTAGAAACCAAGGCGGACAGGGCAAAGTTCTTGACCAAACCACAGTTTGGCCCTTCGGGGGTCTCGTTCGGACATATCCTGCCCCAGTGAGTGGGATGAAGGTCCCTCGCCTCGAAGTGAGGCCTAGACCTGCTGAGCGGTGAAACTACACGCCTGAGATGAGATAGCGTTCCGATATAATTGGTCCTCTCCAGGAGCTGGCTAACCCCTGTACGACCTCCCGGCCAGTTACCGGTCGCCAACGCGTGCCTGATTCTCTCGGTAAGGACGTCAGCCCGGGCAGCCGTCTTGACGTTGGGCTCCCTTCCACGGGACTCGGCCCTTTCAAGCTGATACTTAATATCGCGAGCGAGCTTGATGAACGCCAGGCGGAAAACGTTCTCTATGAGATCGCCAGCCAGCTTCAGCCGTTTGTTTGAATAGTGATCCTTATCATCCACTCCCCTTCTGTCAAGCGCCAGCTCGATCGTCCTCTCCGCCATCCTGCCCAGATAGTAAGCTTTGCTGATCCAGACATCCTTGTCGTTTCCGATGTGGGGCAGAAGGTACTTGTCCAGAACTGAAGCGGCCCTCTCTATTCGGTAATCCCTGGTCTGACCCCGGGCAACCCTCTTGCCGATGTAGTCGAGAGCTTCCTCCTGAGTCTTTACTCCGGTGTCTTCCTGAAGGTTTTCTATAAATTCCTTAGAAATTTCCGGGTCCTCCGACACGGCGTTCACGATTTCCTTGTCGCTTTCAAGTCCTAAAGCGCGCATCATGACGACAAAGGGAATGTTACCGGGAACGGAAGGCAATGAAACGTGAATTAGGGCGTCCTTCTTCCTCTCGACGACGGCGAGAGCACGGAATCCTTGGCGAGAAGAAAAGACCTTTGCAACCTGAGTTTCACCGCGTCCGCCGCGTTCTACCAAAATACGGTTCGATGCCAAATCCTCTTGCGTAACGAGAACTCTCTCCGTGCCGTTGACCACGAAGTATCCGCCGGGGTCGAGGGGATCTTCGCCGGCTTCTATTTTATCTTCCTCTGACATTTCGCTCAGGGTACAGATCTTGGATCCGACCATCACGGGCAGATCTCCGATGTACACTTCCTGGGGCTCCCTCTCCTGACCATCGATGACCGGAGACATGTAAAGATAAAGCGGAGCAGAATAATTCAGATTTCTGAGTCTGGCTTCATTGGGTGTAATCTTGGGATGCGAACCGTCCGCCTCCCTCACGGATGGCTTTCCTACCCTGATGTCCCCCAGCTTCACATCAAATCCTTCGATATCCAGTTCGATCCAGCCGCCGTCCTCGCGGTCCCCATGGTTGTCGATGACCCTCTGTAGGCCCTGATCTATGAACTCGTTATATGAGTCCAAGTGTTGCCTCACGAGGCCCTTTTCTTCAAAGAACTTTTTCAGCGGCGTCCAAGTATCCATTCACATTTCACCCAATTACAAGTCTGTAAGCTACGGACTTTCCTGCCGTAGCACTATCTCTTGTGATCTTTATAATATCCCCCGCCTCGGCCCCTATGGCCTTCGCCACCGGATCCTTCTCCTTTAACTTCGGAAGCTGATGAGCTTTAATTTCGTACTCCTCCAGCATTTCCTCTGCCTCTTCCTCTGGTAAAATCTCGTGCTCTGGAACGAGTTCGTGTTCCGTTACGTCAAATCCTTTCTCTTTTGCCAAATTATCCCCATCATGTCGTGACTTTTAGCGGGCCCGGCGGGATTTGAACCCGCGACAGCCGGCTTAAAAGGCCGGTGCGCTAGCCAGACTGCGCCACAGGCCCCTACAGGTTCATTATATCCCAGAATTCCCCTACTTAGTATTTTCGCTTTTTGAAATTCTATGTTCTTCCCTTTAAACTTTTCCATGATTTCGGTCAAAACGATCCTAATCTTTCGGAATAAGACTCCGCTCGTTGGGTGGTCTATTTAAATTGGGCCTAATAAATTATTCCTTCGAAGAAAGGAAAACGCACGAACCGTCAACGCAAGCTTTCTTCTCTGGACAAGTTAAGAAGCACAAGGCAAAGAAACTAGGGCTCCGCTCCAACGTCGTAGCATAATCGCCTCCAACCAATCTTACCATGCAGACCGGCATCCCATACCGTGTCGCAATTCTCGCCTCCACCTAGACTTAAAGGTGAAACTCACCGCGACCTCTACGATTCTGCCTCAAAAATCCAAGGAATGTCCCCAGAAAGGAGGAGATAAGTAAAAAGAACCACAAAGAAAGGGCCGATGTCGAACGAAAAAGGCATATCAGCTATAGTTGCCGTGCTGGCAGTTTCTACGGTAACTCTGGGGATAGGTTTGACCGGCGCTTTTCTTCACTACAGCGGCGAGGTTCATGACCTGAGGGAAAATATCAATGCTATAGAAAGTGAATACTCCCAGCTCAAATCCTACAACCAGTCCCTTTTGGAGAACTACGAAGAGCTAGAAAGGTTAAAGACCAACCTGGAGGAAAACCTCGAGGCGGAAAGAGCGGAATACGAAAATCTTGTGGACAACTTTTCAAGAGTCAAGAGCGAGCTCGAGACCCTAAAGGAGGGGAACCGGTTCGAACTCCACGCACCGACGTTCTCCGAAGTGAAATCTTTCATCGAAAAGGACGGGACTGACTTAAACGAATATGACGAGAAAGAATTCAACTGTTTCGACTACACCGAGCAGGTGATAGATCACGCAATGGATGAGGGACTCATGTCGGGATTCGTTAGGATAATCTACAGGGAGCTGAGCGAGCGTGGCGAATACTCCTCGAAGACTTACGCCCATGCTCTGGTCGCTTTCGACACTGCCGACGAGGAGATCGTGTACGTGGAACCTCAGAACGATGTAATCATGAAAAATCTGGAAGAAGGAGAATATTACTGGGATTTGATAGAGGAATATAGTGGCATGGACTTTACAGAATATCCGAAATGGAGGATAGAGGAAGTCACCTTGATTTGGTGATATTTTTTGTTATGGGTGTAACAAAAAATGGATTTGTAATAAGTGTCAGTCATCATTAAACTACGAAGAGAACTTACATTCTTCTAATCATCTAAAAATTTCGCAATTTTTTGAGGAAATGTTTTTCTCTCTATGTCCTTGCTACTTTTGGGCTTCTTTGATATATCGAGAAAGGCAGAAGTATAGCAAATAAAATAATTTTTCTGAATGACGATGTGAAAGATTTAACAAAAATCATGCGATTCTTTAGGAGAGCAGAATGGCAGAAGAAGATTACACGGAGAGAAGAGGCAGAATACTCAACGGAAACATAATAAAGACACTTTTTACGTTGGCCTGGCCCATAATGGTGGGGAACGTTCTCCAAACGGCCTACAACCTAGTCGACACTTTTTGGCTGGGGAAGGTCAGCAAGGAGGCCGTAGCGGCTCCAACCGTGTCGTGGCCCATAATCTTTCTCATAATATCCATCGGCTTCGGACTGGCGACGGCCGGGGTATCCTTGGTCTCCCAACACACGGGCGCAGGGAGCAAGGAAAGAGCAAATAAAGCCGCCGGTCAGGTTTTCAGCATTTTGCTGCTGCTCAGCTTTGCGATGGGTATAGTAGGATTCATAGGGTCCGGCTGGATTCTGACGGATATTATCGGGGCGCCCACGGAAGTCGTACCGATGGCGGCGTCCTACCTGAAAATAATATTTGCCGGCCTTCCCCTCATGTTCGGATTCATCGCTTTCAACTTCCTCTTGAGAGGAGTCGGCGATATGAAGCGGCCAATGTATATTCTCGGCATAGGCGTGATCATAAACGTCGTTCTGGACCCATTTCTGATACTCGGAATAGGACCGTTTCCGCAGATGCTTGTGAGTGGAGCCGCGGCTGCGACCGTCCTGACCAGAGGGGTCTCCTCGGCTATAGGGATATACATTCTCTTCTCGAACAGAGCGGACATCAGCCTAAACCTCGGCGTTCTAAAGCCCGATTTCGGTTGGTTGAAAAAGATTCTCGACATAGGTTTACCGACGGCCATTGCTAGGGGCGGAAGCGCGCTGGGCTTCGTGGCAGTCATGACCCTCGTTACGAAGTTTGGTACCGTTCCCGTCACCGCCTACGGAATAGGCCAAAGAGTGATACAGGTCGTAAACATCGGAATCTGGGGTTTTGCCGGCTCTGCCCTGACGATGGTAGGACAGAACATAGGTGCTGAGAACAAAGACAGGGCAGGAAAAATCGTTTACAGGACTCTTCTGACCTCGGGATTGATCATGTTCGCCATATCGATAGCATTGTTCCTATTCAGAGGCGAGATAATAGGTGTCTTCATTGACAACAAGTCGGTCATAGAGACGGGTTCCCAATTCATCGCGATATTTGTCTTCTCCCTGCCCTTCTTCGGATTTTTCAGAATCTTCGACTCGACGTACAGGGGATCCGGCCACACAAAACCCGCCCTTACTCTCTCCTTTACGAGGATTTGGATATTGAGAGTTGGCCTTTGCTACTTCCTCGCCTTCGGCGTTTCGGGTGTCGGAATGGGGATGGGGGTCACAGGTCTATGGTGGGGAATGGCCTTGGGGAACATCATCGGTGCAGGACTATCCTACCTGTATTTCCTGACGGGTAGATGGAAATCGAAGACTATCGAGGATTCCGAATCCCTCCAACCTCAGAATTTGGAATAGCGATATCTTGCTGTAAAGGTAAGACCTCTTTCGATCAAAACCCCGCTTCGTGATTTGGATTTTCTAGCGTCTACAGGAGAAAGTTCTAGACCTAGCAATAATACATCTACAGACAGAATTATAGGCCTAAAAAAGAGAATCGCCCACACAAGTGCCAGTAAATGGCACTATTTTGATTCATACAACACAATATAATTTTTATTCATTATTATTCGGTTCTTACTTCAAGCTCCGACGAATGCCTCAATAGACAGGAAGTATCAAAGAGGTCTAATCCCTACCCTTACTTAGAAATATTTTTCTTCCACTTTCTTTACTAATCTTCTCTTCTTTTACCTTTTTTATAATCTCAAATAACTCAGGAGTACTTACATAAAAGGCAGGTCTAAGATTTAGAAACTCTCTTGCCTTTTTGGTTAGTGGTTCTTCCCTCTCTTTAGGAGACAAATTTCTGTAATGGTTTACTAGCAGAATACCTATCAATTTTTCTGCTTTTTCTTTATCTATCCATTTATCTAACCAAGTTCCAAGCTGTGCAACGTCCCCCTTTTTGACCCGACCGCTTTTTCCCTTTACTTCTATAATATATACTTTATCATCATGTCTGATAACAAAATCTTCATCCTCTTCGGTGGTTTCCGTATTGAAACCCAACAAGTTTAACCCCTCTTCCACCGCCGACTCAAGCGAAGGTCCTCCAGCATACAGCAACTTTTCAAGTTTCACATAATTAGAGAGCTTTTCCTGATCTTTTGAAATTTTTTTTCTAATTCTACTTTTTTCAGAAAATTCATACCTCTCAATCCAATCTGGCTCTCCAGTCTCAGAAAAAATGGAGTTTCTCATCTGCCTAGTTATATACACCGTAGGCTTACCATGCCCCTCATATACTACAAAGAGATGTTCTCCAGTAAGATCTTCTACTAATCTTCTTACACGGCTCTCGGGTAATCCAGTCCATTCAACTATATCTCTTACAGCAGAAAATTTTTCTTCTTCATAATATCTATTTTCTATAGATTTTATCACCTCTTGATGATTTTCCGACATTCTATTCAACCTCGGGCTCATCAATTCCGAGCAAATCGAGAGATATAAGCTTATCATATTTTCCTTGAGATCCTTGCGTAACGAGTCCAAGCTTCTTCCAACGGTCCAATCGTCTTAAAATTGTAAGTCTCGCTTTTGATACTTTTCGTGCCAGTTCCCTTGTTGTCCTCTCACCATTCAAAGACTCGTAAAGTAGCTTTTCCCAATCCTCTAAATCTGCTATAAAATCCCTAACTTTGTCCATCGCCAGAAATTTCAGCCACGCTTGGTTCTGTCTTTGAATGTCAACCAACGTTTGTAGAAGCTCATTTTTCATGGTCTATAACCTTTTTACATCTATAACTAAACCAAAGGTGTTTTTAACTTATATATTTTTTTATTTTGGTTCAATAATATTTTATTTCTAGAATAATATTTATATAAAACGAACTTAAATGCTTCAATTGGGGAATAAAACGGAAAAATATAAATAGCATAATATATTATTATATAACCAAAGACCTAAAAATCCTCGACACGTGTCTAAAATGAATTTTGATGAAGGAGTTCTGACTCATGCGCTATTACATCGGGAAGAGCTTTTTGAAACTTTAGAGAATGTACTGGGGACTCAGCAACGGATGAGACTATTTATGGAAATCAAACCTCAAAAGTCACAGACTGAAATAGCTGAGATTATAGGTATTTCTCAACCCGCAGTCTCTAAAGCATTGAATAGGCTACTAGAACTTGGACTGGTAGAAAAAACTGAAGACGGTTATAAAAAAACGTTTTCCTACCTAGATCACCCTCTGATGGAACATTTGTGGAGAACTGAGGTGCTTAAAAGTGGAGAAAAAAACGAATGAAACATTGCAAGAAATGTTGAAATGGTTGAGATTTATGGGTCTGCAAGAAGCAAAGGAGGTAATATCTGATGCTCTAACTATTAAGGATGATAAAAAAGAAAGGGAGATGCGTATTGCCTTTGAAATGCTTGATGGAAATACAGGATCAAAAGAAATCGCCTCTAAGCTTTCTGTCACTAGACAAACAGTTTCAAACTGGTGCCAAAAGTGGTCGAAATTAGGGATTGTGGATAAAAAAGGAAACAAAAGACAATACAAGCATCTAATTTCCCTAGAGGATCTGGGTCTTAAATCTCCAAAAGTATCCAACAAAACCAATTGTAAATTGGATGATGAAAATAATGAAAGATAAAAGGGAAATATTAGAAGATATAAACAACAAAATGAAGTTTTTTTTACGTCTTAAGGCTAAAGAATTCTTAGAAGATAAAGATTCCAAAGAGCAGATAAAGAGTTTATCCAGTATGGGCTTCAAACCAATGGAAATATCTGAAATCCTAGGAAAAACAAAAAATAATGTTAACACACAACTTTCACAGCTACGAGAAAAAGGTGAAATAGATGACTGAAAGTCCCGAAACTGCAAAGGATGTGAAGGAAATTAAACATAGAGTCAAATCAATAGATAATTTTCAAGCTTTTCAATTGAGAGCTCAAAAAGAGTCCGTATTATCCGAGATAATGGATTTTTTCGGGAATTCTAAAAGAAAAGCAGAGGTATTCTTGGAAGTAAACGGAGAGAAATCCGTTTCAGAAATAGCAAGTAACCTAGACATGAAAGTACCAAATGTTTCGAAAATTTTGAGCGAATTAGAAGGCCTTATAGAACTAAAAGAGACCTTAGACAACAAAAAAATATTCAAAAAAAGAAAACAAACCAAAATAATTGGTCTGAGCTCTAAAATTAAGTCTAAATTCGAAATATGAGGAACTTAACAGCAAAGGAAGCTAAACGTAAGCTACAATCTCTAATAGAGGAATTTTTCTTTCAAGAGGATCTCTCTGACAAAGATAATTATTCTATTAAATTAGCTGAACTAGCATTTGAGTGGTTAAAGAAAGACCGAAAAATGCAGATTAGAAACTTCGTAGATATTTGTCAGAATATATCGACCTCTTTTTTCATAGTTAACCAAGTTCGAAAGAAAGAGTTACTTCAAGAGGTAGGTAAGAGAATAAAAAACGTATTTTCCAGCTATAATGTCAGTTCATCTGAAGAGAATAGAAAATATCCAGAGAAAGTTTTTATTGAAGACATAGATTCTTTTGAAAAAGTTAAGAATGTAGATAGATTAGAGGTGTTGGATAAGGTTCCTGTTGAACTTCAGGAAAAGAAAATTAAGCGAGCCATAAGAGAAATAATTGGAGAACCATTTGAACAGACTGACTGGTCTGGAGAACAGAACGACCTTTTTTCCTCCGCCGTCACTTTAAAGGGAGAAAGAGTCGACACTGCTTTTATGTTGAAAGGCCCTGGAACAAAGGGTACAATGCAGATAGGAAAGGCTGGAAAGAGGGGTGACCAGATTCAGAGACTTTTTGAATCCCCTGCCGACCTGTTCATAATACAGTATGTTCGTAAGATGGAAGACAGATTCGTAAAACACATTAAACAGAAAGCAAAAGTAACAAAAGCCAAGTACTTTTGTATTATAGATGGAACAGATACGGCGAGATTACTTGAAGCCTATGGATACCTATAATTGAGGTATAGGAGGTATTTAGATCGAGAACGAAAATAAAGAGCTACTTGAGAGTCTTAGGGAACTCGTAAATATTTTAGAGAATGTTGAAAAATGGTCAAGAATTCAGGGGCTAAGAGCTCTAAAAGAGATTTTAACGGACTTCAAACCAAAGGATCTTATTATCTATGACAAAGCGAACGGCGAAAGAGGAGTTAGGGAGATAGCCCAAGCAGCCGATGTGAGTGTTGGAACGGTCTCTGGCAGAATGCAAGATTGGTCTGAAATGAAGATTGTCGAAAAAGAAAACGTTAAATGGAAACACATCGCGCCACTTAGCTCAATCGGACTCGAAGCTCCAGATCTGGACGATATTGAAGAAGATTAAGTACCATAAACACATTTTTTTAGTCTTTTAGACCTGAAATCCGCTCGCACTTTTAATACCAAATTTCTCGTTATTCTAACCGTAGAAACACAAAATAATGTATTATTTAAAAATTTCTCTTTCCAAGAAAGCTATCAGAAAATTGGCGGGGGAGTCAAATCCTATTAAAAAGCCTAATTTTAGTTCAGATATCTAGAACGAAAGAATAGAAAAGCGCCCCGACCGGGATTTGAACCCGGGTCATGGCCTCGACAGGGCCACATGATCGTCCACTACACTATCGGGGCGCAAACTAAATTTATCAGACCCCTCTTAATATCTTTTCAATTCTTTCCTGAACTTCAAGCATTTTCAAGAAGCGGTATCTTGGTTCGAAAACATCCTAATCCTATGAAAGTAAAAAAGCTGGCAGCGTCCCGGGACTCCCCTGAGCTCTCGCACCAGAGTACTGCCCGGATCGCTGGCGGGCTTTACTTCCGGGTTCGGATTTCCCCTCGGAGGTCGT
>CAZEBR010000031.1:6280-19115 GCA_964510375.1 Hadarchaeota archaeon (SeqCode) | reverse complement strand
CTCAGTTTCTCTTCCATCCGCTTTCGTTCTGTAATATCACGGGAGAAAGTCAGGTGATATTCTTCACCCCTATGCTCTACGGATTTGATAAGTAATTCGGCAGGAAGGGACGTCCCGTCCTTTCTATGCTGTACAGTCTCTACCCTGACCTCCCCTTTTTCAGAAACCCTTTTCCAGTGCTCATCCCAGTTTTCGGAAGAAAAAGTCGAACCCAATTTAAAAACTTTCGTATTTTCCAATTCTTCGATAGAATAGCCGAGATCATCAGAAAGTTGTTGATTTGCATAAACTATGTTGGCATCGCGATCCGTTACGACTATAGCTTCCGGAGCATTAGAAGCCGAAATCCTAAAGAAATCCTTTCTCTCCTCCACCCGTTTGTGGCGGACTTCTTGGAGGATTGCCCTAGCCAAGACCCCGTACTGTGATCTCGGATCACCTCCCTTTTGTAAGTACCTATCGGCCCCGAGGTTCAGTGCTTCCATCGCCACGTCCTCGCGACCCTTGCCCGTGAAGACGATAAAGGGTATGTCACTATCCCTCTCCTCCCTAACGATTTCAAGGAAATCCAGACCGTTCATTCCTGGCATTTGGTAATCAGAAACTATTGCATCATAATCAGATTCCTCCAGCAGTTCGAGGGCTTTCTTTGCTGAGACAGCTGTTTCTACATCGAGCCCATCTACCTCTCTCTCCAGAAAAATTTTTGCCTGATCAAGGATAGCATTCTCATCATCCACGAGTAAGATTTCCATGATGGCACCTATAGGACTAACTATGTTTTTTTATGGTAAATAATAATCCCAATATTGTTCAAAATGGATAATCAGCCACCTCCCCACTAGAGAAGAAAAATATCAACCCGTATCATAATATTTTTGGCTTTACTAAAATATCGTGTTAGATAATTAAAACTAATGAAAGTGCTTACACTATCCCCACAGCATTCACCGGTATCATTTGGATTCCACACGAAAAAACGAATTATCTTGAATACCATGTAAATCTCTCAATTTCAACATCGCATAAAAAACGAGACTCTCTAAATCACGAGAAACATCAGAACGAAAAAATAGATCAACAAAATGAGTATCGGAAATAAATGAACGGCAAACGTGACGGACGATTCAAATATATAGGATTTTTTTCCCAAAACCTTTACTCCATCCAACTTATCCTCCAATAAACCTACTTTTGCCTCACTAGTGTTATTAAAAGCAGTATCTATTACGGAAGAAAAAGGCAAATCGGCACCGCAAGCATCATCCAAGAAGTCGAGAGATTCGTGTGTATCGGTAGTCAATAATATCGTATGATCGAATCTTTCATCACGATCAATTTCCTCAAGCTTATCCTCGAAGCAAACGGGTATACCGTTTTTATTCAGAGTCACGAACAAATATTTCGAGTCATCGATCTCCTCGACTAATGCCATTAAATCCCCGTCTTGAGAGACTTCCATTCCCGCTCTAAGATTGAAAGCCTCCTTTTCCTCCAGGTCATTCAAGAGATCTATTATCTCCCGAACGAGATTCTCGGATACTTCCTCACCCTCCATAAGCATCTTGTTCTCATCGGTAGGCTTATGGTGGTGCATATCTACAAAAGCTATTCTCTTTCCGGTCTCATCGATAATTTTCCTAAAAATCGACATTTCATAATCGTCCACACCCTCCACATTCAAAAAGACGATGAAGCTTTCCCCGATTTTCTGACCGTAGATCTCAAACGAATCGTTGCTCCTCTTAAAAATTTTGGTCGCCTTTTCGTCGTAAACCGGTTCTTTGGAAAGGACCGAATCCAAAATTCTCCTATTTACTTCGGGGTTACAGGGGTCCTCTTCATGAGAGGAAGGTACATGCCAGAAATATCCCTTTGCGTTTTCATCCCCACTCCCAGAAAGATTATTTATCAGAGATTTGCTCATTGTTCCCCCACCTACAGTCCCCGAAGGCCCCGGATGCAACCAAGGCAAAGAAATAGTATAGTCCCCCCTGTCCGTCCTTATCTTCAAAGCTTGAACCATAGAACTAATTTCAGTGCCGGATTTCAGGGATATGGGTTCGTTATTAATAAAAGAATTTATCAATTCCAATGGAGAAGTTTCCAAATTTAGACGGAAAAAATACTCCACCACATGGACGGAGAGTAGAGAAGCGATTCCCACGAGAAAAAACACCGCAACAAGGACGAAAGAAAGGACAAAAACGCCCGTAAAATGAAGAAAGGCAAATATCGGAGAAAAATAGAACAGAGGGTAAAGAAGTGAAATAAATCCTTTATCGTTGTTTACCCCAGCCAAAGAGAGTATGTTAATTGTATAAGCAAAAGATAAGGTAAAGAAAATAATATCTGTCGAATATTGGATCGTTAGAACCCCCGACAAGAGAAGTACTTGATTAATCAGAGCTAAGAGGAAGGCTCTCCTTCCGTAGAATTTATCAAAAATATAATTTGTAGCAAGACCATATATAGCCGGCGAGGCGGCGAAAAAGAAGAAGGACAATACCGAGGTCTTTAAGAAATCCATTTGTAAATCGGAAAAGATCCACCTCACGGAAATAAGGGCGGAAACGAACCCTAGGACCGCTATTACCACCAAAGAAATCCTCGGGCTGGGGGATTTGAAAACCATTTTCTTAAACTTGACAGTACTTTCCATTAGAGTACCACCTTTCATTCAGAATAAATTCATTTATTAATAAAGCCACCGTTGAAACTCTTCCTTCTCCGAGAGAAGAAAAATTATATTCACCATCAACGAAAAAGCAAAAAGTGACAACCCCTAATTCTTCCATCCAATATCCAACTCCTATACCATAAACAAGATTCCGAGGAAAATCAGTAGCACCCCAATAAAAGCCTCCTTGGTAGGTTTCTCGCCCAAGAAGATCACGCTGAGAACAAAGCCGAACATCACTGTCGATCCCGTGACCGGAGCCAGTACGCTGGCCTTCTCCATGGTCAGAGCAAAAACGTATAGAACACTCCCAATTGGAAAGGAGATTATGGCGGACAGAAAGCTCAGTCCGATACTCTTCTTAGGTCTAAAATCGAACTCGTCCCTCCAAAAAGTCAAGGAAGCGAGCCAGAACATCGAGGTCGCAGAAAAAAGCCTTATAAGCAACAGGGTGCTCAAACCCATTCCGTGATTGAGAGCGAATTTATTGAACACGGCATTGAAACCCCAGATGAAAGCCACGATCGAAGCAATGTAGACGCCGTACTTCCATCCATTTTCCCCATCCTTCTTGCGGCGCGCCAAGAGATAAATGCCAGAAAATACGAGGACTGCAGAAATTGGAATCGTGAACGTGATCTCTTCGTGCAAGATTAGACCGCTAAGAAGAATCGCCCAGAAGGGATAGGCGTTTCCCGAAGGAATTATCCGATAAGCGGCACCCCTGTCCAGCACATAAAAGAAAAGCGTGGCTGCGACGAACCAGCCGAAGATACCCGACATGAACGCGGAAAGAAAAGGGAGGCCAAACTCCACCCCTTCGACCGCCCCGAAGAGCAAAGCTCCCGCAACCAAAACCACGGTAGCCGCGGAAAACCTTAGTGTATTAAAAAACATTACCTTTATTTTCCGCAAGGCCATCTTACCGAGAATCTGGCCAGTTGCCCAACAAAAACAAGCACCTAGCGTGAACAACAAAGCCAGAGCTTTCATGCAAATGCCTCGCTGAGAACTCAATAGGATCAATTAAAAGCGTTGTCTATTTCCACTTTTTCGGATAGGTCCCCGGGTCCATAACGACTCGATCGGTGTCGGCGACTATTCCATGTTCCGCATCGACAATTTCTTTAGAATCCATTTTTGCCTCGGCGAGAGCAATCAACTCCCCCTTCAGAGTCATCTCGGCGACCAAAGTCCCGGGAGAAATTCCGGTTTCCACCGAGAGCACTCCCGGTGCCGCCAAGTCCGCCCCGTGGCACACCGCATCGACAGCACCGTCCCTCACGACGACCTTGGGGAGATGTTCCACGGTTCTCTCCGCAGGCAAAATAACTTCCCGGAGCGGCTTCTCCAAGCCGTCTTCCTTCCAGAAGGCGTAGGCATCTGCGACTTCCTGCATGTTAACTAGCGTTTCGTCCTCTTCGAAGGGACCGGTTCTCGTGCGCCTCAGTTCGGCCATGTGGGCCCCCGTTTCCAATTCCTCCCCAATATCGTGGCAAAGTTTTCTAATATATGTACCCGCTTCGCACCCCACGCGGAGAAGTACGTCTCTACCGTCCCGCTCGACTATCTCATTATAGTAAATGTTTCTCTTCCTCTCCCTCCTTTTGACGGAAGCCCTTACGGGAGGTTTCTGAAGAATCTCGCCGGTAAAATCCTTCAAAACATTCCTAAGATCCCCGGTGTCGACGTCATCGTGAAGATGCAAGACTGTTATGTACTCTTTTCCGGCCGGAAGTAGGGTCTGGGTGAGCTTTGTGGCCTTATGTAGAGCCACAGGTAATACTCCGCTGACCTTCGGATCCAAAGTCCCCCCGTGACCCGCCTTCTTGACGTGCAGCAGTCTCTTAATCCAGCTCACGACCTCGTGTGAGGTCGGGCCAGGCAACTTATCAAGATTTATTACACCAAGCTCCATGTGTTTCTCTATAGAACGGGATTCGGGATCGCATCCGTAATCCGGATTAGTGAAATCAGAGGCCTTTATCAGGACCTCCCTCTTTTCGTCAGCAGGTAATTTGTTCATGATGACACCTTCATATGAGCGTCAGTCCGAAACAGTTTCTATCGCGAGCTTTAATATTTCAACCGTTTCCTCTTTATCGAACTTATCGGTGTTCAGAACCAGGTCAAAAACCGAATAATCATCGACGTCGATATCATAAAACTCCCTGAACCTCTCCTTCTCGCTCTTTTCCCTTGCTACGGTCTCCTCCTTAACTTCTTCGTAGGGTCTATTTTCCCTCTCACATATCCTTCTCACCCTCTCCTCCAACGGGGCCACTAAAAGGATGCGAATATCAGCGCCCTCCGCGAACCATCCAGCAAGCCTCGCATCGATCAACACGTTTTCTTTCTCGGCCTCCTCGGCCGTTCTACGATCTATCTTCTCGTCGACCTCGGGATTGTCTTCCACGTAATCGGAAAATTCGGTGAGGCTCATGTTTCTTTCTTCGGCCATTTCCCGGAAGACCTCGCCCGCAGAAACATACCTCAGTCCAAGCTCTTCGGACAACCTCTCCGCAGCGGTAGACTTTCCGGCCCCGTGAAGACCACTTATAGCGACAGTCACCATCTAATCTAACCTCCATTTTTGGCCCGAATCACTCGCCGGGAATGAGAATATATCTCCAAATATATGAAAAACCGAAATAGGTAAGGAAGGACCACATTATGCATCCGAACGTCGTTCCTACAAACTCAACGGAATAAAGCGAATCAATCGGCACCCAAGCCACATCTAATCCTCCATAGGCGATCGAAAGCCACGCCAGTACCAAGAGGAATGGGAAGAGGTAGGTGATTCCCTGCTTAAAATTCTCCGACCAAATTTTCTCGTGATCGCTACGGGCCTTTTCCTCCTCCTTCTCGATTTTCGTTTCCCCTTTTCCACCCTTCTTTCTTTTCGCTTCCATCAATTTTTTTCTCCAATCGTCTAGAGTTTGATTTGCCTCATCCAAAGCCTCCCAATTCACCGTCTTCTTACACAACACGGTAACTAGGAAGGACAGGGACAGGAAAATTCCGAGAATTATCAAAGAAGGATAAGCAAAACCTACCGGGAGCCCCATATCCAACTCTCCCAGCATTCGGGTAACTTTCGAACGCAAGTCCTTAATACGATTCTCCGAGGTGGAATTCCTAGCCAGATTATAGAGTTGTTCCTTTCTCCAGAGATAATTCTCCTCCGAAATATAACCGTTATTTTTTAGCTGCTCGAAATAATTCAGATTAGTTTGATATGACTGCCAGGCCCGAATCGAAGATTTCAAACTATTTTCTATCTCATTATCCAGCGTTTTAAGCTCAGGATCACCCGACAAATCCACTTGACTCGTGTAAGTCCGATAAGCACCCCTTATACTCGATAAAGATTCCGAGGGAACACCCCCAGTCCTAAGAGCCTTGATAGATGAATCAAAAGACTGGACCAATTCCCCGTAATCCCCACCATGATTGTTCTGGCTCATTTTAGCTTTGACGGTGAGACCGGTGAGACCCAACAGCAGAACTGCCGCCAAGACTAACCCTAACAATGATTTTCTGGACTCTTTCATTCTAAATCCCTTTCTTATCTCCTATGGAATTAATGAAAAATCCGTTATTAAAGTTCATACTTCTGGACATTACTCCAAGGCGGAAACCGGGGGGTCCAAAAAACCGACGATCTAGTTCTGACACCATCATCTCTGGGGAACGAGGATCTTTCTCCAGAACTGGGCGAAACCGAAATACGAGAGAATGTACCAGCCGAAGTAACCCAGACCGGCGACATTGCCCTTAAAAAACCGATTTAACAACGGAAAGCCTATCTCGGGCCAAGGTAGCTTGAACGGGAGCCAAGCGACTACCCACCCGGAATAGGTACTGCTCAGAAGATTAAACACAATTATGAACGGGATAAAGATGAAAATCATCGTCTTCATCGGGGAAAACATTACCCCCATGTGTTCCTGCATGAAGTCCTGCTGTTTCTGCTGAAGCTTGTGCGCCTTTTTTGTCTCGTTGTTCTCTCTCGCTTCCTTGACCTTCTCCTGCAATTTCTCCTGTTTAGCCCTGACTCTGTTGACCTCCTCCCAGTCCACCGCCACGCGATTTATGAAATTGACCACTATCGCCAAGAGGAAAGAAACGCCCAAAATCACGAAATGAGAATATTGATAGAGGAAAGAGAGCTTCAATCCTTCCGAATTCCCCTTCTCCACTATCGCAGCCCTAATATCCTTGACCTCCTCGACACTCACGTCGGAAGGAGTCAAGTTCCGGATACTGGTCAGAATATCACCCGATGAGTCGGGGAAAGTAGTCGTGTACGCATCTTGCAAGTCATCGATACTATCTTGCGAGATATCCCTTCCCAATCGGATATCCTTGATAATCTGATCCGCCTCTCCTAACAGGGCCTTGTAATTCTCGGTCCTATTCACATCGTTCTCTTGAGCTTGCGCTGAGGCGGCGAAAAATCCCATAACTAAGATAATCGTCATTCCTACTATCGTCAAGTTCTCCAGCTTCCATTCCATTTATGATACCTCACTCATGTTCAATATCCTATCCTATTACTTAAACGGAGTGCCTCTACACCCCATAACTCGCTAAGACTCGCCCAGTAACCTCCTGGCGGCCGGGAACATCTCGGAGAGCTGTTCCTTGGCAATCTCCTTATAGAGTCTATATAATATACTAACCGTCAGGAGAATTCCGGTACCACTTCCGAGCGCACCGAGGAAGTCAGCGCCCGCAGCCAATGCACCCACGAAAGCACCACCGAGGAAGGTGACGGGTCTGATGTATCGGGACAGCATCTTTTCCATGATTTTTGTGTCCCGTCTGAAGCCGGGAATTGACATCCCCGAACGTTTAATCTTATTTGCTACGTCCTGGGAAGACATGTTCGTCATCTGTACCCAAAGCCATGAGAAACCCATGCACATGAGCACTAGCGCGCCCAGATAGAACAGGGCCCGGAACGGTTCCGCTAGCACCTGGGTTATCCCCTGGGGAGCCGTTAGGTAATAGTAGAGCCCTCCCGTCACGGTTCCACCGTCGAACGTGCCGAGGAAGGAAAGATTGGTTATCCTTGCTAAAATCGAGACGTTAGTGAATACCACAGTCGCCAATATCACGGGAATAACTGAAGCGTAGAGGAATTTTATCGGATACTTACCCCTCATCCCGCCGTATTGAGAATACGAAAGCGGTATTTCCACCCTCATATTCACGGCATAGATCACTATCAGGAAAACCACTACCGTCGCGATAACCCCCAGCATGCTAGGGTACTCCGTCCGGAATATCGCACTGCTGAGGGCTGCGGGAGAACCCTGAGCTAGTGCCTGAATGAAATTCGGTATGGCTCCGGGGAACAACCCCTGAGTGGCGATCGGATTAAATGCCTGCCAGAAGACCGTGGCCGAAACTCCACCGGCGATAAACAGGCTGATGCCGCTTCCAAAACCGTATTTAGAGACCATTTCGTCCAAGAACAGCACCGCAGTTACTCCCACGACCAGTTGGAATATCAACGTGAGCATGGTCCCCAATCCTGCTCCAGCCGGCGTCAGCGAACCCGAGAACACGAAAGCCGATGCTTGGAAGGCTCCCACGACGAGAGCCAAGATTTTTTGAGTTCCCGTAAAAAGGGCCTTGTCACGGCCGTTATGAAGATCCAGATTGACCAGATTGGCCCCGACCAAAAGCTGCATAATAATACCGGAAGTAACGATCGGGCTAATCCCGAGCTGCATCAAGGTACCTGCCCGGCTGGCAAGCACATACTGCAGCTGGCCAAAATAATTTGCGGCCTCGCCAGCACCGAAAAGGGTAATCTCCGACATTACTAGATATATAATGAGCGCAAAAGCGGACCACATCATCTTCTCTTTAAAAGGCACATGCCTCTTTGGAGACCTCACTTCGGGGAACTTTCGAATCAAAGGCTCAAGAGCGTAAAGTTTCGATTTAGCAGGTCCGCCGGCCATCACTCCTCACCCGTTATGGCAGAACCACCGGCTTCTTCAAGTTTTTCCTTTGCCGAACTAGAAAATTCGTTGGCCCTCACCCTCAAGGGATGGTTGACTTGGCCTCCCCCCAATACCTTATCGATACCGAGTTCGGCAACATCGATAACTATTCCTTCATCTTCCTCCACAGCAAGTTCATTCTCTAAAAGTTCCTCAACGTATTCATCCAACTCGCCTACGTTGACAGTCTCTACCTCCTCTTGAAGGCAGGCAGGCCTCTTAAAACCGTATTTTCCAAAATGTCTAGGATCGCTAAGCTTGATCTTTCTCCAACGGTGCTTGTGGCTTCCCGCCAGACCTTTTCCTCCCTTGTGTCCGGAATGTCTTCTGTTCCGGGCACTGCCGCCGCCATAAGTCCGCGAACCTCGCTGACTTCGGGATTTTTTACTCTTCCTAGCCATCATGAACACCTCAAACCATTCTTAGAATCAATTCGTTTATGGCTTCGTCTCTATCTCCAGCCGCACCTCCGTGATGGGCGGAACGACGGGTAGAATCGTAACCTTTTCTCGGTGGGTGCAAGCTAAAAACCTGCTTGAGACCGTCCAAATCACTCAAGCTTGCCTCCCCGTTACAGACGTTTTCAGCAAACTCTTCGACCGAGGAGTACGAAGTCTCGCTTTGCACCTTTTCATCAGAAACACCATCGCCACCTTCCATCTCACCACGGTTGGATAGTAGTTCCTTCAAAGCCTTCGGGCTTATCTCCCCCCACGTTATCTTCTCCTTTATCTTGTGTAACATCCCGACCGTGGAAGGATCATCTTCTACTACCGTACATTGATTGGGCCTGTTCAGATTGAGCATTCGTAGGGTGTCCTCCGCCTCCTCGCTGACGTCGACGCTCCCCTTAATCCTGATCACGACCAACTTACTCACTTTTACCACCGGCTTTGCCAGTAACTACCTGTTGCGAATGTGACTCCTTCAGCGCCATCTCGGAAGTCTTCTTCAATGCATCAAAAGTGGCTAATGCAAAGTTTATAGTGGTTCGTGTTTGACCTTCCGAACTAGTCCAAGCGTCTTCAATTCCCGCCAACTCGAGAATAGTTTGAGGAATTTCAGCAGCTGCGAGGCCCAGACCTCGCGGAGCCGGTTTTAGAGTGATCTTGACGCTTCCCTTGTGCCCAGTAACCTCGTAGGGCAAAGAATGAGGACGTCCGCAACCGCACTCCCAACTTCCACAACCCCTCTTAATTTCGTAAATCTGAAGCTTTGCCGCATTTATGGCCTTTCTAATCGCGGGGGAGGCCTCCCTTCCGCTCGTGTGGGAAACTCCGACTATACCGTCCCCGTTTCCGACTGCGGCGGTGACCCTGAAGCTGAGCCTTCTGCCGGAACGGTGCATTCTCTGGACCAGCCTGACGCTCAGTATTTCGTCCTCCAGATCCGGAACTAACGTGTCGACTATCTCTACCTCCCGAGGTCGCTTACCCATCTGTAAAATCTCGGATATGCTGGTAATCTCACCGGCCTTTACTTTCTTGCCCAGTCCCGTCCTGGGCTCCCAAACGTCAGGATTAAATTCATCTTCCATTTTTATTCACCGTGTTGAGTTTCAATTGCTTCTTTAACCTCTTTAAAATGCTCGGGAAGATTTTCGGGCTGAAGATCATTTTCAAGATAATTTGAGAATTGAGATTCGTACTCCTCGCTGGATTTCAAATCCTCGGCATAATCGGCGATGTGCTCTCCCCGACAGCGCTCCTCCGTGGGCAAAACTCCCTCTCCATAGGGAACGTGTAGACCCGCATCGAGGGCTCCCCTCAGGACTGCGAAAACCTTGGCTTGAGGCGAAGCCACGAACTTGTCTATGTCCAAAACGCATTCGTCGATACCTTCCTCTTTTGCCCGGTAACCACAGAGTAACCCTACCAGATAAGCAGCAGGAGTATTTCCAGTATAAGCCTTCCAACCGAAGTCCGATAGCTCCTTTGAAAACGATGAAGCCAGTATCTCGTCACCTTCGGGAGAAGGCGAGACGACCTGTGCCCTCACGTGGCGGCCGGATATCCTGCTTACCAACCTGGGCTTACCCGACTTTAAGAGCCGCCTGCGATAGTGATAGTCCGTCTTCCCCTCACGGTCTCTCCTATACTGAACTGTTCGATGTGATCCTTTGGCCATTTTCTATTCCTCCAATATGCCCTTGTTCTTTAGATAAGTATTTAAGTGAGATTTACTTCTGAAAGAATTTCCATTTACTTTTTTATATAAGTCCCTGTAATCACTAGAGTCGATTTTTCCCTCGTCCCTCAGTTCTTTCAACCTGTCACGTAACGCTCTGACCTTGCTCATCCACTCCTCTTTCCTGGGCTTTCTACCTTCTTTCGCCCCCTTTCTAGAACCCGGTCCGCTCTGCCGACCCTTGTCCTTTTGTTTTTGCCGTTCTTTCGTTCTGCCCCTGCTCGTGGACTCCTCGGGCTTGGCCTTGATGGCCCCTTCGTTTATCAACTGTTTCACGTCGGCTCTGGTAATGGCCGTGGAAATTTCGGAAGTCCTATCGGGATCTATCCAGACCCTTTCCTTTCCAACGTCCAAAATATCAGCTGCTAACCTCTTCTGCATCTTCAGATCCATTTTCATTCCTCCTTTTTCCTGGATTCAGAACCTTTATATTTCTCTCTTCGGCTTCTTCCAAAATCTTCTTTCTTTTTCTCCCGCCCACGGTCGAAGAAATTCTAATCGCTTGGCTCTCGGGGTCAACATCCTCCATCTCATCCTTGTTGTGAACCAAGACTTCGCGATATCCCGAAGGGTGTACATTTCTCTCCGATTTCGGCTTCCTGTATCCTACCTTGACGAGCGGTGGTTTGCCCTTCTTTTCCTTCCTCATCTTGCTGTCCATGCCCTTCGGCTTGCGCCAGCTGTTCTTCACGCGCTTGTAACTGGACGAATTTTGTCTCTTAAACTTTTTTTCTCCCATTTTATACCCTCTCTACTACGTAAATTCCATCTTGAAAGACTCTTGGATCGCGACCTTGGGCCCTAGTAGCCTGCTCTATGTTTGCAGCCGTTTGCCCGACTTCCTCCTTATCGGAACCCTTGACAACTATTTCTTCCCCCTGAATTTCTACCTCGGTCGAGCCGACGATATTCGCGGTTCTGGGCTTTTCCTCCCCGATAAAGTTCTCTATCTTCACCGCATCCCCATCCACGCTTACGTTTATGGGAAAATGAGAATAGACGACCTTCAGCTTGCTTGTAAACCCTTCCGTTACCCCCTCTATCATGTTCTGAACGTGAGACACGACCGTTCCCACTGCGGCAACCTGCTTCTTCCTAGATGATTCGGACTTTACCAGTACATCGTCATTTTCCTCTCCGATATCGATCCCAAAGATATCGAAGGTCCTGGAAAGTTCACCATTTGGACCGCTAACTTTGACTGTCCTCCCCTCAACGCTGGCTTCAACCTCATCCGGAATTTCAACTTTTTCCTCAACACTTTGGTTCATCATATTATTCCTCTCCTTTTCAAGTCCTTAGTTCACTCGTATCTTATAACTTCTGGACAAAAATAGAAATAAAAGAGTTTTTCAATAGACGTATCCCAGTAGGCGGCCTCCTATACCTTTTTCTTTAGCCTCAGTGTGGGAGATTACTCCCTCGGAAGTCGAAACTGCCAAGACTCCGAACCCGGCTGCGGGAAAATAACGCTTCTCCCATTTTTCAAATTCATCCTTCTTGACGGAGAATCTTGGCCTGATGACGCCACAGTCATTTATATTACCGCTAAGTTCCACTCTAAACTTCCCTCCCTTTCCGTCATCTATTAATTCGAAGTCTTCGATATAGTCCTCCTCTTGCATTACTTTCAAAACATCACGGATTAATTCCGAGGCTGGCTTTATCGTAACTTCTTTCTTCCTAACAGCCTCGTTATTTTTTATCGTTGACATCGCACCTGATAATGGATCATCACTCATCTTAAACACCTACTCATGTTTTTCAAATCCCATTTTGGGAGCCATTTCCCGAAAGCATCGCCTGCAAAGGTGCAGACCTAGACGCTGATACACAGCACCCCTCGATCCACATCTTTCACACTTAATCTTTTCCTTATTATCTTCGGGCATTATACCACCTCGACTCCCAATTCTCGTTCTACGAATTCAATCGCCTCATCCTT
>CAZEBR010000031.1:1625-6270 GCA_964510375.1 Hadarchaeota archaeon (SeqCode) | reverse complement strand
AACGGGGCTCCCTACGCCTCTCTTTAATCCTAAATCCCGGCCGAACCAGATCCACACTGACATCCATTCCATAAATCCCCATATCCGGATCGTACTCCATACCGGGTATCTCTATATGTTCGTCAACTCCAAATGAAAAATTGCCCTCTTCGTCGAACGAGGATTCTTTTATCTCGTTCCCAACCACGCCCAAAAGTCGCTCTAGGGTCTCGATCGCTGAATCTCCTCTCAAAGTTACCTTACATCCAATGGGAGTACCCTCTCTAATCTCCAAAGTCTGATTGGTCTGTTCGGCATGAGTACGGGTGGGCTCCTGTCCGGCAACTTTCTCCAAAACCATTTCGGCGTTCGAGAGTTTTTTACCTCCCTCGCCGACGCCTATATTGAGAACGACTTTTCCAACCTTAATCTCCTTCATGGAATTCATCTAATCCCCTCCTGGAAAACTTACTTCGGCACTATCCTTCCCGATCACGAATATATACTGCTCGGGTGATTGAAATTCTTCTCCGTCAGTTTCGACCAGAAAACGATCCGAAGAGGGTCCCTCTATCTCGAGTATATCACTTATTTTACCCCTTTTTCCGACGTTAGTCCCTCCAGTAATCAAAGCCAAATTGCCTTCCTGGCAGGGGACGTGTTCCAAAATATCGAGGTCCGGCAGACTAACCTTAACAGTATCGTCCACATCGATATCCTCGTACTCGCCGACTACGGTCTTGCCGTCGTGGAAAGTGAGCTGAATCCTGTCGCCTTTGAATTGGTTCTTCCTCACGACTTTCTCAAGTTTAAAGCCGGCTTCGTCGGAGTCAATTTCAATAAATTGCAAGTAACCCTTCCTGTCATGGAGAACCCTCCAAGCTTCTCCGGTCTTGGGAATTTCGACGACATCCATCAATCCTACCGGATATCGAGGTTTTCTCCTGACTTTACCGTCAACTTTAATTTGTCCATCTGACAGAATTTTCTCCGCTTCTCTACGATTCCTAGCTATATTGAGATTTTCTCTCAAGGACACCGAAAGAGGCAACGAATCGTCGGAAGGATGTGGGCCGGGAGAAGTATCCACTACCCACTTTTTCTCCTTTCTATCAACTTTCCGTACTTTCGGCGCGTTCAGCCTCTTCAGATGCTTCTTCTTGCCTTTCTTTGCCACCTTCTGACCTCCTTTCTATAATTTTATCACGCATATCATCACCTTCAAGGTCGGTTATGACCACATTTGAAGGATGAACTGGACTGGAAACCTCAGTCTCATCGGCCGTGGCGATTTCGACCCCCTCGATCTCGATCCTGTTACTATCAGTATCGACCCTCGTCACTTCTCCCTCCATCCCCTTAAAATCGCCCGCTTTTACTTCGACCTCGTCCCCCACTCTAATACCTATGGAGCGAAAGCCGTAATCCTCTCTCAAATCGTGGCTCAGAGGAGCCACCATGGATTTTCTTCTTTCGTGTTGTGATTTTGATTCCTTGTTCATCTTGAACGCCTCATGCTACTATAGTCGCAATTCCCGCCACCTGGGGCCATCTCTCCGCAGCCTCCCTCGCAAGTGGGCCTCTAATCTCGGACCCTTGAGGTTCCCCTTCGGGACTCACAAGGACGGCAGCATTGTCTTCAAATTTTACCCTCATACCGTTCATTCTTTTGTATTCTTTTCTCTGCCTGACTACGACACCGTGAACGATTTGTTTTCTCAGTTCCGGCTTTCCCTTCTTGACCGACGCCACGAACATATCCCCCACCCCTGCCTTTGCCATTCTTCTACGCGTGCCCTTGTAACCGATCACCGAGACGATTCCTAATTCCTTGGCTCCGGTATTATCCGTGCACTCCAACCGGGCACCTTGAGAGAGGGCTTTGGTGGGAACGTTCAAAGCCGCCTTTCCGGCTGATTTTTTCGGCATTTTATTTTACCCCCTTCTCCAAAACGACAAACGATTTCTGCTTGCTCAGCTTCCGGCATTCGGCGATTTTTACTCTGTCCCCTTCTACAGCATTAACACAGGGCGGATTATGAGCAAAAATTCTGGAGGATCGTCTCTCCGAACGCTCAAACTTTGGAATTTTCTCGGCATATTCTCTCTCGATTATTACGGTATTTTCCATCTTGTCGCTGACCACATCTCCTTCAAGAATCTGGCCTCTAACCGAAAGATTGCCATGGAACGGGCAATTTTTGTCCGCACATTCTTCTTCTGGTTCTTCTATTTTCGGATCGATCATTCGTTTCACCTGAACTTTTTCACTCGGTCTTCAGGCCGAGCTACTAGTTTTTTTCCCTCCACTTTTACATTTTCTCCTTCTGGGAGGGTTACTAGGAGCGAAATTTCCTTTTTCGGGAGGACTTTTAGGTCTTCACCCTCTTCAATCGTCAGCGTGTTCTTAGTTTCGTTTACTATCCTTCCCTTTTTGCCCTTCAAGTCGGAATTACTGCTCCCGACTACTTCGGCTTCTAATCCGATCAGCTCGTGCTGAAGGATGTTCTCTCTCGTTATGGGCAAGGGGACCCTACTCCAACTCTATCATGTCGGAGGAAAATCCCATTTCCACTAACATATCCTCCAGCCTTGACTTGTGGTCTCCCTGGAGTTCAATTCTACCTTCCTTGACGGTCCCGCCGCAAGCGAGACTTTTCTTCAAATTGCTCGCAACGTCCTCAAGATCCACCTTTTCTTCGTCCAATCCCTCTATTATAGTAACGTATTTTCCGAAAGTTCTCTCCTGGGAATACACTTTTATTTTCTGTTGTTCCTGAGCTATCTCCTCGCAAGCACATATCTCCTTAGGAAGCCCGCAAGTCGGGCATATCTCCGGCATTAGTTACCTATGTACCTCCTTGCTCCTCTCTTCTCTTTCGAGTCTCGTTCATGATCGTTAAAACCCTAGCGATGGTGCGTTTAAGCTCTCCCACTCTACCCGGATTTTCAAGGGCTCCCCCAGCCGTAGCCACGGCCCTTTCTCTAGCGAGTTCCGATCTGAGTTCGGCCAGCTCGGCCTCCATCTCCTCGATATTCATATCCCGAATCTCATTAGGTTTAAGTATAGCCACTTTTGCTCACCTACTCTCCTTCATTTTCTTGTTTTTCTTCGTCCTTTCTTTTTAATGATTCTTCCTCTGTTTCCATACCTTCTTCACCTTCAGTTTCGTGCAAGTCTTCGAACTCTGCCTCCTCCATTTCTTCGGGCTCTTTGATCTCTATCTCATCGGGAAGCTTTACATCAGGCGGCATGATTCGAACTTTCACTCCCACAGTTCCCGCAGGAAGCTCGGCAACGGCTTGGCCGGTGCTTACATGCTCGGAGGCGGACTCTCCAGCCTTCTTAAGATAACCATCATAAAATCTTTCCTCCCTTGCAAAGTCACCGGTGAGCTTGCCGGAAATAACGATTTCTGCTCCTCGGGCACCAGCTTCCATAATTCTCTTCAAAGTCCCGTGTCCCACCCTGCGGAAGTAAGAGCCCCTGGTAAGCAAGAAAGCCACCCTATTGGCCATTATAGAAGCGTTAAACTCCGGCACTTCAATCTCGTTGACCTCCACCTGAGGGTTTTCCAGATCGTAATCAGAAGCCAAGGTGTCCGTCAATTCCTGAACATTTTGACCACCGCGGCCTATAACCACTCCGGGCCTCTCGACATACAGAGTAACTCTGGTACCCCTCGGAGTTCTCCGGATATCCACTCCTCCGTAGCCTGCCTCCTCCAGTTCGTTCTCAAGGAATTCCTCCAACCTGGCTCGGTCCAAACTTTTCTCGACAAACATATCTTCCATTGACATCATTATCCCTCCTTAACAACCATCTCTAAATTCGTCGTGGGGCGATTTGAAGGTGAAGCTCTTCCAAAGGCCCTTGGTTGCATCCCTTGGAACTCCATCCCTTTCTTCGCGCTCACGTGTATTATCCTCAATTTTTCGTACGTCAACCCCTTGTACTCGGCATTCGCCTCCACATTTTCCAACACTTCCAAAATACCCTTGGCCGCCTTCACGGGATAACCGCCGGCATCGCCTCCCTCGCCCTTTCTGTGAGCCCTCTTCTTATCGTGACGTTTGTAAGGAACGGACTTCTCCTTGTTTATCACTGCTTCGAGGTAGTCTCGAGCATCATCCAAACGCATCCCCTTTATCTCCTTACAAATTTCCACGGAGTCCTTCGGAGAAATGTGAAGCTCCTTTCCGTAAGCCTTCGCGCATTCTACATCATCAACATCGACAGAATAATCATGATCTGGCATAGTATCACTTCAGTGGAACGTATAACGAACTCCTAGTAGCACCTATACCAGGGGTGCTGTGTTCTACCTTCTTTCTGGTCAGGGCAAATTCCCCCAGTCTATGCCCAACCATTTCGGGTTCGACCTCCACGGTGGCAAAGTCCTCACCGTCATAAACCCCAAACCTCAAACCGACCATTTCGGGGAGAATTACCATGTCCCTGCAATGGGTTCGAATAAACTCTTCCTCGGGGTTTTCCTTTTGCTGTACTTCCCTGACCCTCTCCAAGAGCTTCTTTTGTCGGGTCGTAAGTCCCCTCTTGATCACCCTCCTTTTCTTGGATGGAAGTAGATCTGCAAAATCCTCCAAAGTCATGTCTTTTAGTTCATCTATGCTGTAACCACGATAATTAAAATCCTGAGCCATA
>CAZEBR010000031.1:0-1615 GCA_964510375.1 Hadarchaeota archaeon (SeqCode) | reverse complement strand
TTCCAGTTTTTCTTGCACTTATCAAGCCGATTTTCTGTCCCGGAGGCGAGTTCCTACTGACCGTTCTCGGCCTACCGGCATGCCTGCCTCGTCCGCTACCGAAAGGATGGTCCACGGCATTCATTGCAACGCCGGATACTCTGGGATAAATCTTGCCTCTAGCTTTTTTAGCGTGATATTTATTGCCGGCCTTAACGTAGGGTTTTTCCTTGCGACCGCCACCGGCCACGACACCTATCGTAGCCCTGCACTTGGGATCGAAGGACCTTATCTCTCCCGAAGGCATCTGAACCATGACTTGTCCCACGTCATGCGCTAGTAGAGTCGCACTCGTGCCGGACGCCCTTGCGAATTCCCCACCCTTGCCGGGCTTTGATTCGACATTGTGGACGGGAGCACCCTCCGGAATTTCGCCCAATGGTAAAGTATTACCGGGCTTTATATCGGCGGATATACCGCATTCGAGTTCCTCGCCGACTTGTATGCCCTCTGGAGCCAAAACCAGTCTCTCCTCCCCGTTAGAGTACCTAATTCTAGCTACCGGCGCAGTTCTGGCCGGATCGTGAAGTATGTCCACTACTTTGCCTACTACGCTACCCTCGTCGGATGATGGGGGTAGGTCTACTTTACCCTTTACCTTATTTGATCTAGCCCTGTAAGTGGGACTTCCTCTGCCAATCCTCTGCGATCTAGTTCTCTTTCCCATTTTAGAACACTCCTAATCTGGCTGCTATTTCATCAGCATTATATTCGGGTGATAGTTTAACAAAGGCACGCTTTTCAGCGCTTGGGGTGATGTGAGTATTAATACCATCCACTTCCACGTCGAATAGTTCCTCTACGGCGTTCTTTATCTCCCTTTTATTCGAGTCGGTGGAAACCACGAAGACCAGCTTGTTCTCTTCCTCTATCTGTCTCACAATCTTTTCAGTGATCATCGGATGGACTATTACATCATGTGGACTCTTCAACTCGAAAACCTCCTTCCTATCTTTTCGACCGCGGACTCGGTCCAAATCGTCAATCGGCCCGGAGTTCCACCCGGAGCCAACATCTCCGTGTCAATATCATCGGCCAAAGTAACATCGACACCCGGAATATTCCTCGAAGCGCGGGAAATCCCTTTGTCCTCGCCCACAACCAGGAGAGGACCGACCTTTTTCTTGTATTTTCTACCCCTCGATTTTCCTTTGCCCGCCCTGACATTGCGGCCTTCTTTGACCCGTTTCACGTCCTCCCAAGCACCGAGCTCTTCCATAACATCCTTTACCTCTCGGGTCTTCTTTAGCTCCTCAAACTCATCGTCGACCACTAACGGCAACGATTCGATTCCGTCCACCCTATGACCGCGTTCCGAAACTGATTCCAGATCCTTGGTAGCGGAAATGGCAGAACGAATTGCGAGGCTTTTCTCCTTCTTATTTATTCCTTCGCTCCGATCCTCCTCCGACTTCGGAGGATGGGCCCTTCTGCCCCCCGGAGTGAAAGGCGCCCAAGCACCCCTGCCGGCAGCGCGATACCTCCTACCCTTATATCTCCGGACCCTCGTTTGGCCGGAGCCCTTGGCAGGAGTTTCGGCCGTTGTCTCCATACCGGCCCTAGGATCGGTACCTTG
>CAZEBR010000030.1:0-19552 GCA_964510375.1 Hadarchaeota archaeon (SeqCode) | reverse complement strand
GGTAGGGCAGTCTGGAGTGCCCGCCGGGCTCATAACCCGGAGGTCGCTGGTTCAACTCCAGCCCCCGCTACCATTTTTACTTTGTTGACCCTATGGACTGGAAAAGAAAAATTAAAAGAAAAATTAGAAACGCCTAAAATGGTTTAGAGCAGGTTCTTTGCTTTCATCAACTCGGCGTTGAGGACGGATGCGCCAGCAGCTCCTCTAATGGCATTGTTTCCCGATATAAGGAACCTAACTCCGTTATCTAGAGTCGGATCTTCTCTTATTCTCCCAACTTCGACCGCCATTCCGGGAACGCTTCCAGCATGGCGTGCAGTTCTAGGTTGAGGCTGGTCAGGTTCGTCTCGAACTATCACGGGATATTCCGGTGCCGTTGGAAGTTCAAGTTCTTGAGGCTCGGACTGGTACTCGCTCATGGTTTTCTTTACCTCATCTATTGTGGCGTCCGATCCCAGCTTCAAAAAAATGGACTCTGTATGACCATCTAGAACGGGAACGCGGTTGCAGCTAGCGCTTATATCTATCTCGGCTTTTTCTATGCTTCCGGATTTGTATTCACCTAGAATTTTTAGTGGTTCGTTTTCGGTCTTCCATTCCTCTTTGGGGATGTGGGGGATCAGATTGTCCTCTATCTCCATGGATTTTACTCCACCGTAGCCCGCTCCGGAAAGAGCCTGCATGGTCGAAACGAAGGTTCTATCCACGCCGTATTTTTCTATCAGGGGATGGAGAGCTAACAACAATATGATTGTAGTACAGTTGGGATTTGTAACTATAGCTCCATCCCAACCTCGCTGGTCCCTCTGTTTCTCCAGAAGGTTCAAGTGATCGGGATTAATTTCGGGAATCATTAAAGGAACGTCCGATTCCATTCGGTAGGAACTCGCGTTCGATGCAACCATCAGTCCCGCTTCCGCCATTTTCGGCTCAACCTCATCGGCAACGCCCGAAGGAAGTGCCGAAAAAACGAGATCAAGACCCTCGACGGATTCTATATTCGTGGGTTTGACTTCAATGTCCTTTACCTCGTCCGGCATCGGAGGGTAAAGATACCACTTTGCCGCCTGACTGTATTTCTTCCCGGCGGAATTTTTAGAGGCAGTTAAGGCTTCAAGCTCAAACCAAGGATTGTCAATCAAAGATAGTATGAACCTTTGACCAACCATCCCGGTGGCGCCTAAAACCCCGACCGATATTTTTTCCATTTTGTTCACCCCGAATTAATTCTTGATTCATTTATTTTTTTGTCATTAATAAAACTGCTGAATTGTTGAACAGTTAACAATTCTGGTATACACAATTATATTGTAACAGTTTTCGCATATCGTGATTTGATTGAAGGATATGGAAGAAAAATTCGAAAAATTTGATGAAATGGTAAAAAAAGAATCCAAGGAGCCAAGAGGGGAGATTCACTGTCCCGATTGTGGCTCCTCTAGGCTTTACTATTTTGTAGGCGGTCGGGCTGGAACGATATATGTGTGCAAGAACTGCGGATACACAGGTCCCTTCGTCATTGAGGATGGGGAGATCGCCGCCGAGATTCAAAAAAATTGGAAAAGAGAGCAGAACAGGACCGGTTAGTTAAACTGCTCACTCGCCGAATAGGATGTCTTTCATCCCCATGACTTCCCCAGGCTCGCCGTTTTCATGAATGTATCTGACCGCTCTTAACACGCCGTCAACAAAAGCCTGCCTGTTCTGGGCTTTGTGAGTTAACTCCAATCTCTCGTTAGGTCCTGCGAAGATAAATTTATGATCTCCAGTGATATTTCCCGCCCTGATCGAATGGATTCCAATTTCATTTTCCGATCTCTCACCAATTTCTCCCTTCGGTCTACCGTATCTGGCGACCTCTTCGAAGTCTTTGCCGGAGGCTTCTGCAGCGAGCCTCGCGGCCGTCAGAGCAGTGCCGCTGGGTGCATCGACTTTCTTGTTATGGTGAGTTTCAACGAGTTCCATATCGTAATCGCTCAGCTTCTCGGCCACCTCTTCGACCAATTTGTAGAACATGTTCACTCCGAGCGACATGTTCGAAGCTATCACTGCGGGGATACCATTTTCTTCAATTGCTCCGACCATCTCTTCCCACTGGTCGTCGGAAAATCCGGTGGTACCGACAACTACCGGTATACCCAGACTCGCCGCGGTTTTAACGTTTTCAACAGCAGCGCCAGCAACCGTAAAATCGATCAGTACGTCGGGATCGCTTTTCTTGAGAGTATTTTTTAACTTCTCGCCCCCGGTTATTTTCACTCCAAGTTCTTCGATCCCGGCCAAGAGACCGGCATCTCTCCCCGCGTCTTCAGTATTTGGCTCGTCAATGGCGACGACTAGTTCCATATCGTCGGTTTCCGAAATGGATTCAATTATGAGCCTACCCATTCTCCCGCATGAACCACAGATACCTACATCTATAGTATCAACCCCTCTAAATTATGATTCGAAGTTCTAACTAAAAAGTTCTCGAGCTGGATTATCGAAAATACTATTTAAGCCAGACCCAAATCGGAGAGGACTTCTCGCAAGCGTTCTTTGGTATCCTCGCCAGCTTCCACCAAAGGAGGTCTTGGAGTACCTGACGGATTACCCAGAATTTCCATAGCAGCTTTCACTGGTCCGGGATTAGTTTCCAAAAATAGGGCTTTGAATAGGGGCAGGAGTTCATAATGGAGCTCCCTTGATGTTTTGACATCGCCGTCGAGATAGGAACTGACTAATTTTGATATTTTACCCGGGACCAAGTTGGAGGCCACCGAAACGACTCCAGTTCCGCCCAGGCTCAGAATAGGTAGAGCAAGTCTGTCATCCCCTGACATGATATTGAAGTCATCGCTCGATTTTTTAGCAATGTCCATAACCTGTTTTAGGTCCCCACTTGCTTCCTTGATTCCGATGATATTATCGATTTGAGAGAGTTTAATGATAGTTTCAGCCTCAATGTTTTTCCCGGTTCTCGACGGAATGTTATAAATCACTTGAGGAATATCCACTTCTTCTGCCAATTTTTTATAGTGTTCGTAGAGTCCCCTTTGAGTTGGCTTATTATAGTACGGTCCAACCAGCATCGCCGCATCAGCTCCAACTTCAGCAGCATGTTTGGTCAGTTTCAGGGCTTCCTTCGTATTGTTGCTCCCGGTACCAGCCATAACGGGAACTTCTCCCGAGGCTTCGTCTACAGCTATCTCTACTACTCGTTCATGTTCCTCGTGGGATAAAGTGGCGCACTCTCCAGTCGTTCCAACGGGCAAAAGGCCGTCTATTCCACCTTCTATCTGGGATCTTATGTTGCGTCGATAACCCTCTTCGTCGATTTCCCCCTCTTCTGTAAACGGAGTAATCTGAGCCGTGAAAGCTCCCTCAAATTTCAAGTTAAGTCACCTCCCTTATGCTACCTTTAAGAAGTTCGAATGCCTCTTCTCTGTCCTCCCAGTTAACGAAAAAGCTGATTGAAGCCTGACTAGAATAGATCTCCGCAACATTTATGCCCTCCTCCGCGAGAGGATCCGACAATTTGGATATTATTCCGGGGGTATCGATAAACTCCTCGCTTTCAGTCACGATCATAGCAATTCCAGCTTCGCTTGTCGTCGATTTCATGACTTCGCTCTCCTGAACCGCATCATGGAGTATTTCTAACGCTTTTTTGGATTCCTCTTCAGTAACGTAGACAGAAAATGAGCGAGGACCGATAGAAACTCCAAATATATTGATCTCGGATTCGCTCAACGGATTAATAGCATTCACCAAGATACCTGGAGTGTCCTGCATTCCCTCGCCGACGACCGTCAGCATGGACAAGGGCTTGGGGTAAAGATGAGCGTTTGCTTTTCCGGTTTCGGGCAATGAATCTTTAATAATCGTCCCCTCTGCGGAAAGATTTCCATGTTGAAAATGTATAACTTTTGCGTTTATGTCGGGGTCCTTGTACTTCAGGGCGTTGTGTTTTACTATTTTCGAACCGTATCTGGCGAGGTCGCACAGCTCCTCAGCGTTGACATGGTCTAATAATTCCGCATCGGCTATTTTTCTAGGATCGGCTGTCATGACCCCCTGGGCATCTGTTACAAGGATGACGTCTGTCGCATCGAGGCATTTTCCCATCAGAAAAGCGGTGATGTCGCTACCCCCTCTCCCGAGGGTGGTAACTGTCCCGTTTTCGTCCCTGCCGATGAACCCGGAAATCACTGGAACGACGCCGTTCTCCATCAGTGGTTTAATCTTGCTTTTGGCAATTTCTTCCGTCCTCTCGAGATTAGGAGTGGCGTCTCCGGCTATCGTATCCGTTATGATCGGCCATTCTGAATCTTCAGTGGTTATCGGCTTGGCCTCGACACCCAGAGACCGTAAAGTGGATGCGAAGACTTTGGCGCTTATTTTTTCACCCATCGCCATTATTGAATCAAGGTCTCGACGGGAAATATCTCCGTTGGTCCCTTCCTTAGCGGTATTGATTAGCGTATCCGTTGTCCCCCCCATGGCGGAAACCACGACGGCGATTTGAGTATCTCCTTTATCAAGTTCCTTTTTCACTGACTTGGCTGCCCTTCTCACTAGTTTTCCATTCTCAAGGCTAGTGCCGCCGAATTTTGCTACGATTCTTCTCACTTTAACCAAGTCGGAATTCTATCAAGTCTGATGACATACTCACATTTTTCCCCTTTTCTCACCATTTCAATCTTGCTCGATTTAATCGTCACCATTCCAGGCCTGGGTTTGGCGTTGTACTGGTTTGCCATTGAAATTCCGTATGCGCCCACGTCGTAAACCGCGATTAAATCTCCTCTACCGGCGGGGGGCAAACTTCTTCCCTTGCCGAGATAGTCCCCGGACTCACAGAGAGGTCCAGCGATGTTGTAAGTCCTGTTCTTTTCATCGTTCATCTTATTCGCGAGCTCTATGTGGTGATACGATCCGTAAAGGGAAGGTCTTATTAAAACGTTCATCCCTCCGTCGATGGATATCCAGTCAGCTGATTCTTCTTTTTTCTTTACGTGTCCAACCCTACCTAGCAGCAGAGTCGAGTCCGCGACGAGAAATCTACCGGGTTCGAGAATAAGATTCGGTTCAGAAAGGTTTTGGGAACTTAACCTTTCCTCTATGGTGGAAGTAATTTTGGCGGCCAAAACTTCGGGGGGAAGCTCCTCCTCATCGGATTTATAGGGAATGCCAAGGCCACCACCCAGGTTGATAGTTTCCAATTCTACTCCGGTTTCCCTTTCTACTTCTTCCCGTATTTCCATCACTTTCCTAGCTTGCTCCATGAAAGGATCCGGATCTAAGATTTGAGAACCGATGTGGGAGTGAATGCTTTCGACTTTGAGGTTTCTCATTTCGCTTGCTTTTTCGTACGCTTTCAAGGCCTTTCCACTTTGAACGTCGATTCCAAATTTACCCTTTCTCAGCCCAGTTGAGATGTGCGGATGTGTTGGAGCTTCTACGTTGGGGTTTACTCTAAATCCTATCCTGGCTTCCTCATCCATCTCGGTGGCCAGTTCCTCTATTATCTCCAGTTCGCGGAAATTGTCGACATTAAACAAGACTCCGTTTTTGATCCCAAGTTCTATTTCTTCTCTTGATTTGTTATTTCCGTTAAACGTTATTTTTTTGCCTTCAAGTCCGGTTTCTAGAGCAATTTTAAGTTCGCAGAGGGAGGCCACGTCGGCCCCACAGCCCTCGTCCTGTAGTGCTTTGCATACTGCAAGATTTGAATTTGCCTTATAGGCGTACATGACTTGGAGGTCGTCCCAAAAATCGGAAAAAGCCTTGTAAAACCTCCGATATTTCCCTCGTATCCTTTCCTCGTCAGTAACAAAAAGTGGAGTTCCAAAGCGATCGGCTATTTCAACGGTGCTCAAGCCACCGATCAAAAGCTCCCCGTCTCTATTAACGTCGAGATGGGGTTTGAGCATTATCCCTCGACCTCAGCGAAAGCCTCATCGATAATGTCCAAACCATCAGTTAACTCTTCTTTTTCTATAATTAGAGGTGGAGCGAACCTAATCGACGACGAACCACCCTCGAAGATAATCACGCCCCTATTAAGGCATTCCTCGATCAGTTGGTTTCTTTCCTCAGTGGCCCGTTCCTTGGTTTCCCGGTCTTTGACTAATTCAATGGCCCTAAGGAGGCCTTTACCCCTTACCTCGCCGATCAATGGGTGATCTTCTTTCATTTCCTCAAGCCTACTCTCGAGGAGTTTCCCTTTTTCCTCCGCCTTTTCAACCAAATTCTCCTTTTCCAGCAGGTCTAAGCCCGCAAGGGAAGCGGAGCTACCGAGGATATTTCCCCCAAAAGTGCTAGCGTGAGAATCGGGTTCCCAGTCCATTATTTCCTCCCTTGCAATGATCGCACCCATGGGAACGGTTCCGCCGGATAGTGCCTTCGCTACGCATGTTATGTCCGGTTCGACGTCCCAGTGTTCGATAGCGAACATCTTGCCGGTTCTGCCTAGGCCGGCCTGCACCTCGTCAGATATAAACAGCCAGTCGTGCTCCTCGCATATTTCTTTAACCATCGGAAAGTACTCCGGCGGAGGGGTAATGTATCCAGAATTGCCCTGGATAGGTTCGGTTATAACTGCTCCCACCTCCTCAGGGGGGACATCCTTCCGGAGGGACTCACGAATGTACTCTATACATCCGAAGTCGCAATCGGGATAAGACTCGTTGAATGGACACCTGTAACAGTAGGGAAATGGCATGAAACTGACACCGGGCACCATGGGGGCGAAGTATTTTCTATGTTGTGCCTTGCCGGAGGAGAGGCTCTGGGCACCGTAGGTTCTTCCGTGGAAACCCCCCCTGTAAGAAATCATTCGAGGCCTACGAGTGTGCCACCGTACTAGCTTAAAAGCAGCCTCCACGGATTCGGCTCCGGAATTGGCGAAAAGGACCTTTTTGGGATCGTCCCCGGGAGTAATTTCAACGAGTCTTTCAGCGAGGTCGAGTTGTAGTTCGTGATAATAGTGAGTGCCAGCGAAATGAGTGAGCTTGTCCAAGGTATCCTTGACATTCTCGGTTATGTAGGGATTGGAGTAACCGTAGTTTTGAACGAACATGCCGGAGGATAGGTCCAAGAAGACGTTGTCATCCGGATCCCGGATGTAAGGTCCCCACCCCTCATCGCCGACGAGGGGTTCGGAACGAGTATACGAGGGAGAAAGGATTTTATGATCTCTCTCGATTATCTCCTGCGATCTGGGCCCTGGAATAGTTCCTTCCACTTTTGGCCACTTCTTCGCCCATTCGGGTTTCTCGGGCATTCTATCACTCCAGTAACAGAATTATTCACTAATTACCTTTATAAACCATTTTCGGATTTTTGATGGGTTGATTTCCCAGAGGTTTTAATAAAGCTTGAAATACCTTTCATAATTTGGTAAAATGGTTTCTCTGGAGCGTATGGCTGCGCTTGAAGCCAACTCTGAATGGCGCGGCGTTACCCGGCCTCACCTAATGGAGAATGCGGGGGCTAAGGTGGTCGAGGAAATTTGGAAACATTGGACACCAGAAGAGAGTGCCGCTATATTTGCCGGGACCGGTAACAACGGGGGCGATGGATTTGTCGCCGCAAGACGATTGGTAAACAGAGGAATCGACGTCACGCTAGTTCTGATAGGAAGACCGAGAAACATTTCATCGGGGGAAGCCGAGAATAATTGGAAAGTTTTGACCGACATGGAGGAGGACATCTCCTTTAGGGTGATAAGAGACTCAAAGGAAATTGAAAATCTTGACCTAAACGCTGAGGTCGTAATCGATGCCCTGTTGGGGACCGGCGTAAGTGGCGCCCCAAGAGAACCCGTTGCATCAGCTATCGGCTTTATTAACGAATCTGATGGTTACAAAGTTGCCGTCGATATTCCAACTGGGGTGGATCCGGGAACCGGGGAGGCCTATGAACCCGCCGTTGAATGTGATTTGACGGTCACTTTTCACGATCTAAAGCCCGGACTAGAAATGGCGGATGACAGGTACACGGGAGAGATCGTTACTGCTGACATTGGAATTCCCTCTTCCGCCGAAAAGAGATCCGGTCCCGGAGATCTCATCCTTGCAATGCCTCCTAGAGAAACTGGTTCACACAAGGGTCAGAATGGACGCGTGCTCGTGATAGGTGGGGGATCTCAATACGCTGGTGCTCCGGCTCTAACGGGATTGGCCTCTCTAAACACTGGGGTCGATCTCGCTACGGTCGCTGCTCCATCAAATACCGCCGACATAATAAACTCGTTTTCTCCCGATCTCATCACTCGAAGACTTCCAGGCGATAATTTCATGCCCGAAGCAGTTCCCGTGGTAACCGAATCCTTAGAAAACGTGGGCTCGGTTATCATAGGTCCCGGTTTGGGAACTTCCGGCGAGACGACAGAGGCGATTTTTGATTTGCTGCGGGAGATTGCGGAAGATCATCCTGAACTGCCCGTGCTACTGGACGCTGACGGCTTAAAGATAGCATCCGAACAGCCGGATCTTCTTAGAGAGCTAAAGACCGTGGTTACGCCCCACTCAGGAGAATTTAGGTACCTATATGAATCCGATCTACCCGATGATTACGAGAACAAGGCCGAAGTTGTCTCAGAGGTCTCTCGCGATATAGATAGTACCATCATACTCAAGGGCCACATCGATATCTGCGCCGATAGTGGTGGAAGGACAGTATTTAACGACACCGGCAACCCCGGAATGACTGTCGGTGGAACCGGTGATGTGCTGGCGGGGGTAACGGGAGCATTTCTTTCTCAGGGTGCAGAACCGTTCTGGGCGGCTTCCGCCGGAGTGTTTCTGAACGGGCTGTCCGGCGACATTTGCGAGGAGGAGAAGGGATATCAATTCACTGCAACGGACGTAAAAGATAAAATACCCCTAGCCATATCAAGAACGAAAGAATATTGGTGAAATCAATGGCGAGATTTAAAGAAGCGGAAGACAGGTTGTTTGCGAAAAAGATTTGCATGAGATGCAACGCCAGGAATCCGGTAAACGCGACAAACTGCCGAAAGTGCGGATACGACAGATTAAGGAAAAAATCAAAGGAGCCTCGCGGATGAAGGTTCGCGAATATATTGACGATAAGATTTCGAAAGAGAGTGCCGTTCATCTCAGCTTGATAGACCCAGACGAACAAAGCCCCGAAAGGGCCGGAGAGATGGCTTCTGCCGCGGAGGATGGAGGAACCGACGGAATCATGGTAGGTGGTTCCACCAGCGCCGCAGGAAAGCTTTTGAACCATACCGTCAAGGAGGTAAAAAAGCAAACTGACTTGCCTACCATACTTTTTCCAGGAAGTGAAGGTGGTGTGAGCAAGGGTGCAGACGCGATTTTCTTTATGAGTCTTCTCAACTCCAGTGATCCCCATTACCTCATCGGGGCTCAGAAAAAAGGAGCTCCTTTCGTGAAGAAATTTGGCATCGAGCCGATCTCGATGGCCTACCTGATAGTGGAACCCGGTGGAACCGTGGGTAAGGTAGGAAAGGCAGATTTGATAGAACGCGACGATGTGGAATCGGCGGTCGCTTACTCCCTAGCCTCACAATATTTTGGAATGAGCACTGTTTACTTGGAAGCGGGGTCCGGTGCGGAAAATCCCGTTCCCCCGCGGATGGTCAAATCCGTCCGTGAATCTGTGGATTCGAGATTGGTTGTTGGGGGCGGGATAAGGAGTCCCGAACTGGCAGCTGAAAGGGTCGAGGCCGGAGCTGATATCATAGTAACCGGGACGTTGCTCGAAAGGTCAGGCACCGATTCTGAAAATATCGAACCGTTGATAGATGCGATTAAATGTTGAAGTGCCGGCGTGCCGGCCGTAACCCACCTTCTGTTCTTGATGACATTTAGCTCAGCGGGCCACCACCCGCCTAGGGTGAGGTCCTCATTGGCGGCTTTCTTGCCCTCTCATCCCGCAGATTGGCCGTTCCATCCTAGTCAGGCCGATCTTAGCTTTTTTCAGCGTCATCGCCTAGGGCCTAACTGGTTTCGTTTCTGTTCCAGGGTCCGACCTCTCGGCCGGGGTCGTTTCGACCCTGCGGTCCTCACGCGATGGGCGGTGTTTCCTCAGGAGAACCCCGAGAGTCATCCACCGGCTCGCCGGCAATATGGTTTTATCTCGGATATTCCTTATTATTTCACCCTTCGGATCACGAGGGATATATTGTTCTACACTGATTTCTAAAAATATTAAATTGAAGAATTTTCCCTTTCACGGGATATAGCGGGCCGATTCCGTGTTCGAGTTCAGTGAGGTACAGACTAGGTCACGGGAAATTCCTTATCATTTGAAGCCGTATTTCTGGCCCGACGACTTGGATTTGTACAATTTTTTTAATCCAAAATCAAGATCGATACCTATATCCTCTTTTTTCTCGGAGGAAGGTTCCTCCCTCGTTTTAAGATGGTTATCTGCCATGTTGTGGTGCTTTTCGCACCACCATTTACCATGGACAAAGAATGAGGCACGACCCCCACATACGTTGCACTTGGGCAAGCTTCTCACCTCGGTCCAGCCGTAATACTTTTTCAATTCTTCAGTAAAAGGGCTTTTCCATTTTTTTTATCGAGATCAAAAATTGTAATCATCCATCTTTTTCTCGATATAATCTATGAATTCGTCTGCCTTTGAGGGCTTCTCCGTCGCGAGGCTAACCGTGATGAAAAGCGTTATGGAGACTATAAATCCCCAGACTGACGGCCAAACACCGAGGGGTTTCCAGCCAGAGATATAGAGTACGGCGGTTATTACACCCGCCACGGACATACTGCAGATCGCTCCCTGAGCGGTACCTCTCCGCCAGAAGAAGGCCCCTATGAATGCCGGGACGGATACGAAGAGTCCCCCGGAAGCCATACTCGACAGGACTCCGATTAGGTTGATTCTCAAGCTGGCAAAAAGCACACATATTATTATAAGAACGGGTATCATGGCCTTTCCGACAAATGACTGTTGTTTCTCAGTGATGTCGGGATTGAGATTGTTCAAAATGTTGACTACGCCCATCGAACTCAGGGTTAGAACTATCGATCCCAATGTCGAGGTTGCGGCCGCGAATATCCCTACGAAAACCACCAGCGCCAGACCCGTCGGCACGTTCGCCAAGAGGCTGGGCATTGCATTGTCGGCATTTGCGAGGTTCGGGATCTGATTGGCCACGGAGATTCCCAACAGGGTCGTTATTATAGTATAAACGAGGCCAAAGATTGAGAAGTAAATTATCATCCTCTTTAAGCTGGATATATCCTTTGAGACGAACATCCTCTGCGAAACTTGCGGATTGCTGAGCGCAAAGAAAGCCCAGGGGAGCGTTAAACCGATAAATCTCTGGAAGTCCCAGTTAATTTTTAAGAGATCTGGGGTTTCAGTCACTATCTCCGAGAAGAACTGACCGGGCGATCCGAAGAAAGCATAGATCACGTAAAGAAGTAACAAAATGCTCGTGACGAGCATAGTCATAGCCTGAAAGGCGTCGGTCCAAGATACCGACTTGAAACCTGCCCAGAGGGCCGTCACTCCGCTGAAAAGGGCCATAACAACGACCCCAACTATGAACGGGATTGTCCCGCCCGTCATACCTTGAAAGAGAAGTCCCGAACCCATCAGCTGGATTGAGGCGTACGGGATCAGCATGGTCAGGGCAACTATCGTCGCGATAACTCCTACATATTTGTTTTCGTAGCGCGATTCCAGGAGATCCGGCGGAGTTATAAAATCATACTCCCTTCCGGCCACCCAAAATCTCGGGGCGAATATGTACAATAGGAAGACGGTGAAAATCAGATAAGTAAGCTCGAATCCGAGCGCGGAAACGCCCGAAGAATACACGAGCCCGACCAATCCCACCATCATGAAGGCGCTGTAGGTGGTCGCGCTGTAGGTCATGCCCGATATGAAACCTCCGACCTTTCTGTTCTCTATAAAGAACTCCGGCAGACCCTTGCCCATTTTTTTCCTAGCCAAGTGCGCTATCCCAATCCCTATTACGGCCCAGACGGCTACGGCGGAGTAGATGTATATCGGCTTCAACTAATCACCCCATTTCCTGACCTTCCAGATCCCGATGACCAGAACCACCAGGGTCAACAGAGTCCAGTAAAGGTAGTTCGCCCAATAGCTAGTCACGTCCCTTATCAGTAGGTAGGGAACCGACACGACTGCCGCCCCCAGAAGAATGCCCAATAGCGTCCAATATCTACCTTTCATTCCGACAACCCCAATTCCTCGGACGATGACATCTAGGTCTTTTAGGATTTAGGTTTAGAGATTTAATAGATGTTTGAAAGTGATCGTTTCTACGTCCCGTCTTCACCGAAAAGATGGAGGTACTCACCGTAGCCTTCCCTCTCGAGATTTTCCAGGGGAACGAACCTTAGAGCGGCGGAGTTTATACAGTAACGCTTTCCAGTCGGTTCCGGCCCGTCCTCGAAAACGTGGCCTAGATGAGAATTCGCGTGCTTGCTTCTGACTTCCGTAACTGTCCCTCCAAGGCCCTCTTTTTCTACCTCGACGATGTTACTCGGATTTATGGGTCTGGTGAAGCTTGGCCACCCAGTTCCCGACCTGAACTTGTCCTCGGAGCTAAAGAGCGGTTCTCCGGATACTACGTCCACGTAAATGCCGTTCTCGTGGTGGTCCCAATACTTATTGTTAAACGCCCTCTCGGTTCCGTTCTCCTGGGTAACGTGGTACTGTAGAGGAGTGAGGATTTCCTTGAGCTCATCGCTAGAATATCCCGAGTTGTCCCCATTTTCGGGGCCAGAGGAACCCGAAGAGATACAGGCACTACAACTGGAACCGGACTTACGTTCCCAAATATCGACCAGTATTTTTTTACCGGTGTTGGTCAATCCTAGCCCTTCAAGATCTTCCAAGTTATCTAACGTTCCATAGCCGGCCATGTATCCGTTTACCCTGGCAACAGCGGTCGACTCCGTCAATTCCTCCGCCCCGGGATATATCGATTTATAAGCTCTGATGAGCCTTTCGTTCTGCCTGAGGAAATGTTTTTGATGGTAGTTTTCGGCAGGATAGAATTTATTATAGTTCGCTATCTCGGTCACAAGATTTTCTCCTCGGCCAGCTTCCTCTTCGGATTTGGACTCTCTAGCCACTTTTTCCTGCCTTTCACTGTGGACAAAGATCATCGATCGGTACTGGCTCACTCGAGAAGTACTGGGGTCGTGACTTTCCCAAAAAATGTCGAGGAGTCCTTCGTAGGTGATTTCCGTCGGGTCGAACTCGATCTGGACCGTTTCGGCGTGCCTTCCGAGATTAAGGTAGGTGGGATATTCCTTGAGACCTCCGCTATACCCAACTCTGCTGGATATCACTCCGGGTAGGGCACCGAACTTCGCATCGGGACTCCAGAAGCAACCTAGTGCAAAAGTTGCGGTACCCGTGTCCTTCGGCGTATTTCTATCCAGCGGAGGAACGCTACCGGTGACTAGTCTCTCGCTCCGTTTTGTCTCTCCACCGATTAAAGTAAATCCGAGAATTCCTAAACTCAGACCCAATGTTACCGAAACCAAAACAATTTTGTTCGAAAACATATTCCCTGACTCATTTTTATTATAACGGAGTTATAATCAGGTCTGTTTACGTTTGTTTATAAATGATATATTTTGAGAGAAAATCAACTTAATAATTGGTATTCACGTTCTCGATGCAAGATTGACTCTAAAAAGGATTCACCATCGCTTCAAGAATCGGATTTGAGGCAAAAATTAATAGTAAAAAATCCTAATCAAGAATCAGGTTTTTCATAATTTAGTAATGAATCCGGGCCCGTGGTCTAGTGGCTATGACGTCTCCTTCACGAGGAGAAGGGCGAGGGTTCAAATCCCTCCGGGCCCACCACATTTGGCGTTTTAGAAGCACAAAGCTTGTGCAAGACGGCCCAGAGAATTCGTCTCTGCTACTGACGGGTCAGCTCACTCGTGAGTCTGCGGTGGATTTTCATGTTTTAATTTTAATTCGAAAAGATCCGACTTAATTAACATTTTTATTAATAGTTCCACTAACTCATAGGGCTGTATACAAATCAAACTACATAGGAGGTGATTTAGTGGACGATAGTGGCGATTCAGACCGGAGAACACTTTTAGTGGTCATCGGAGTCTTAGTTGCAGTGGTAGCAATTGCGGGTGCATATTTCGTATTTTCGGACGGTTCCGGCAGTGAAGGAAAAGTAAACATGGGTTTAATGATGCCTCAGACGGGCGGCCTTTCTTTCATTTCAGAACCGATGATTAATGGCGCCGAGATAGCGGCTACGGAGATAAACGAAGCTGGCGGGATACTGGAAGGTAAAAATGTCAATTTGGTTTTGAAGGACACTGAGACCTCCCCCACTGCATCGGTGGACGTGGTTTCTACCCTGATTGATGTCAATAATGTTCAAGTGATAGTAGGCCCCGCTGGCAGTGGTTCTGCTAAAGCAATTCTTAGCAAAACCTCTTCCAATCAAGTGGTTCAAATCGGTCCCTCCAACACCAGTAGATACTTCTCTAACTGTGACGACAATGGATATTACTATAGGACCTGTCTTTCCGATGAACTCCAAGCTACGCTCATGTCGAGATTGGCAACGGAAGAGAACTACGAAACTGCATCCGTTTTAGTAGTTAATAATGCCTACGGCCAGGGATTCAAAGATGTCTTTGTCCGTGAATTTGAAGAAAGCGGCGGCGAAATACTGGCTGAAAAGGCGTTCAACAAGGGAACTACAACATTTGAATCAACGATTAGTGAGGTTGCGAAAAATAATCCGGACGTAATCGTATTATGTTGCTACCACAAGAACGGAGGAACGATTATCCAACAAGCATATGAGATGGGAGTAATGGAAGATAGCGACTGGCTACTGTCGGAAGGACTTGAAGCTACTGCGCTTGCCGATTTGGCTGGCAAGACTTCCGAAGGGGAATATATAGTTGATGGCATGAAGGGTTTAACTCCTTCTCCTTCCGGATCGGGTTATCAGTCTTTCAAGGAGAAGTATGAAGAGGCATACGGATCTGCTCCGGGTATTTATACTTCTTACACATATGATGCCGTTGCGGTGGCAGCGCTAGCCGCACAGGAAGCTGGTGTGTACAAAGGCTCTGAGATTAGAAAACATATGGCTTCAGTGTCTAATCCCCCTGGAGAGGAAGTGTCGGATCTAGAGAAAGCTGTTAATCTATTGGAACAGGGAAAAGAGATAAATTACCAAGGAGCTTCTAGCAATTTAAACTTCGATAACGTGGGGGACATAAAAGCTGGTTACTACAGTGTATGGCAGTTTGACGACAATAACATAACATATGGTGAAAAGTTAAAGGCAACCCTTTAAGAAGCTAACCTAGCCCATCTCTTCTTACCTATTTTTTATCCTTTATCTTCTTATTTAGAAAGTTATACTTTCGTAAGTTTCCAGAGCTTTATACTTTCAGGGAAATTTTTCCAGAAATCTTAAATGAGGAGCCCGAAAAATGGCGTTATCCTCCCAAGTAAAACTCCAAAATATCTTTGTCTTCTAGTAGTTCTTTTCCCGTTCCCTCGTATTCGTTCTTGCCCATTTTTAGGACGTAACCCCTGTCGGAGTTCTTTAAAGCTTTTTTTGCGTTCTGTTCGATTATCATAAGAGAGGTTCCAGCTTCGTTTATTCTTTTGATTTTTTCATAAACCATGTCTTTTAAATCAGGAGCCAAAGCCGCTCCGGGTTCATCAAGGAGCAAAACATCCGGATCAAGCACCAGAGCCCTTCCTATCGCCACCATTTGTCTCTCTCCACCGGAAAGATTTTTGGCTCTCTCCTCCTTCCTCCCTTCAATAGAGGGAAAAATATCGAAGACTTTTGGGATTGTTTCATGAATATTCTCTTTCACGTATCCTCCCATTTCAAGATTTTCCAATACGGTAAGTGAAGGAAACACATTTTCCTCCTGAGGAACGTATCCAAGTCCTAATTTTACTCTTTCAAAGGTTTCGAGGGAAGTAACATCTTCTTCTTTGAAATTTACCTTTCCTTTTCTAGGTTGAAGTAATCCGAAAATCACTCTAAACAGGGTAGATTTACCGGCTCCGTTAGGACCCACTATTGAGACAATTTCCCCTTCGTTTAGTTCAATCGAGACCCCGTGAAGGATATCTATTTCCGTATATCCGGCCACTATATTTTCCGCCTGAAGGAGTGTCATACTTCTTCCCCTAGGTAAGTTTTTTGTACTTTTTCGTTCTCTTTGATGTCATCTAAATTTCCTCTTGCTATAATCCTACCTTCATTCATGACGAAGAGATGATCGGATAGCTCGTCGATTAAGGGCATATCGTGTTCTATTAACAGAAATGTTAGTCCATCGGACCGGAGCTCCTGTAAATAATCAATAAGTTTGTTCTCGAGAGTGGGATTCACTCCAGCGAAGGGTTCGTCTAGTAGGATTAAATCTGGATCGGTCATTAAAGCTCTTGCAAGTTCGAGAAGTTTTTTCTGTCCTCCTGATAGAGCGCCAGCGTATTCATCTCTCATTTCAGAAAGTTCAAAGAATTCTAGTATTGATTTGGCTTTTTCTTCATGATTTTTCTCTTCTTCTCTAACATCTTTAACCTGGAGGAATCTCCTCCACCAAGATTCGCCCGTCTGATTTTTCGGTCCAAGCAACATATTTTCCATTACGGACATCCTCGACAGGGTTCTAGTGATTTGGAAAGTCCTAGCCACTCCTTTACGAATTATTTTGTATGGAGAGAGGTCGTCAATTTTCTCTCCATTGAAGATTATTTCTCCCGAATCCAGAGGAAGGAAACCACTAATTAGGTTAAATAGGGTAGTCTTTCCTGCTCCGTTCGATCCAACCAAACCTGCTATCTCGCTACTTTTGAGTTCCAGAGATATATCATCTACAGCCTTTACCCCCCCAAAGTATTTTTTGGCGCCGTTTATTTCCAATATTGCCATCGATAGCAACCTCCTAAAGAGATAACTCCTCTTTGTTCCCAAAGATTCCTTCGGGTTTAAATCTCATTAAGAGCATGAGGATTATCCCAATAAACATTATTCTTAACGGTGCTACTTTTGAGCCTAATGGTATATACCCCGTTATGAGCCTCGTCCCGTTTCGAAGAAAACCCCAGATTATGATGGTGCCAAGGATCGAACCAAGGTTATTCGCACTACCACCAAGCACGACTGCTATCCAAGCATAAAATGTCAGCATCGGAGCAAAAATGAGTGGATTAATGTACCCGTAATAAAATGCTAGGAGGGCACCGGCGAGTCCTGCTATTGCTGAACCCAAAGCTAGAGATTGGATTTTGTAACTCAATACATTTTTACCCATAGCGGATGTTACAATTTCATCCTCTCTAATTGACTTCAAAACCCTTCCCCAAGGAGAGTTAACCAATTTTTCTAGCACGAAGTAAACTATGACTAGCAGGATTATCACTAGGCCTAATAATACGTATTCGTAGTTGAGGGACGCCACTAGTCCCTCAAAAGGTCTAACATAGCCCGTTAGGCCTGATGTTCCATTGGTGAGCCACTCTTCGTTTTTTATGATGAGGTTTAAAATTTGAGCAAAACTTAAGGTAACTATAGCGAGATAATCATCTCTCAGTCTTAGGGCAGGAAATCCTAGGACCGCCCCCGCCAACCCTGAGAGAATTATTCCAGCCAAGACTGAAAAAAGTATATTGAATCCGTTTAGATTCAGAATAACGGTTGTATAAGCACCTATAGAAAGAAAGGCCACATGTCCAATGTCGATTAGGCCGGAATATCCCCATTTTAGATTGAGTCCAAGTGCAAATATTGAAAATATCCCAGTAATAATAGAAACGGATACTATAAATTGGAAAAGCCACATTTTTAGTCCCCCATCAGTCCAGTTGGTTTCCACAACAGCAGAATTATTATTAGCACAAAGCTCACTGCAGGTTTATATTCGGGCGGTATGAAAATGAGGCTAAATTCTTGGGAAATGCCAACGACCAGTCCCCCTATCATTGCCCCGTAGGGATTCCCGATCCCTCCAAGAATTACAGCAGCAAAGAGAGGAAGTAATAGAGTCCAACCCATATTGGGCGAGACATTCGTCACGAGACCATATGAGAAGCCGGCTATCACTGCCAAGCTTATGCCAATTATCCATGTAAAAAGAATAACCCGATCGACATTTATTCCTGAAACTTTGGCGAGATTTTTGTTATCGGAAAGAGCCCTCATGGACTTACCCATTTTAGTCCTCGTCAGAAGGAAATAAACTAGGAACATCAGAAAGATCGATATTATCACTACCATTATATCCAGAATAGTTATCGTGACACCTGCGATATTGAGTCCTTGAAAAACAGTCGAAAAGTAATTTCTGGTCGAACCGCCGAAGATAAAAAGTATGAGATTTCTCAGGAAGAGGGCTAAACCGATCGAGGCTATCAACATCGTAATGTTTCCAGCGCCTTTTTCCCGTAAGGGTTTCCAGAGAATTTTTTCCATGGTCGTTACAAGCAAAATCCCGAGTCCTATTGCTCCGATTATCGATAAAATCAGAGAGAAATCGAATGAAGGGTTTAATAAGAGGACCATATAGGCTCCGAAAGTCAAAAAATCGCCATGGGCGAAATTTGGAAATCCTAGTATTTTGTAAACGGTGGTGAGCCCTATAGCTCCTAGAGAAAGAATACTCCCTATAACGATTCCATTAGTGATATATTGGGGTCCGTAGTTAACCATTTCATTTAAGACCGATCTTATAATTGATTTTGGAAGAACGAGTAGAATAATGGATATCAGGATGATTATGGCCAATATACCTAACCATTTTTTGTACTGAAGAATCCGAGCGGGATCAAACCCTCCTTCTTTTCGAGATAGACCGAGAAAAACAGCCAAGGATAAAATAACAGGAATAAGGGCCAAGAAAAAGGTGTTTTTTTCTAGCCCGATACTCAAAAGAATGGCGGGAGTTAATAAAAATGCTGGAACTAATACCGAGCTCATTGGAATTGCTTCCTTTTTCTTCATTTACGTTCCTCCAGGACTAACCATTGCACATTACTCTCCCGATATCGTGGCTTAAATTATCTATCTTCTACAAATTCCTTTTGACAACTAAAAATTTTATCGGATATTCATTTTTCAGAATTAATTATTTTCATATTTTTCTGCAGTCGTTTTTGAAGATAAAAAATTGAAACGAGAGATAACTTCAAGATGGAGTGGTACGAGTATTATTCATTTAATTTAGCCAATAAAAATTTAACAATTCAAACCCGACTTATTAATCGATGCCGGTTACTGGAAGGACTTCTAAGATACATGAGGCAGCGATCCAGCATCTTATCGCCGAGTCCGATGTTCCGGATGACGTCATCTCGCTGGGACAGGGCGTTCCTTTCTTTGGCCCTCCAAAGGCGGCGATGGATGCCGCAGCCGACATTTTGCGATATCCAAAAGGCTTCAGATACACGGACGACTCTGGTTTACCGAGCCTTCGCGCGGCAGTAGCCAAAAAACTCCGTCATGAGAACGACGTAAAGGCAGACCCAGAGAAAAACATTATCGCGACGGGAGGAG
>CAZEBR010000029.1:11415-22080 GCA_964510375.1 Hadarchaeota archaeon (SeqCode) | reverse complement strand
CCGTGCACCTCCTTCGACGCTCCTGGCTCAGTGTAAAGATAGTAAAGATGGTCACTTATTTGAAAAAGTCTCCAGATTCTTAGCAATTCCTCATCCCCGGTATTCTTAACTTTCGATTCAAGATTTTTGATTTTTTGAAAACATTTCCTCTGCATAGAATTACTCGTCCAGGCCGAGACACTTCTGGCCTCATCCGCCCACGAAATCGTATCGTAATCGTGAACATCAAACTCACCAACAGGTTCCCTCTCCGCCAGCTCGGAGGGAGTGACGAATCTCAAATCATCGTGCTTGAAAACCTCCTCGGGTAGATGGGAAAAGAACTCGTAAATGCCGGTTTCAGGCCACTGGTGTTCCCCGATAGTTTCGTAGTCTATGAATATATTCAGGCACTCCCCATGAATCTTGGACAGCCACTTAGCGTACTTGTCCGCAGTCAACGGCCATCCTGACCAGTCACGGTTTGAAAAACGGAAAGCAATATCGTCCGACAGTCTATAATGCCTGGGAAACACTTTGATATTCGAATTTTTTGCCTCATAAACATAATTGGGTGATCTCCACCCAAGTATCCTGTCCGCCCCTTCGGTAAACACGGCATCGTATCCAATTTTTTCCAAGGTCTTTGCTATCGAATTATTGAATATAAACTCGGTGTTTTCGAAAACCCTAGGCTCCTGTCCAAAAAGGTCCTTGATCATCTCGCGATGCCTTTTCACCTGCTCTACAAACTCTCCTCTCTCTGAAGAGAAAAGGCTGGCCAGTGAATGATAGTAGGTCTGATCCAAGAACTCCACGTTTCCGGTTTCAGCCAGCTTTTTAAAGGACTCCAGAACTTCGGGACACCATTTTTCACACTGGAGCGCTAGCACACCGGAGATGCTGTAGGAAACTTTGAATTCCCTGCCCCTCTCAGAAAAACGATCAATATTTTCCAACATTATCTCGTTCGCCGGAAGGTAGCATTTTTCGGCCACTCTTTCCAAAATTTCTCTGTTCCAAGCGTTGTCAAAATAATAGTCAAATAGCTCCTCCGTTGTCTCAACCTCGGTTTCATTCTCGTTAAACTGTGGGTCTATTCGAAGTGGTTGATGAACCTCAAAACCCAGATTAACTTCCACTGATTTCCCCACCCAGATACTCATCCTCGAATGGAGGCCTAATTTCTTTAACATCCTCGCAGTAACTTCTCAAAACCTCACCGACTGTCCAAGCCTGAGAGATGCATCCTCCCGGATTGTGGGGCTCGTCTCCATCAAAAACCTCTGACATCGTGCCTATACCAGCTTCGTTCAGGTGCCCCTTCACAAAAGATTCTAGAAGTTCTCGGGCGTGCTCTCTACCTTCTTCATCACAAAATCTACAAAGCGAGGTGATGTAGGGCCCCATTAACCATCCCCATACAGTTCCCTGATGATATGCTAGATCCTTACTCCTGATATCGCCCTCATAGCTACCACGATACTCGGGGGATTCTTTGGAAAGGCTTCGAAGACCAAAGGGTGTCTCCAGCTCTTCCCGCACCTTATTCAATAACTCTTTTGCCTTCTCGCTATCGAGGAGCGGGAAAGGCAGGCTCAGAGCCAGTATCTGATTCGGTCTCAGGCTGTTGTCAGGGCCCTCGGCATGGAGCAAGTCGTAAAGATAACCTTTATCACGGTACCAAAATTTTTCAACGAACCTTTTTTTGACATCCTCGGCCTCTATTTCGAATTTTGGATTTTTCCCGATTTTTTCGCCTATCGTCTCCATGATTTTTAGTGCGTTGTACCAGAGGGCGTTGACGTCGACCGGCTTCCCTTCCCTTGGAGTAACACATCGTCCATCGACCCTTGCGTCCATCCATGTCGTCCCCTCATCAACCCAGATAAGGCCGGTGTTATCCATTCTGACTCTTTCACCTTCAGAACTAGAATACCTTTGGATAATTTCCTTGAGATATTGCCAGCTCTCTTGGATGAATTTGAGGTCATCGGTATAGAGTAAGTACTTGAACAATGCATTGAAGAAAAGCAATGAAGCATCGGAGCTGTTAAATTCCACTTCACTCTTCCAGAAACGGTTCGGTACGATGCCTCCTTCCATCTTATCCAGAGTGGAAGATAGAATTCTCTTTGCTAACTCGTATCTTCCCAGCACCAAAGTCAGACCGGGTAGAGAAATCAGGGTATCTCTCCCCCAAGTAGAAAACCAATGATATCCGGTGATAATATAGTCATTCTCGGCGATGAAAGAATCCGAAGCACGTATGATATGTTCCCAAGCGCTATCTGACTCCCCGCTCTTACTTAATGGAGCGTCTTCTACGATACTTTGCAATCTCACTAGAGTCGACTTTCGCTCATTTTCAAACGATGAGGGCTTTTTTGAGTATATTTTTTCGAAATCATCTTTCAAGTCAGCACCTGCAGTGGCCAAAAAATGAAAGGTATTCTCTCCTCTCTCTATCGGAATTTCAAAAAATCCGGGATTATAGTGGTCCTCTCTACTTTCGTATCCCCGCTCCCGCTCCTTCAAGTACACCATATCCTGATACCATCTATCCTCCTCGGAAAGATCAGATTCGGTATAGCTCATCATATCCGATCCCATCCAGATGAAGGGTTCACTCTCCCCAGACCTGAATAACTTTACGTCTTTCTTTTTGGCGTGCTGCTTGAAATCATCCCTGAAAAAATCCATCTTTCCTAAATTACCCGCTTTTCTATAGTTGATGAGGGGAAAAATTCTGAGATTGACCTCATAATCTCGATCATTCTGAACTTCATACTTTAATACCACGGCATTGTAACCATGCGGCATGAATATTTGTTTTTTCAAGTAAAATTCGGGTAAAGAATAATAAAAAGTGGGAAAAGGTCCGAGTTCGAATTTTTCCATATTTTTGTGTCCATGAGGGTAAACTGTACCGGGATACTTATTCGCCGACAACTCAAATTCTTGATCTTTGAATTCAACTTTCTCTTCCACCTTTGACAGAAATAGATTTCTGTCCCAAGGAGGATTGATAGGCGCTAACAATAAACCGTGATATCTTCTAGTATTTAGTCCAATAATGGTTGACGAAGCATAGCCTCCCCGGCCGTTCCAAACCAACCACTCCTTCTCAATCGCATCCTTCCAATCATCGCAAATTTCCCTACCGAATTCGATTTTATTATTCAAGTTAGATCCTCCCAAATGAACTATGATTCCATCAAGTATATTTATCGTTCATAATTACGAACGAAACATCTTTCATGACGATAAATTCTATTTACTCTGCTCAAGAGTTCTCTCGTAAATTTTGAGTGTGTGTTCAGCAACTTTATCCAAGGTGTAATTATCTAAAACTCTCTGTCTCGCGTTTTTACCCAGCTTTTTTCTGAGTTCCTCGTCCTTTAGAATCTCCAAGATAAAGTTTGCTATATCTTCAGGATCGTCTGGATTCGCATGAGAACCGCAACGGTTTGGTCCAGAGGCCACGACCTGTTCCCTAAATCCGCTTACTCCCTTCGCCCCGACGACCACTGGCTTGCCCATGCTCATTGCCTCAGTGCAGACTATTCCAAATGGTTCGTATCTTGAAGGAAAGACAGCGAGATCGCTTGCCGCGTAATACATGAGCCTTTCCTCCTCGTCCACAAATTCATAGCGAGTAATTACGTTGTCCTGTAGATTATTGGTCTCTATAATGTCGTCGATTGACTCTTGTTGACCGCCCTGACCCAGTATAACGAGCTTCGCCTCGGGCACCTCTTTTACTACGGAATTCATTGCCCTTACGAGATTTTCGACTCCCTTCACCCAAGTGAGTCGTCCGATAAAGAATATCATCGGATCATCTCTCACCCCAATTTTGTTTCTGAATTCTCGAACTTTCTTCTCCGAAAACTCCTCCTTATTCGGATTATATTTTTCGTGGTCCACACCATTTGGCACTGCCATTATCTTTTCAGGATTGTAACCCATCGAAATTAAATCACCCTTCATTGCATCGCTTACTGTGATTATCTTGTTCGCTATTTTACCGGCTGTCTTTTCTAGGCTCTTGATTGTCGGAGAACCATCCTTCGTCCTGCCCTGTTCCGTCGAGTGGATGTGAAATACGAACGGCTTGTCAAGTTCCTCAGCGGCAGCAATTCCACCAATAGCCGAAAGCCAATCGTGAGCGACCACTATGTCAAATTCCCTATCGTCCTTACCCACCAAGTCGTTGACGGTCTTCGTTGCGGAAAGAAGATTATACATGAAAACTTCGGCAAAATAATTCTGCGAAGACGTCGGCCAATTAGAGACATCCCCTGGCATTAAAACAGGCAACAAATCAACTATGTCTACCAAGAGCGGCCTGTGCACTTCTACCCCCTTCCATACCTCGCTAGTGGGTGCATCACCCGGGTTTTTAGAAAATGTCGTGACGCTGTGGCCGTTCTGAACGAATCTCGTGGCCATCTCCTGAGCGTATGTCCCAAGACCACCCACGTGGAACGGATAAAATTCGTAGGAATAATAAAGAATATTCATTTTAACCCCCTAGAGGACTTTTCCCCATACTAAATATACTTAACTGGTAGAACTTAACGTTTATCCATTAGTTCCGTTTTTTGGACTACTTTTCTTCAAAAAGACAAGACAGCCATTTCATAGAAAGATTTTTCGTTAAGAATAGGCGTTTAAGGCGTATTCTCGCACCATCCTGTGCGCATTAAAGAAAGAAGCATTAAAGGCGATAGCGTTTCGCATTATCCTCGTCCACTTCTTTTTATTCGCATAAAATGGAGGAATTATTTTTTTCTCAAGCTTATCGTAAAGTTCATTAGAATCAATCTCGTAAGAATTCTTCTTTTCTACGTCGGGATCGTGTCCGATCTTCCATCCCGTCACATCCACCAACCGTCCAACGTACCGAGCTGGGGAATTCCATTGCAGGCAGCCTTCATACCTGACGTTCCACAGGCCTCCCGACCCCTCTCCGGATTGTTCAACCAAAGGTCTACTCCCGAGGTTAACTTGGCCGCCATTTCGATCCCGTAGTTCTCCAGATAAGTCATCTCTATGTCGTCCCTAACCTCCTTAATGTAATCGTTAACCCTCTTGATCATGTCCTTGCTCGCTTCACCCTCGGGATGGGCCTTACCGGCAAAGATGACTTGAAAATCGCCCACCTCCCTATCGATCTTCAGAAGCCTGTCGACATCGTGAAAAATTAGATCAGCCCTCTTGTAGGGAGCGGCCCTTCTGGCAAACCCGATGGTAAAGACCCGATCGTTTAAATCGGTGCCTGCCCTTTCGTTGACGTACTCGATTAACTTTTCTTTCTCATCGATGTGGGCATCCCAAATTTTGTCCTCGGGGATCCTGACCGCGTACTTCAGCTTGTAATGGTCCCTCCTCCATCCGGGTATGTGTTCGTCGTACAATTCTTTGAAGCTGTCCGAGACCCAGGTGGACGTGTGAACGCCGTTAGTTATCGAATCAATCTCGTAATCAGAGAACATTTTCCTAGTCACCTCTTCGTGCCTCTTAGAAACGCCGTTTACATACTTGCTAAGGTTCATCGCTAGAAGGGTCATATGAAGATTCTCCTCATGGCTCAGTTCTCTTAATTTTTCGATAGGGAGGTAATCTTTCAGAACCCCCTCCACAAGATCGTACGAAAACTTATCGTGACCGCTTCCCTCCGGGGTATGTGTGGTAAATACGCAGAGATCTCTAACCTTTTCAGGGTCCATATCATGTTTCTTCATCAATTCCAGAGAAAGGAGAGCTGAGTGACTCTCGTTCATGTGATATATCTCTACGTTATAATCGAGTTCGTCCAACATTCGAACGCCGCCTATCCCCAATACTACCTCCTGAAACAGTCGAAACTTTTGATCTCCCCTATACAACCAGCTCGTGACCTCTCGATACTTTTCGGGATTCTCCTCTATATTCGTATCCAAGAATATTAGAGGCACGGGTGTGCCGTCTTTAGTTTCGACTTTCTTGCTCCATGCCCCTACCTTGACTTCGTTTCCTTCTAGGTTTACAGTCACGGTAGTCGATAGTTTCTCGAGAAAATCCTCTGGGTTCCATTCGTTCGGCGAACTATGTTGATAGCCCTCTTGGTCCAATTCTTGATGACAATACCCTTTGTCGTTTAATTGAGTGACTCCGACCGACGGGACATCCAAATCCGCAAAAGATCTAATCGTATCTCCTGCCAATATCCCCAGGCCGCCACTATAGCTATGCATACCTGGTTCCAGCCCGACCTCCATCGTGAAATAAGCTACTTTCGGCAGGGTAGAAGAAAACATCATAATTACATCTCTAGCCAGCCAGTATGGATAACTTCATAGTTAAAAAAGGCTATGGGGTTTGAATATTACTATCTTTAATATCTTTAGTAGTGCTGAAAACGCAGAAAAAAATAGAAATTCTCTTTATCCCTGTTATTAACCCATATACTCTCATTATTACTATATTATCTAATATTGGTTAATCAAACTATTTTAGAGTAATTAAAGTCTATTTCCCACCGCAGAGAAAGAGATATATTTGATAAATAGATAATTGTCGTCGGTAAAACTCGGGTTTGTGAGAATCACAGACTTAAAAAAAGAACATCACAAAGGAGGTGAAAAATATGACAAATGGACGAGGTGGATATCAACCAATCTTCATCCTATCCGAAGACACCGAGAGACAGAAGGGCCGCGACGCACAAGAGAATAACATCAGAGCAGCCAAAGTCATAGGCGAAGCAGTTCGTTCGACGCTAGGACCGAAAGGTATGGACAAAATGCTCGTGGATAGTTTGGGCGATGTAGTAATCACTAACGACGGAGCGACAATACTTGACGAGATGGACATCCAACACCCTGCAGCAAAGATGATCGCCGAAGTCGCCGAAACTCAGGAAGAAGAGGTAGGGGACGGAACGACCACCGCAGTAGTTCTGGTCGCCGAACTGTTGGACGAAGCCGAAGAATTGCTGGATCAGGGTATACATCCCACCATCATCGCTTCCGGTTTTTCCATGGCAGCCACAAAAAGTCAAGAAATCCTCAAAGAAATGGCTCAAGGGGTTACCATAGACGACGATGAAAAGCTGAGACAGATAGCGAATACTTCGATGACCGGAAAAAAGGTGGAGGCCAACATTCCGGTTCTTACCGATTTGGCCGTTAGAGCCGTGAAGCAAGTGGCCGAACAAATTGATGGTGGTTACAGGGTCGACTTGGATAACATCGGAGTCGAAAAACAGGAGGGAGGCAGCGTAAACGACAGCTCCCTCGTCGACGGAATAGTATTGAGCAAGGACAGAGTTCATCCAGGAATGCCAAAACGAATAGAAGGTGCGAACATCGCTCTCCTGAACGCCGCCATGGAGATAAAGAAAACCGAAACCGACAGCGAAATTAAAGTCAGTAGCCCGGACGAGTTACAGAAATTCTTGGATCAGGAAGAGGGAGAATTCAGGGAGATGGTAGAAAAGGTCAAGGAATCCGGTGCAAACGTGGTGATCTGCCAGAAGGGGATCGATGACTTAGCTCAGCACTTCCTCGCGAAGGAAGGAATCCTTGCAATCAGAAGGGCCAAAAAATCCGATATGGAAAAGCTCGCCCGTGCGACCGGCGGAAACATAGTCACCAACATAGACGATCTTTCATCGAATGACCTCGGAAAAGCCGGACTTGTAGAGGAAAGAAAAATTTCCGGTGAAGAAATGACGTTCGTCGAAGATTGTGTGAACCCAAAGGCCGTCAGCGTACTGGTCCGGGGCGGAACGGAACACATCGTAGACGAAGCCGAAAGAAGCCTTCACGACGCAATTAGTGTCATAGCCAAATCGGTCGAAAGCGGAGAAATTATCGCCGGCGGAGGATCCTCAGAAATCGAGCTATCAATGAAACTTTCCGATTACGCTGATAGCATAGGAGGAAAGGAAGCTCTGGCGGTTAGAGCTTTTGCAGACGCTGTCGAATCTTTGACCAGATACCTGGCCGAAAACGCCGGATTGGACCCGATCGATACCATCGTTGAACTGAGATCCAAACACGAGGAAGACGGAGTTTCATTCGGCCTCGACGCCTACAGCGGAGAGGTAAAGAACATGATGGAAGAAGGAGTGATCGAACCTCTGCTGGTCAAAACCCAAGCCGTCAGTTCGGGCAGTGAAGCCGCCGTGATGATACTCAGAATAGACGACGTAATAGCCGCAAAGGAAGGCGGAGGCGGCGAAGGAGCCGGCGGAATGCCAGGCGGAGCCCCGGGTGGTATGCCTGGCGGAATGTAATGAGCGTAAATTCCCAAACCAAAATTCTCTTTTTCTTTTTCTATTAATCGCGAAAGCGAGGATTTATTTTTGATAAATAAGTGAGATCTAATCTCCAGAAATTTTACTTGATCAAAGGAAAAATTTCTTTTCTCCCCAGTCGCGGGAAATTTTTTTGTGGGTAAACGATTTGGCGTCCTCTCCCGTGTAGTCGTCCACGATGTGACCATTTCCCGCTAGGTGGTACTTGTAGGTGGTCAGTCCCTCCAATCCAACCGGGCCTCTAGCGTGAACCTTACCCGTGCTAATTCCAACTTCCGCACCCAAACCGTACCTATAACCGTCGCTAAATCTAGTAGAAGCATTTGCCATGACGCTCGAGGAGTCAATTCCGTTCATGAAAGAAACTAGACTCTCCTCTGCCTCGGAAATGATTGAATCGGTATGTTTCGAGCCGTAGGTATTTATATGATCTATGGCATCTCTCAAACTCTCGACGACCTTGATTGAGATTATCAAATCCAAGTGTTCAGTTTTCCAGTCCTCTTCCGTAGCTTCTTCGATATCTTCCAGAATTTCACGAGTTTTTTCGCAACCTCTCATCTCGACGCCGGCTTCCTCGAACTTTTTCCCAATCTTGGGCAAAAACTCGGGAGCGATATCCCTGTGAACGAGCAAGGTTTCGGTGGCATTGCAGACGGCCGGATATTGGGTCTTTGCGTCGAAGCTAATTGAGACAGCCTTCTTCAGATCGGCATCTTTGTCCACATAGGTGTGGCAGAGACCCTCTGCATGCCCCAGAACCGGGATCCTGCTGTTGTCCTGAATAAACCTGATAAAGCTCTTGCTTCCCCTGGGCACTAACAAATCCACCTTATCCTCCAGTTCGAGGAGTTCCCTCACTTCCTTCCTAGCCTCTATCAGCTGAATCCACCCGCTCGGGATTCCGGCGTCCTTTGCAGCATCCTCCAAGATTTCGAAGAGAACCTTGTTGGACTTCTCGGCCTCGCTACCGCCCTTCAGAATAACTGAATTTCCCGACTTCAGACACAAGGAAGATATTTGGGGAAGGACGTCGGGTCTGGATTCAAAAATAGAGCCTATGACCCCGATAGGGGAACTGACTTTGTAAAGTTCCAGTCCTTCATCGAGCTCCGTCGCCTCAATAGTGTTATTCAATGGGTCGTCTAGTTCCCCGACGCTCCTGATCATCTCCGCGATTTTTTCGACCTTGGCATCGTCCACCCTGAGCCGATCGACGAAGGCCTTGGTGTATTCACCCTTTTCTAAAAGTTCCTCAGCCTCCTCCACGTCCTTATCGTTCGCTTCAAGTATTCGTTCCTTATTTTCTTCGATGGCCACAGCAGCTCTCCTCAAAGCTTCGTTCCTCTTGGCCGTAGGGACATTTGCCAGCTCGAGAGCGGCACCCTGAGCTTCGGTTGCCTTGGATTCTACGTCAGTCATTCTAACTCCTCTTTATTCATTTTCACTATTTGAGTATAAATTTTGCACGCACGTCATCTCGTTCCAGCATTTAGAAGTTCGATGAAATTCTCACTCCTCTTGGGGCATGAACAGCGTCCCCATTTCCTCGCCGTCAATTACTCTTTCCAATACGTTTTCTATGGAAGCCTTAGTAACGACTACGGGTATTTCCTCTTCGGTAGCCATTTTGGCGGCTTGGACCTTCGTAAACATACCTCCAAAATCCCTTCCCGAGGTCTCTTCGGTGAGATCCTGTAGCTCAGACGTTACTCCATCGACAGTTCGAATGGGCTTCGCGTCGGAGGTTTTCTTCGGATCATCCGTATATAGCCCGTCAACATCCGTCAAGATGACGAGAAGGTCGGCATCTGATCCCGCAGCCGTGAAGGCGGAAAGCAAATCGTTGTCACCCATCCTGATTTCCTGAACGGCGACCGCATCGTTTTCGTTAATAATTGGGATAACCCCCCATTCGAAGAGTGCACTGAGGGTGCTTTTTAGATTATCAAACCTGGTCGGATTTGTGAAATCCTCCCTGGTAAGAAGGAGCTGGGCAATATGCTTCCCATGGTTTTCGAAGAATTCGCTGTACATTCTCATGAGTAGGCCTTGACCCACCGTCGAAGCAGCCTGGAGTGATTCCATATCTTCGGGTCGTTTTTTCAGGGAAATCCTTCCTATCCCGGCTCCGATAGCACCTGAGGAGACGAGTATAACCTTCTTCCCTCGATTCACGAGGTCCATTAAATCCTCAACCAGCTTCCTGATGCTATTCTCGTCGAGTTCGGAATCTTCGGTGGTGAGACAATCGGTTCCGACCTTAACCACGATCTTTTCTATTTCGGCAAGGCCTTCTCTTACGTCTTTCGGACTCCTCGACATCTTTCGCACCGTTTGGAAAATCGGAGGCTCTCCTATACCCCCTCATTCGCTAA
>CAZEBR010000029.1:0-11360 GCA_964510375.1 Hadarchaeota archaeon (SeqCode) | reverse complement strand
GGCCTCGGCCCCTTCATCACACTACAAAGTCAAACCCCTATATTGCCTACAAGGGATTGAATTTTTCACTTTGAAAATTGAAAGACTATGGAATGTTTAAGCTAAATGTCAAATATCTGATTGTTGGTGTTGTAATAACTAGATTACTTGATCTAATCAGTACTTTTGTCTGTTTTTCTTTTCTGAAGTCTCATGACTTCGGTATTGACTTATTCATCTACGCAGAGTCAAACAAGGTTATTTCCTTCTTTGTTCGAACTTTTGAAAGTGTTTACCTCGGAGTTGGAATTTATTTTTTCTTAACTTCCGCTATTTTGGTACTTTTATTTTGGTACGTTTCTCAGTCTTTCAGCAAAACCCACTCGTTTATCCTCTTTTCAGGATTAGGAATCGGATTAATGTCATCGCTAGCAGCCATCAATAATTTCTTACTAGTTTATACTCAGGGGAATCTACCCATCTCTCAAACCATACTTCACTCCTTGGCCTTAATCATCCTTCTAGTCTTTCTTGCTACCGGAATTGTGATGTCCAGGAAAAACAAAGATTTCGTAAGTCTCACAAGTTGATTGGTGAGGAAACAAAGAAAACACGGAATTTGAAGTGATCTAGGCTATCTATATATCTCCCTAAGACCGACATCGGCACTACAACCACACTTTATTCAAAAAACGTGGGCGAAAATCTTCGGTTTTGAGAAGATCTTAATTATGTACCCAAATTCTGAAGAAAATATACGAAATTTACTCAAAGAACTCAAGGACAAAATCCTTATGTCTTGGATCCCTTTTTCTTTCACAGAAGTAAGAGGGGGAGATTATGGCCAAAGTAGAATATTTTAAAGCTAAGGATATAATGGGTGAAAAATTACCACACGCAAAACCCAACGATACTGTTTCTGACGTAATTGGATTGATGATGCAACATGGTCTAGAAGAAGTTCCGATAGTCCAAGATAATCAAGTGGTCGGAGTGTTGAGCGACACACTATTTGTAGAAAGGAGAAATCTATCTTTTTCTACCAAACTCAAAAATGTAGTTCATAAGGGTCCTAGCGTCAAAGAAGAAGACTCGATAATTGATGTCAGCGAGCTTTTACTTTCTTCCGACTATCGGGGCGTGCCTGTGACTTCAAAATCTGAGGAATATGTGGGGTTTTTGACTAGAAAAAATCTCACAGAGGTCATACCCAAACTGGATGAACTGAAAGAAACAACGGTAAAAGAGTTTATGACGCCCTCTCCCGCAACCATTCAAAATCATGAAGACATCAGCAGGGCAAAGGCGGTGATGGAGAAATACGACGTGAGGGTTCTCCCGGTCGTGGACAACCAAAACAAGCTTCTTGGTATGATTGGAATAAAGGATTTCATGAAGGAAGGATTCTGGCCGATGACTTCGAGACTGTCTAGGCAGGAGAAGGGGGATAGAACGGGTGAAAGGCACACGCAAGAGATAGAAGTCCAGACCATAATGTCTGAACCGCCTATCACCATCAACCCAGACTCAACGATACAAGAAGCCGCGCAGAAAATGATCGAGCACAATATATCTACCCTTGTTGTCACCGCAGATGATGAGATAAAAGGGGTATTAACACAGTACGATCTGATAGAGATAATAGCTAGTTTCAGAGAGAAAGAAGAGGTCTACGTGCAGATAAACGGAGTTGAAGGGGGTCCCGAGGTCTACGATCAAATGTATGACCGCATTCAGCCCTTTTTGGAGAAGATCAATAAAGTCCTCAAACCATTGGTGTTGAATATTCAGGTCGTATCACACCGTAAAGAGGGTACCCAGAGAAAGTACACTCTCAGATTACGCCTGTCCACGAATCAGGGAATGTTTTACGCCAATGAATCCGATTGGAACATGATGAGAGCACTTGACAATTCTCTCGACAGTTTGAAAAAGAGAATATTTCAGGAGAAGGAGAAAAGGGTTGATAGGCGTAGGCATCCGAAATATCAAAGGTTCAAATCAGAAAATCGGTAAAAGCGATTGTCCATATCCCAAAAAGAAATGATCAACGCAAGAAAAGCAAACGTCTTCCGATAATCATATCTATCTTTATTCTAAACCTCTCGGATCTGCCCTTTCGTCCCATATTAAAGTCTTTCCAGAGCATGATTTGTGGTAAACTCTCATGGTTCCTCGAACCTATCCTTCGATCTTGAGCTACTAATAAACTAATCAAAATTAGAAAACGAGTCATGTGTCTTAAATCTCTCACCCGATTTCCAAGATTTACGTCATACAAGACGCTACACCTTTGTAAATTTTTACTAACACATTCATTGTATTTGTTAATTATTATTTACTTATTTGGATTTTGAAGGCCTTCTAAGGCTTAATTTCTCATTATTAATAATCATAGAGCGATAATTGGATAAAAGCGCTATTTAAGAGGGTCTAGGATAGTTTATATCAAATCGTGTAAACAGAGGTGAGAAATAATAATGATAGACTTCTTGAAGGAGAGAGATCTCGAAGAGGAAAATCGCGGTATCGTGGGTATTGGAACGATGATTGTGTTCATCGCGATGATTATCGTCGCCTCCGTCGCCGCGGGCGTACTGATCAACACGGCCGGCTCCCTGCAACAGCAGGCCAGGGCCACCGGACAGGAAACCATCGCCGAAGTCTCGTCAGGAGTCCGAGTCCTCGCAGCGAAAGGATACACGAACGCAGACGGTTATTTAGAAAACATCGACCTAGTCGTCAGACCGTACGCGGGAACACAGGGAATCAACCTCGAAAACACGGTGCTGCAGTACAAATCCTCGTACGAAGTTAACCATCTCGAATCACAAGACGATGAAGCGGCGTTTACTGCAACGACGGATTTCCTCGTGGAAGAACTCCAAGACGTCAGCGGAACCGGAAAATGGATGCTCGAGACTATGGGCGACATAGTCAAAATCACCATCCAACCTGGTGGCGGAAACGAACTCAAACCTTCAGAATCCGCAATAATAACCTTCTACCCCAACTCCGGATTCAAAACCAGCTACGGAATATCAGTCCCACCAACCACGAAAGAAAACGCCTGGTACGAACTATAGACGTTGATTGAAGAGCTAGTGTTGGCTTGATTAACATGAGACATGACCAGGAAATCAATTACAAGACCGGGGTTAGAGGGACGGTTACTATTACCTTTGATTTCGAGGGAGAACGAATCGAAGTGAAAGTCGAAAAAAGCATAGAATTCACGTCGGAGGCTGAAAAACGCACCGTGAAGATATGACACGGTGCACTTTTACTTTTTTTATATTTTTTATATCTGGATAATTCTTGTGAATAAATTGCGTTTCGTAGAGTAGAAAACTTGAGAATAATAACAAACACATACGAATAAATAAAAAAAATAAAAAAAGATATTAAATCCTAAAACCACATACGGTTAAATTAAACCGTATTTAAGCTTTTTTCAATAATTTATCACTTTCTCTTTAGGGCTAAGCGGATATCTTCATCCCGAACTGTCTTTCTACCGGCGTGTTCTGTCAATTCGATGGCTTCCTTGGCTATTTCCATACCTTTCTCTTCCAAAATCTCGGCGAGTTCTTCGGCAGCACTCTCGCTCACTCTCTGAGCTCCCGCTTTTCTTATAACCCTATCTAAAGTAGCTGTGGGAAGTTCAGTCATTCTTATTCACCTGCTTTACTAAAATAGTTATTACTATTTAAAATTTTATCTTTTGGATTTGTAAACTATTTATTTTCTATTTCACCGGAATAATATATAATTTTTTGGACTGAAAACACTTTTTAGAGTCTAATTTATACCTTATTAGCCTGCCTATGCTGATAAAACCTCCAATCTATGGAAGAGGACAGATATCGTTCACGTCTTGAAGGCGAACCTAAAGAATAAAGTCAAATTACGCTCTTATGATTCCTGCAAGCAAAAATCAAACCTACCGACGTCTAGCTCGGAGCCATTACCCCCTCATTTTTCTACCTTAGCATCGCGCTATATTTTGAATTTTAGAAGGAGTTTTCAGACAAACGACTTTTCAATCATTCATCATTTGATACAAGAAACAAGCTCTTCAAACTTACATTCCATGACAAACGATACCGGTATACAGGTCTTCAAAACTGTAAAAAAAAAAAAAAAACGATAGCTAATGTCAAAAGAACGATCGTTGAAATTAATCCCAAAAAGACAGTGAAAAATAAAGAATCGGAGATACCTAGCAAGGACGGCAGGGAGGGGAGAACCGAAACCTGATTCCCTCCATAAATAACGAGTATCGCTCCTATCAGAACCTCCGGTGATATTACACCAATCAAAACACCGGCAGAACTCGATATGGCCATCATTGAGAGGCTGGTAACCATTGATTTTGCCGATTCCTCGATCGTTGACAAGGGTAAACTGCCCATCTGGAAATAATCTACCATCAAGCCCGTGAGGAGAGCCAAAACGCTTGCTATAGAAATACAAAGGTAAACTGATGCAAATTTAGAAACTAATATATCACGTCTTTTTATAGGTCTAATCAGGTAAAGGTCGTAGACATTTTTTTCCTTCTCGTGGATTATGGAAACCGCCAACATGACTGCGGCCAGCGTTCCACCGATGCTCGAAACGATTATTGCAGAGAGAAGAGTAAGGGGTATCCCTTCTGCTGCAGGATTAACGACCCGAAGTATAAAAACCAAAGCGGGCAGACCAACCCATAAAGCGAGCATGACTTTCGACCGGTAAAAACCCTTCAACTCGTCTTTGAAAAGTAGCGAAAGGCTCATTCCCTTTCACTCTCCACGTAGTTCAAATATACATCATCGAGATCGGGAGTAACTGGTGCAAAACTCCGGATTTTACACCCTAGTTCCATTAGTTTTTGAATGACCCTGTAGCTCGTATCGTCCAAATCGTATTCCGGTTCCATGTAAACAAATATTCTCTCCGTTGTTGCCTGATGAATTTTTTTAACCCCTTTCACGGATTCCAATTTGTCGCATTTCCCCGAATTCCTTGACAGCTCCACTTTTATCCTGTTGGGTTCCACGAGCTTTGATTTTAACTCCTCAAAGGAACCTACCCGAACAATTTTTCCGAGGTCAATTATCCCAATCTTCGTCGCGACCTCCTGAACGTCGCTTAAAATATGGGATGAGAATAAAATCGTAGTTCCGCCCTCGCCGAGCTTTTTGATAATCTTTTTTACCTCCTGTCTACTTGCAGGATCTAAACCGCTCAAAGGCTCATCGAGAACCAAGAATTCGGGGTCATGGAGCAGTGCCTGCGCAAGACCCACTCTTTGAATCATTCCACCCGAAAGGTCGCCAATTTTCCTATCTCGATCCTTTTTCAACCCGATGAGTCGAATAACCTCGTCAATACGACGCTCTAGATTCCCGTCCATCCCCGAAAGCTTTCCGAAGGATCTGAGCGTGTGTTCGACAGTTCGCCATCCCTGAAAAGAGACGTTCTGAGGAAGATAGCCTATTTTTTCGTGAACCTTCTCCTTTTCTTCAGGTATCTTAAGATTTTCTATCCGGACAGTGCCCTCAAAGTCGGATAGGAGGCCAACAATTATTTTTATCGTCGTCGTTTTTCCAGCACCGTTAGGCCCGATATACCCGAAGTTCTCTCCCTTTTCTATCTCAAAAGATACGTTATCTAGGGCCAGATAATCGTTATATTTCTTAGAGACGTTTTTGAGAGATAATAATACTTCGCTCAAAGTTCGATTCCCTTCTTAAAAAACATTAGTACGATTAACTTAAAAATTAAAGCTATATAACTCGGCTAATTTCAAGATAATACTCTTAAATTTTTTTCAAATATCTCAAAATAGATTTTTCGGTAGGGTCCCTAACTTCTAGATCTTCCAATATCTCCTTCACTTCTCCCATGCCCAAATCGAAAATAGAAAAGACATAGGCATCTATTTCTTTCTGTAGGTCTTCAATTCGTTTATCAATCTGTATCGGGCTCGCTTCTATCTCCTTCTTTATTTCCCCCTCCTTCTTCCACTCGTCGAACTTTCCCTCTACTCTACCCCACTCCTTATATCGCTTTTTCAGGTCTGCCTGAAATTCGGAATTATCTGAATAATTTGATTGTATTGGAACATTACGCCAAGGGCTGGCCTGTATAACAGGCACGGAAGTCTTGTCAAGAAGATCATAAAGAGTTGCTATCTCTTCGGTAGAATCGCCTAGTTGGTTCTTTATCGAGAGATAGACGATCCAAGTTATTTCTTTAAACCTAAACTTCATTTCACAAATCTCTTTTTTTCCTTGCTCGTCAAGGCCGTAAATAGTAATGGACGTCTCATCAGTCGTACCTTCATAAATGAATTCTGAAAATTTCTCCCCTATAATAGTACCCTCACTATCCCGCTTGATCCAGAAATCTTCAGTGTAAGCCTTATCGCTTTCTCCTCTCTTGTTTAGAATTCGATCATTCGTTAATACTCTTGCTTTCTTCCATTAACTCCTCGAAAATCGATAAAAACCTATCTTCCAACTTCTTGTATCTCCTGAGCTTATCGACGAGTTCATTCAGCTTTCTCTCCGTTTTTTCGTCGATTTTCCTTTCTACGTGTTTATGAAATTCTTCATTATCTATGCCAAGAGTAACAGAAGAATTCCTTAGAGCATTCCTCTTTAGCCAATACTCCAGCAACTTAGAATTTAGGATACTAGTAGAAACCTGAGCTGAGATGTTCGAATTTTCGACAAAACCTTTGACAATTTTTGAGGGTAACCTTAGTTTTCCCCGGGTCTTCTTTGCGCCTCTCTCCTCTATCTTTTCCAAGACTTTCTCTGCCAGGACTTGATACTGCTTCCTCGGGTCTCCGCCCTTCATAACGAAGTGATCTGCACCAAGCTTCATAGCTTCAAGGGCCGTTTTCTTACCTGCCTTTCCAGTGAAAATTATAAATGGTATATCATAACCCATGCTCCTTATTACCTCCAGAAAATCTAAGCCATCCATATTAGGCATCTTATAATCCGAGATTATCGCATCAAATTCCATGTTTAATTTTTCTAAACCTTCGCTTACCGAAATTGCGGTCCTGACATCAAACCGCTCTTCTATTTTCTCAAGAAACTTTCTTGCCTGAATGAGAAGATCCTTTTCATCGTCGACTAAGAGAATTTTAAGAATAATAATCTCCTCCCACCCAATTAATTGCTTGATTTGTCATATTAATTCTGACACCGAATAGTATTTGAATCTGGGACAAAAATCGAGAAAAAAATAGTCGATTTTTATAAAATATTTATCGGAGAACTACATTGTAACCTATCAAAATAATTCCAGTAAAGATTAGGAGTACGGCCGAAAGATGGGGGGAGTATTTCAAAAACAGGGCAACAAAATTTCCGATCCTTGAAACTATATTTTGCATGTTAGCCGTGATCCTCCTGATAACGCCTACATCAAAGAGAAGTGAGAGAAGGGCCAATACGCCCACTATCGTGTCCAAAACCCCAATTTTTCTAATATTGCTCAAAATATGGACACCTCTTTATTTTATCACAAATTTAGAAATTTTTTCCAACGATATAATTCTTATGATTGGTCGTGAGTATCCCCTCAAGTAATTTCAATATAGAGAAATACGTTTGATTAAGGCCAACACATACCCAAAAAATAAAAATTCTTTTTTAAGCATCCCTCATTAATAGACATGGGGTGAGACCTTGCCAGAATGTGAAATTTGTGGAAAAAGTTTTGACAACGAAGAGGATTTAAAAGCACACGCTAGAGCGATGCATCCAGAGGAGATAGAAGAAACCGAAGAAACTGCCGAAGAACCCGCCGAAGAACCTACAGAGGAAGTCGCCGAAGAAACTGAATCCAAACGGGAGCCTTGGACCGGCGCTAGGAAAGCCACGGAGCCCGTGATGATGGTTTCAATAGTTCTAGCGATAATCGCGTTTATCATCATAATAGTAGGACTTCTCTGATGCGGTCTCTATACCCTTTTTCTTTTTTTCTACCCCTTAGAATCTAATTTATCGAATGTGAAAATTCGAAAGTCGAAATGTAGGGACCACTTCACCAAATAATTAAAAAGGAATAAAACTTGGTACAACTCCTACTTGGAGGATCAATATGGAGAAAAAGCTATATATCTCTCCCTTGCCCGAGAACTCCGGTCCTGGTGACCTCTTGGGAGCAATCACCGGTGAATCTGGAGTCGATGGAAGTGATGTGGGAGAAATTAACATACAGGGATCTATCGGCACCGTCTTTGTCTCCGATGAAGTGGCAGAGAAGGTGGCGAGAGATGTCGAAAACGTCTCCGGAGTTTCCGTTTCTATTGCAAGTGCAGATGATGATTACAAATCTCACTTCATGGAACTTGAAAGATTGGTGGAGATAGAAAGGGAGGAGGAGATGAAAAGGCACGAGAGGGAAATCAGAAACACTTCCGGTTACGAGAGGGAGGAAAAGGGTAGAGCTATATTGCACCTTCGAGGGCGTGACGAAGGGACCGGACTGGGTGGAAAGCATCTCATAAAGTTCATGAGACAAAAACAGGGGGAACAGCTTCCAGAAACTGAAATCGCCGTAGGGGATCTCGTAATGATCTCAAAAAACGATCCTCTTCGGGATGACAATCCGACCGGCACCGTGGCGGAGAAAACCAACTATTCTATTACGGTTGCCTTCGACAAAAAGCCGCCGGGGTTCCTGTACGGTAAAGGTTTGAGATGCGATCTATACGTGAACGATATCACATACCAGAGGCAACTGGAAGCTCTGGTCGAAATCTGCGATGCCTCCGATTCCAGGTTGAAAGAACTTGGGGATAAGGCATTAGGAAGAAAAGATATAGAATTCGACGATTGCGGCTACGGTTTGGAATCCTTAAACAGCGATTTGAACGAATCACAGAGACGGGCCATAGAGAACGCCCTTTCGTCTTAAGTTTTTTTCCTCGTCCACGGTCCTCCTGGAACCGGTAAGACGTTTACCTCCGTAGAAATTGCCCGCAAACTCGTTAGGGAAGGTCAAGATGTCCTCTGCACCGCAGACTCCAATACTGCGGTAGATAACTTGGTAGAATGGCTGGCCGAAGAGGGTGAAAAAGTAGTAAGGATCGGCCATCCGGCGAGGGTTACTCCGACGCTCAGGAAGCATACTCTGGACGAGATAGTTCGTCAGAACGAGAAGTATCAGGAAAGCCAAGAACTCCGAAAGAAGGCCATGGAACTTTTGGAAAAGCAGGACGATTTGACCTCGCCCAGCGGGAGATGGAGGAGGGGAATGAGCGATGAAAAGATAAAATCCCTGGCCGAGAAAGGTAACGGCTCGAGAGGAGTACCCCCTTCCAGAATAAAGGAGATGGCCGATTGGCTGGAGATACAGGAGAGAGTCGACGAACTGTTCGAAAAAATTGACAGGTTGGAAGAAGAGGCAATTGACGAAATAATTGAGTGGGCCGATGTCGTCTGCGCCACGAACTCCGGTTGCGGGTCCGAATTAATGTCGGACAGACACTTCGACACAGTAATAATAGACGAGGCCACTCAAGCTACAGAACCCAGCTGTTGGATTCCCATCACTATGGCGGACAAAGTCATCATGGCTGGTGATCACAAACAATTACCCCCGACCGTGTTGAGCGAGGATGCCACTGGCCTAAACGACACTTTATTCGAATCCCTGATAGAAATTTACGGCGACGAGGTCCGCAGCGTCCTGAAAACTCAATATAGAATGAATAACAAGATCATGAACTTCTCGAATGATGAGTTTTACGAGGGTGTTTTGAGGGCGGACGAATCGGTGGCTCACCACACCCTGGAAGACTTGATCGAGAGTGATAGTTTTGAAAGTTCCGAAGGGACCATCGATGAAGCAATTGATCCGGAAGACCCCCTCGTCTATTTGGACACGGCGAGGATTGATGCTGAGGAGAGGAGTAGAGAGGGGTCCACCTCAAAGGAAAACCCGAGGGAAGCCGAGATAGTTGAATCGATTTACTCGAGGCTCGTGGATCTTGGTATCGAGCCCAGAGAGATCGCCGTCATCACTCCCTACGACGACCAGTCCGACTTGATAAAAAGAAAGATTCAGGACGAAAATCTGGAGATAGATACCGTCGATGGATTCCAAGGTAGGGAAAAAGAGGTGGTCCTGCTATCACTCGTCAGAAGCAACGAAACCGGAAATATAGGCTTTCTCGAAGACATCAGAAGGCTGAACGTGTCAATCACCAGGGCCAAGAGAAAGCTTATAATAATAGGAGACAGCTCGACCATCAGCTCGCACGATATTTACTCGAAGCTTATTGAATACATTAAAAAATACGGAAATATATTGGAGCTCTAAGTGAAAAACGAAGTTCTGAATCACGAAAGTTTATTAAATATTACTAATATAGAATTCGTTGCCTCTGCCGGAACAACATAACACAACTCTCAATCTGGTACAAAATTTCGGTATGTAACTACAAGACATTCCCCCGAGCGGGGTCTCAACTAACTGTTAATTCATTAATTTCACTTGATTCCCAACACCGGTGCATCAATTACTCGTTGGAAGCTCCCGGTGCCGGCAGAGGCCTTTCATTATTTTTTTTAACATCTTAGGGTCGTCAAAGTATGCGGATTACACTCCTTGTAGCCCCCTCGATCTAACCGCATTCTTACGGACCGGACCCGTTAAGTACACAGGTATGAATTTCGAACACCCAGCGGTCGACAATCACTAAATGGAGGGTATTAGAGGTGATAACCTTTCCAAGACCCGAATACCCTCAGGAAAGACTTAAGTAAAAGTTATGAACATAAACAGAAACGCCCATACCGCGGTATTGGCGTCAATCTGAGTTGGGCAATACGCCCTGCAATGATAGATTGCTTGCTCTTTGGTATGGGACATTACATGTGGACCTGAACATGCCGGCTTGACCGGAAAAGCTCGGGTCCGAGATAAGCCTGATACCCTATGTCACTCCCCTAACAGTGACAATTCCCAGCCATACGGCTTTGTTCCGTATGGCAAAATTCCGGTTGATTCTGCCGGAGGTTACCGCTCTGGGAGTCGGATTAAGCCATGCTAGCGGAGGGCAGTTCGGCTGCCCCGCGGAAAGCTCAGTAACACGTGGTCAATCTGCCCTTGGGACGGGGACAACCCCGGGAAACTGGGGATAATACCCGATAGATGGGGGCACTGGAATAAAGTCCCTCGTCGAAACGTTCTGGCGCCCAAGGATGAGACTGCGGCCTATTAGGTCGTTGGTGAGGTAACGGCTCACCAAGCCGAAGATGGGTACGGGCCCTGAGAGGGGGCGCCCGGAGATGGAGACTGAGACAAGGCTCCAGGCCCTACGGGGCGCAGCAGGTGCGAAAATTTCGCAATGCGTGCAAGCGCGA
>CAZEBR010000028.1:17405-22764 GCA_964510375.1 Hadarchaeota archaeon (SeqCode) | reverse complement strand
CAACATTGGTTACAATTTGTATACAAATACTTATAAGATTATAAATTTTGTAGGTAGAGTGTAGCGTGATAGGTTATGAAACCTGAGAAATTTGAGAATTGCAAGGAGATTGTGGATTATGACGAGTTTATGGAAACATCCACGTCCGTTCCTCTAGAAGAGTACGAGGAGTTTATGCCTAAGATTTTCGAGATAGTGCCAAATAGAAAAGAGAAAGACCCTGTCGAGATGTATGAAGAAATTATCAAAGAGTTAGGAAAGCGATGGACGGCCTCCGAAAGTATTCCGGTTCATGGACCGTGGCATCATGGTCTTATAGCGGGCATATTGATAACTTCGCTGAGGAACAACGGATACGATTTTTCTAAGGAGGACATTCAAGAAGCTTTAGAAAGGGGATTAATGATTCCTGGGGGCAGTTGCGGGTTTCACGGGGCATGTGGTGCAGGAACGGGCCTCGGGATAGCAGTCAGCATCGCTATAGAATCTACTCCATTTCATGATGATCAAAGAACGAAAGCACTACGAGCAAACAGCGAAGCCTATAAACGCATAGCAGAATTAGGTGGTCCGAGATGCTGTACGTTAAGTACCTACACGGCCCTAGATCTGGCTGAAGAAATTTTTAGAGAGATAAATTATGAAATTCCAGTATCGGAAGTTGAAGCTAGATGTGAGGCTTACAAGGATAACGATGAGTGTCACGGGACCGATTGTCCGTACTTTCCTACCAAGTAAGAACTAATTCTAATAGCATAGAAATGAGAAAGTGAGTTTTTTCTACGTTTCTGAGGGGTCATGAAGAGAACGTGATAAAAATTACCGTTTTAACTTCTTCAGCATTCCTGCGACCGGGCATGATACAACATGTTTAGGGTCTGTTCAATAGTTAATTATACCCTTTGGTTTTTGTTACACCCATAACAAAAAAATCGGAGGGTTATCTTTATTCGAGTTGGATATAAAACTCAGTTTCGTATAATGAAAATACAGAGCGGGGCCGTGGGGTAGTCAGGACTAGCCTCTTACCATGGGGCGGTAGACACCCGAGTTCAAATCTCGGCGGCCCCACCATACTTCCACTCAGTGTCTTTTTGAAAATGAACGGGACGAATAGATGGAGGATTCTCAAGCAAGGAATAGACTCCATTCTTCTGAGTCCGTATATTTTAGAGGAACGCGGGGCTTTTGTCCCCTAATCTTTGGATTTGGTCGTATTTTCTGTCTATTCTCCATTCACGGAAACTATAAGACCTAGAACCAGTAGAATTAATCCTCCAATAATGAATGTATATGCTATTCCTGCCCTGTCTGCTATATAACCAAAAATAGGGGCTATTATCATTCCGAATATTGATCTCATCTGTGTTTCCGCACTGTAAAGCGTAGCTCTCTTCTGAGAACTCATCATTTCTCCGAGTAACCCTACAACCATCGGCCTTCTCAGATTATTCAAAATATAAAATAGGAAAAATCCCGAAATTGTGAGAATTGCAATATCGAGATTAAAGAAAATCCCAATTAGCAAGAAAGCTCCTGCGAGTACGAAAAACAGTAGATTTAAGGCTCTCGGTAGATTACCGATTTTATCTTTCAAATCGGATGAAATCATTGAGGAAGAAAATCCGCTAAGGTATACGAGAGAATAGACTACGCCTACAAGAATGGCTGTTCTTTTTAAGGGAGATTCTATTCCCAAAAGAATAGGCATTCCTACTGCAAAGGATTCCAGCACCGGGGAGAGATAATCCTTCGAGATCTTGAAGAAAGAGTCGTAGATAGAGGAATTTAGGAACAATTTTCTCATGTCAGGCACATAAAAAATATCTTTAAAACTTTCAACCGTGTGTTTCCACATTTCCTCTGCAGGAGCCTCCGAAGTCTCGCCGTCTAACTCCGGCGGATAAGTCAGCATTAGTAAAAACCCGATGGTGTAGGGGATGAGAGCGGCTAAAAAAGTCACATTATAACTGCCCCAATTCAACACAACGATTGCTGCTAAAATAGCGGATAGAGCTGATCCCGCTCTTGAAGCCGCTCTGGTCTTACCGTAAAAATCGACTCTTTTATCTCGCATTCCCTCCAAATCCAAATATTCCATTATGAGGGATTTATGGGTTCCAGAGCGCAGTGCTTCACCCATTGAAAAGAGGATCATCGGAGGAATAAAAAGATAGAATGAGCCGAAAGAATAGAACAAAGCAAATGAAAAAATATAGGATCCGAAAGCCATAGCCATGGCTCGCCGTCGACCCGTTAGGTCAGCAATGATGCCAGTTGGTATCTCGAAAATATTGACAAAAGCCTCTCTCACGGTGATCAAAAGACCAATTTGAAAGTATGATAGGTTATTGGCGAGAAAAAAGAGATACAGGAACGGCTCAAAAAACTTTAGATTTTTGACGAAGCCGTAGGCGGAGAATCTTGATAACATGGCCTTGTCCCGGCCAATAACTAAAAAATCTAAATTCACCATACACCGGATAATTGTCGACTAAAAACTTTACTTTTTCGGATTTTTGATTCTTATCCGTTTGTATAACTCTTCGAATTCCACTTTCGGCGGACTCACCCTTTCATGAATAGTTCGCTGTACTTTTGAATCTTGGAGTATTGAACGAGCTTCTATCTTTTTCGCTATCGGTCTTTAAAGGCGGATTGGAAGAATTCCCCATCTCGGGATGTGTGAGCTTTAAAAGAAATATTTGTTAAACTTTCAACTGCAATAAATAGTGAGAGGTACGATATTTGTATTGTCGTAGAGTTGATTGAATGGAAATTGGTAAAACTGAAGTTTTGAGCGATGTGGAGATAGATTTTTCTTATGAAGAAGTCATGAAGAGTCCGCCTTTTTCCAAGTGGAGGAGGAGCAAAAAGGTGGAAAATAAGATCGATGAATCCTTCGAGACTCTGAAAAAGAAAGTTATAGACTCCTTGGAGTCGAAGGCAATCTACAAGATTTTAAAAAAAGAGGATACCGATGTCGTGGATTTTTCCCCTCCGGAGCCAATCCTTAAATCTGATTTCATTTCTTTTTGTGTGGTTACGGTAGGTGAAGGATTTGGGGAAAGTGTCGGATCTTCTTTTTCGAAATTTATAATTGATGCTATGGAAAATGCGGCTTTGAATCGAGTTAGCAGAGTTTTATCGGGAAAAATAAGAGAAATGGCTTCTAGAGAGGGCCTCAACACGACCCGTGTGCTTTCGCCCGGGAGCGGGAGGATAGATTGGGGAATAGAGAATCAAAAATTCATTTTCAAGTATTTGGATGCTGAAATGATCGGCGTGGAATTGGTTAACGGCTCCGTGCTCAGACCTACCAACTCCGTTTCTTACATCGTTGGTATAGGCAGTGAAATCAACCAGGCAGATGACATGTTCACTTGTGAGGGATGTGAACGAGGTGATTGTGCATATCGGAGTTAAGTTCTATTTCGGCTCGGTCAAAGACCCTTAGCGGTTTCTTGAGTTTTTCGAGAGTGAATGTATAGAGGCCTTTCTAAATGAAGGAGGAACTCACGCTACTAATTCTAGCCGGAGGTCGGAGCGAAAGACTTGGGGAGGTTAAATCCCTTCTGGATATAGACGGTCAAGCGATGGTATCACACGTAGTAGACGGATTGTCGCCCTTGACCGATGATTTAATTATTTCCTGTAGGCTTGATTGCGATAGACTCAAAGAAATGTTTCCTAGCGCCCGAATAGCAATCGATGAGTATGAAAAGGATGCTCCCCTGACCGGTCTGAAGTCTTCTCTTCCTCTCGTGCGGACCGAGTACGTCGCCGTGGTCCCCTGCGATTCGCCCGTGGTCAGGAGAGAGGTGATTGAACTCCTGCTCGATAAGGCTAGAGACAACAGCGCGGCGATACCTAAATGGCCGAATGGGTTCATAGAACCTCTCATTGCGGTTTATCGAGTTGGGGAGTTTAGAAAAGCCGTCAATTTGGCCTGGGAAAATGAAGAGATGAAGATTTCAAAGGTCATAGAAAAGCTCGAAGATGTTGAGTACGTTTCCACGGAAGAAATTAAAAAAGTGGATGGAAGTCTGGAATCGTTCATCAATATAAATACACCGGAGGACTTGGAGAAACACTTCGGCTAGATCCGATTTCGGCTATTACTTTCGTTTATTTCTTCAATTAATTTTCATGAGATCTCCTCTGCCTCCGGTCGATATAATCTCAATTCCTCCCGTTAATTTCTCTAATCGCTTTGCGAGGGGATCAATGTTTATGTCATTGAGCTCTACGTTTTCCCAGAAGTGCCAGTTGCAAAGGGTGACTCTAAGATGGTGGTTTTTTATTCCTGTACATCAAGACCCCATTCTCTAAACAGCTCTTTGTAAAACTCCGGCTGGGGGTAGTCAGGTCTCATAACCCTAACCATGTCGGTATATCCAAGTTCTATCTCCTCGAGGTGTCTGAGACCTTGAATTAATTCCTCAATTTTATCACGGTTTACCGAGAAGATGACTTCATCCTCTCCTGCCATTGCCCGCTCGTGTTCTCCTGGGTCCGGGAAGGTAATTCTGTATTCTTCACCTTGGATTAGCGGCACGACGGAATAAACGCATGAGTCTAGAGGGTCGAATTCGGAAGTTAGCAGATCTCCCTCCTTATATTTCACTGCATTCAATATGCTTCTCAACTGGGCGTTGTTGGAATAGATGAGAATCAAGTCGGGTTCAACGCTCGTATTTTTCAAAGGTGCGGAGAGAATACCAATGTATTTACCGCGCTCTAGCTGTGGGAACTCTTCAGCCATATCTTTAGCTGCCTCCAAGTTCTCCACAAGGTGGGGATGTAGTATCTTTCCTTCCTTAAATATCTCAGGTGTGTCCACCATCCCATAACCTAAAAGTGGAGCCCAGCACCAGTGGTCTTCTTTCAGCATAGCTACGGTTTCGCCGCGGCGACGGGTCAAGGCAAAGGCCTGACATTGACCGAGATGTTCATCACGGTCCTTTTTTGGCCTAATTGCTTCTTCCGGGATATCTTCTTTGCTCTTTAGCATTTTTACAGCTATCGGACGAGTTTTCAATTGTAGTAGATCTTCAAGTTCTTCTCCATAACTGTTATAATCACTCAATGTTGTCATTTCGACTACTCACCTCCAACCCCCTCATAAGAAAGAAAACAAAAAAATTTTTCCGTTTTCCGGTCTCTACACAAAAGCTCTGTTTTTTCACAGTAAATGCGCAAAAATAATTTTTTCTTGCACAAAAACTGTGTAATAACTCTAGATTTTCTTTTGCAAAACCCTAGTTTCCCTATATTTTCTCGTTCAATGACTTGGATAGTTAGAAAGGAAGAAAGGCTGAAAATCTTTATGAAAAACTAGAACTGGTTCGTAAAAATA
>CAZEBR010000028.1:0-17395 GCA_964510375.1 Hadarchaeota archaeon (SeqCode) | reverse complement strand
GAATGAATTTTAATGGTGGTGATTTAACTTCCGATTCTGGTCTGCTAATTTTTAAGGAATTTGATAATCAGATCTGCTTCAGTAAAAAAATAAAAAAATAGAGGAACCCGCGAGGGGGTTCTCTAGAGTCTGGGTCCAATTCGTTTTCGGAGGCTTCGAGGTTACTCTAGTTTTTGGGGGAACTGGATGATCAAGGCTCCGACACCTGCTGATGCAAAGATTAATCCTGCGACCCAGAACCCAGCGGTCCAACCCATTGGTCCTATTACAAGGGCCGTTACAATCGGAAAACCGGCGAAACCACCGATCTGCATTAGGGTAGTTAAGAATCCCGATGCGCCTCCTACAAATTGTGGTTCAATTGGATCGTCTTCTATTCTAGGTAGGAAAGTGGGAACCTCCATAACTATTGGAGGTATTCCTCCGGCAATCATTCCACCGATAAACGCTCCTGCCAACAGTATCATAAGAGTGCCGGCATGCCATGAACCCATCATAATTAATAGGAATATTGTCGGGGTAACGCCTAGAATCAGGGCTCTATGACCTGTTTTACTGCCTATAGTTGGTAACGCCAAGGATCCGATAATTCCTCCATAGGTTATCATTGAGGCTACTAGTGCAGCGCTAGCTCCGCCTATGTTTTCATATACCAAAGGAATTCCTTCAGGTAGGCCGCTAGAAAAGCATACCATTCCAGCCATGGCTAGGAAGAGAGCAATGGCTCCTCCCCAAACACTTCTGCTGTGAGCTGCGGCTTTAAATCCTTCCACTAGGTTTGATGGCGGTAGTTCCATGCCTTCAGGAGAGTCCCTTACAATTCCGAAGAACACAGCAGTCAATACCAGTAGCACCGCACCGAGCATTATGTTGGCCGTGCTCCATCCAGGAAGGTATGGGGCTAGTACCATTCCCGTCGACATTCCTCCCATCATGCCAGTGTTGTAGATGCCGGTCGCCATTCCGGTTTCGTCTGGGGGGAACCAGATACTTACTAGCTTTGGGAGATTGGGCATGAGAGTTCCGAGTCCTATGCCGACAATTATCATTGCGCTGAGTAGCACCATATATCCTCCGCTTATCGATCTAATCAAAAATCCGATTGAAGCAACAGCGAATCCTAGAGAGGCCGCTTTCCTGATCCCGATATTATCGGCCAGGAGTCCACCAGGAATAGAGAAAAATGCTCCGGCTAGGAATGGAAGCGTTAGAGCTGTCGCAAACTGGGGATAGCTTATACCATAGAACGGCATTACTACATTTCCTGCGAGAGGTGGCATGATGTACCAAGTGAAAAGTATCATAAAGAAACTGAGCCACGCGATCGCTAAAATCGCCCATCGCCGGGCCGGCCTTGGATGACCCTCTTGTTCAGCTATATAGATCACCTCCCTCTAAACTGAACCTTGTAAATTAACTGGAAGTCATTTGTATATAACTTTTGGGCATTAAATATAATCCCTTTATTAAAATAAGACCTACTTATAGTTTTTCTAATTTTTATATGCCCTTTTATGATTTTTTTTAATCTTAAATGACTTAATTTTTGAGTTTGTTAAGTTTGAGAAGGCAATAATAAACTGAATTTTCGAATCTTTGAGTCTTACGAAAAGGTCATGCTCTATTTTTTCTTTTACCGATGGATTTAGAGGGTAGTCCTAGTGGCACTTTTCGAATCGAGTAAATGCAATTAGCGATGGTGATTCTATTGAAAAGTAGCAGAGTGAGTATAAACCCTCGAATAACAAAGTTTTCTTGGAGAGGAAGCCCTCTGGATGATGTAGATATTTTGAAAATTTCTAATTGTTATCGATAATTTTTCTTGGAGTTATAAAGAGATTGGAAGAGCCCTTTCGCTAGACCGGTTTTATCTCTTGATTCTATATTTTCCGGAGAAAACCTTGAACTTTCGGCCGTCTGCGAAGCAAATCAGAGTGACTTTTGTTTTTCTGGCAGTTTTGATTCCGGAACTAAGGGGTGCCGCCTTGGAGACTATAACGGGTATTCCTGCATTTGCAGCCTTCATTACCATGCCAGATGACTGTCGTCCCGATCCCAAAAGAACGGTCTCGGAAAAGTCGGTGTTCTTCTTTATTCCTTTTCCTATTGCCTTGTCAAACGCGTTATGCCTGCCCACATCGACGGCTTTTGAGATTACTTTGTTTTCTCTATCGATCAGGCATGCTGAGTGGGACCCGCTTGTTCTTTCATACAGGTCGGTGGCTAGGTGTTTTAAGGCCCCGAGCACTAGGCTGGGGGATATCTGAAGATCGGAGGTGACTTCTGTATTTTCCAATCCGTCCGATTTTCCCGTGTGGAACCCCATGCCGCCGGAGGATCTCAGCTCCAGTCCGCTCTGTATATTTTCCGGACTTTCAGCAACGACTTCGATAGTTCTATCATTAACATCCAAGCTTTTGATCTTCTCTTCGGATTTCACGATTCCTTCAGAAATAAGGTAACCGTACGCAAACTCTTCGATGTCGGACGGCGAGAGAAGCACGGTAGTGAATTTTTCTCCGTTCACCTTTAGCTCGTAGGTCCTTTCGACCGCCACGGGTTCCGATCCCGTTTCGGACTCGGACCTCGTAAACTTGACAAATTCGAAATTCTCTATGATACTTTCGTCGGTGATGGTATCACAATCCGGAACTTCTAACCTTTGGCTACTCGCCCCCTACTAATTCGGAAAAGCTTTCATCAATTTTTTCGGGTCCTTCTATTATCCTGATTCCGTCTACTTTTCTCAACTCGTCCACTTGTGCGGCATCTTCTTTCCTGACCCTGATCCTAATTTCATTGCCATTTGGGAGGGTAGTCTCGGAGTCTCCGGCCTCGAGGTCGACGGGCATAATGTGAACGGGCTTGTAAGCTTTGAGCGCCTGGAGCGCCGAATTCGTCAGTAGTGAATCCCCTATACAGTTCGCTATTTTGGCGACGGTGTTTGAGGTCGCTGGGGCTATAACCATTCCCTTGTACTTTTCTTCGTAGAGCATTCCGGCGAGAAACGGAGCGTTGGCGTTTACTTCGACTGAAATTCCGTCGAAAATTTCCTCTATCTCGTCAAAAAGGTTGTACATTTTTAAAACTTGTTTACCCGCTTTGGAAGCGAATACATCTATCCCCACTGAATATTTGTTTTTTATATCTTTCATCTCTTCTTTTACATCTTTTATTTCGTCTCCTGCTCCTGTTATTCCCCAGGCTATTTTTTTACTAGCCATATTTATCTAAAAACTCCTTAAATCTCTCTATAGTTTTCTTAAGGCTTTTTAATCCCTCTTCATCTTCCTTTACTTTTTTCCTCGAGTCTCGTGACCAAAATGTTGCTCCTAGATTCGCCCCGAAGGTTCCGCCGCTGACTGGGACTGCCCCATTCAAGATGAAATAAGAATGGATCTGCGTGAGGGCCATTTCCTGCCCGCCCGCTCTATCTCCCCCTACTGCGATTCCCATCCCGATATTTTCTTTGATCGCATCGGAGTTGCGAGCGAATAGTGCCCTGGTTCTATCCATTACCGCTTTTACCTGTGCCGAGACTCCGCCGTTGTATACGGGGGTCGCGATTATTATTCCGTCGGTTTTTGGAAGGGAACTGTATACCTCCTCCATGTCGTCGTCGAAAACGCATTCATCGTTTTCTAGGCAGTAGTCGCAGTGGATACAAAAGTTGATTTCCTTCCCTTTGACATGGAAGTTCTTGACTCCCAGACCGTCTTCTCGGAGCATTTCCTCGGCTTTGGAGAGAACGTAGTCGGTAGCTTCCTTTCTAGGGCTTCCGTTTATGGAGAATATCATGGTTCATATAGAGAAAGCTTTTTCACCGGATATTAATGGTTTCCCTGAGGAGCACGAATCGAATGGTGTCCTTTCTTTTCCGTAGAGCCTTCCAAAGAGAAGCATGAATTAGCTTTAAATCTCGCTTTCCAGATAGTCGTATAGTTTTCCCGCTACTTCAGTTCCCGTTTCGGCTTGGAGTGCCTTCCAACCGGGGATTGCGTTGACCTCTACCACGTAATATTCCCCCTCGGATTCGATAATGTCCACGCCGGCGTACTCGCATCCGACTGCTTCGGCCGCCTTTACGGCCACTTCTTTCAGCTCGGGGCGGAGTTTGTGTGCTCTTGCCTCTCCGCCCTTCGCTATGTTTGTTTTCCAGTTCTCGCCGATCCTTTCCATCGAGGCGATTACTTTCCCGTTCAGGACGAACGCTCTTAGGTCCCTTTCCCCGTGAGGAATAAACTCTTGGACATAGTGTATGCTATTTCCAAACTCTACTGCTGAAAAGACTCTGTACGCCAAGTCCTCGTCGTCCACCCTGAGCATACCGGTCCCGAGCGAGCCGAACAAGGGCTTGATTATAACATCGCCCATTTCTTCGAATGCTTTTCTGGCGTCCTTCATGCTCTCGGCGACCACGGTCCTTGGAACCGGAATTCCCTCATCCTCAAGGATTGAACAGGCGTAGAATTTGTCCGCACATATTTCTATACTCTTGGCCGGGTTGGTTACCTTCATACCCAGGTTTTCGAGTCGGTGTAGTAGATCCATCCGAAAGACTATCTGCTCCGCTGAACCTTTGGGGGCCCACCTTACGAGAATCGCATCGAATTTTTCTAAATCGTGATCCCGGCAAGAAGCCTTGGGTTCGGCACCGAGCCTTCCCACGAGTTCCGTAAGTGGGAAAGTTTGGCAGTCAATGTTCCTTTTTTCCGCTTCCTCCTTCAGCGCTCTGACGTTCCAGTCCTCCCTGCCCGCTCTGAATATTCCGATTCGTTCCATGATTTCGCCCAAGCATTAAGGTTGTGTTCTGATTATAAATGATTCCAAAGCCGAATTCCGCTTTCAGTAAATGAAGAATTCAAAAGTATTCTCTTTCGTAATCGCATATTTTTGAATAGACACACTCTTCCGGAGGTATTTTTTGAGAGGTCCCGTTTTCTTCGGAAAAAGCTTCTACAGCTCCTCGTATTAAAACGGCCGGAATCCTCTCGTCCGTTTCTCCCATTAACAGTTGTGCGGCGGTTGCGAGTTGATCGCCGATTCCCCTCAAAGTCAGTTTTAGTTCGTTACCGTAAAGATCCCTCTCCTTTTTACAACTGATTACCTCGTTCACTCCGGAGGATCCGATTACCTGACCGATTGTTCCTCCCCTCAACGGGTTCACGTGGCTGTCACTCAATACTACGCCAAGCTCCCTCCCTGTTTTCTCTTCGAGCTTTCTTTGGATTTCCTCGGCTCTCTCCTTTGGATTTTTCGGGAGGAGCAAAACCTCTCCCTCGGGGGCATTGGTTCTGTCGATCCCGGCGTTCACTTTGAGCATTCGATCTTTCATCGTGAGGACGCATCCTTGGCCGGGACTCAAGACCCTGTCCGCCTCCTGAATGATGATCTCTGCAATTTTCGGTTCTATGTCGCTTTCCCTAGCCAATCGCTCTGCCCTTTCGCTTGCTTCGTAATTTTCTGTTTCCCGGATTCGTCCATCAACGGTGGAAACTACGCTAGAGGCTATTACTATAATATCCTCATCTTTTAGCTTTCTGTTTTCGTCGAGAGACTCGAGAATGACTTCGACGAGATCATCCTCTGGCTTAATTATTGGCGTTTTTATTCCAAGTATCTCCACTTTATTCTCCTCCTAACTTATTGGTCCCCTTTGACTTGTTTATGAATAAAATCATGTTCCGAACATCCGGTTACCTTGGACGAATCTATTAGTTTTTTGATTCTTCATAATCGATTTGTTAGACCCTCTTATTGTCGAGTAATACTTGTTTCTCTTTTGATTTAGAATGGAGTTTTTTCTCTGATTTTCTCCGCCGCTTTTCTTCCTTTTGGATGGCGGATATAGTCGAGCGCAGTCCCTTTGGCGTTTTCGATTTCGAGTTGGTCGATGATCTTTCCGAATCTACCTCCCTTCAAGCCATCTGCGGTCATTGCATATCCCTGAGCGGCCTCCTTGACCTTATCTGCTTTCTCCAGGGGTCTGATTTTCTGTACTGGGGCGTATTTTTCGACCCTTTCCGACAGTTCTCCCCTACCTTCCGGAAATTCCGTCATTCTACCGGATATCAGTATCTCTTTTGGTTCCGGTACGGACGCGGTCAATGAAGCGATAGATTTTTCTAAGTCCTCCATCATTCGATTCCAAGCTTCGTCGAAATTTTCTTCTTTTCTGTTTTCGATTACTTTTTCTGGAGAGCTCTCGTCCGCGACGACGGATACTCCTCCCGTGAATATGTCCGCCTTTTCCCATTGACTGGCGAGTTGGACCATTTCCAAATCCAGCGATCCAGAGCAAAGGAAGCCCATTCCGGTCATCGTCCCGCCGATACCATCTACGACCTTTCCATTTTCCACGCCGATGGCGGCGTTATATCCGGCTCCCATCTCTAGGAGAATGAAGGAAGTTTCCGAGACCGGAATGTTCAATCTCCTTTTTTGGTCGTGTATGCCTAACACAGCACAGCCGAGTTTATCCACGGTACCCATGTCGAGGTTGTTGAACTTGCGATGTCTCGGCACGGTCGGCAGGTTTATCACTCCGGGAATGTAGCAAACTGGCAGATTCCTCCGCTTCATCTCTAGTGCCGATTTAACCATTGCGGAGTATACCATGATGCCCGGATTTCCTTCGTCTAATGCTGACTTGAAGTCGGCTTTTTTCAGGAGGAGAATGTACGTGAGGTACCAGTCCTCTAAATTTTTCAACTCCAGATCCTTCAAACGAGTAGGCTCTACTCCATATCCTGACGGCCCTGCTATAAGGTCCAGTGGTGTGGCTTCTTCGATTGCTTCTATTAATATATCCGGATCTTTAGCAAGCTTCGAGCTTTCAAGTACCTTTTCCTGAAAAACTCTTCCGTCTTCTAAACCACATAAGTCGAAGGATTCTGTTCCGGGATCAATACCTAACGTTCTCAAATTAATTTCCTCCTTTGATTGTGTTTTTATGGATTTTTAGCGGACTCCAATTTGATTCCGTAGCGATCTAAACGGATTCTATATTCTTTAAATGCCCAGATTACTACTAGAGGTGTGCATGATTAAATTTTCTTTTCATCGTTAGATTAGTTGTTGTTCGTTTTTTCGTGACTGGAGGGTGTGGGTGATAAATTGACGGTTTCGTAGAAAGCGTGGAGCGGATATGGGATATGGTTTCTGTCCTGTTGTACGGTTCCTCGCTTATGCGAAGCTCTGGATATTCATCAGAATAAATCTGAGAGGAGTCCTTGTGGGAAAGCCTTGGAATCGGAATATTAGAAATGAAGTCGCAAGCGCGGTGGATGGTGTCCCCGAATTAGTATCCCTGACCGAAAAGACATACCATTTCACATTTAATAACTCCCGCGACGACAGCCAATGCTCCAAAGGGCAGATAGTTTTTCAGACGTCTAACTTATTAATGACATATTCTAAATAAAGAGTAGAAAACAAAGGAGGAAGCTAAAATGAAAGAAGTCAGCCAAATCGGAGTCCATTTGGCAATAAAAAGCTCTAATCTAGGTGGTTTCCAGTGGAAATAATGTATGAGTTAGCTCCCACAAAGAATTTTCTAGAACAGGCTAAAGAGACCGAGGACCTAGTTGACGGTTGGAATATTACTGATAGTGCTGTTGGTGAGCCGGCACCGAGTGGTACGGCTGTAAGCTGTGTACTAAAAGAAAGGTACCCTGAGAAGATTACGATACCTCTATTTATAATGCATTACAAGGGACCCGTCGAAGCAGGTGCTCTGGGCCTAGCAGGAGAGGCTATGGATCTTGACGGTCTTATGGTTAGCATGGGCGATGATCCGAAATATGGTGAACCAATTAAAATGTTGGGAAGCTCGTCGGAGGCCCGAGATTTCTTACGAGAGAAAGCGGGCGTCGAAGACCTGAAACTTGGCAGTTTGCTCACCGCTAACCGCTCTCTAGAGGACATCACTAGTCGGATAAACGAAAGTTGGGACTTTTTCTTCTTCTTGAGGCTCAGGGATGAAACCTTTGAGATGTTGGAAACGGTAGCCGAGAAATGCAAAGCTCAAAACAAGCCTATCTATCCGTACTTCCTCGTGGAAACTCCTAGAAATAAGGAAATGATCGATATGATCGGATGGCCACCTACCACTACTATGGATGAGGTTGAAGAATTCGCATCGAAGCTTGAGGGAACTGTAGATGGCCTGATAGCAACCTGTGCCGGTGACCACGAAGGCGTCAAAGAATTGCTAGAAAGGCTCCAAAAGTTCAGGGATTAGCGACTGAGTGATCCTTTAAATATTAGCAATTCTTCTATTTTTTCATTCTTTATCTTTTCTGTAAAGTTGGCGTCCACTTTCGATATCGCATTTTTTGCTGATTTTTGCATTTTCAACTTCGTCTGCAATTTGTTAATTTTCCAAATTGGATGTGCATGTACCGCCTTTTCCGGCGAAAAGGAAATAAATAAAAGATAGGCAATGGAACCGTTGACCTGAGGTAATAGTGGGGGAAGTCGTTCCATGGAAGGCGTTACTCCAAAAAAATTAATCGAATTAAAGAATGAAGGAAAGAAGATCTCCTTCTTGACTGCTTACGACTATCCTACTGCGAAAATCTTGGATAGTTCAGGGATAGACGGAATTTTAGTTGGTGATTCGGTCGGTAACACGGTTCTCGGATACAAGGATACCTTACCGGTTACCATGGAGGATATGGTCCACCATACGAAGCCGGTATCGGAGGCCGTGGATAATGCACTGGTTGTAAGCGATATGCCCTTCGGTTCCTACGAGGGAAGCGTTGAAACCGCCGTGGAGAACGCCGGAAGACTGATCAAAAACGGTGCCGAGGCCGTTAAGCTGGAGGGGGGAAGGGAGGTGATGGATCGGGTTCGATCGATTCTTGATTCTGGAGTCCCTGTGATGGGTCATCTAGGCTTTACACCTCAAAAAGTCCTGAAGTTTGGTAGCTATAAGCCGCGCGGTACGGAGGCCGAGGAGGCCGTGGAGATTTTGGAGGATGCCATAAGACTGGATGAAGCGGGCGTTTTCAGCATAGTTTTGGAATCAATTCCATCGAGTCTAGCAAAAATAATTACGGAGAAAGTTAACGTTCCAACCATCGGGATAGGAGCCGGTGAGCATTGCGACGGACAGATTCTTGTTGTACACGATATGCTTGGTGTCAGCAATTTTAAAGCCAAGTTCGTGAAGAGGTTCGCCGATCTTCAATCTTCCATCGAGGAATCCGTCACGGATTACATGAGAGAGGTTGAGGATGGGGAGTTTCCAAAGGATAAACACAGTTACGGTATGGAAGAAGGAGAGAAGAAAAAGCTTGAGGAACTGTTGAGGGAGAGGGAAATATAGGATACACCTGTTGATTTTCTAATATCATTCAAATAAAAAATAAAGGGAGAATCTGAGGTTTAAGTCAGAATTTTAGCGATTTTCTGAGAACTTCTTCGTTTACCTCTCCCGATTGATAGACACTCCCCGTATTGACGTTGTTGATTGTTATTTTGGCTGGGGAGAAAAGCTCTCTGTCTATTTTGAAAAAGTCTCTATCGTACTTTTCGAAGATTTCGAGGAAGGGAGATCCATAATCTTCGGACGCCTGTGATGGCACTTCATCTATTATTTCCTCGATTTCGGAATCTTCTGCGTTGACGTTATAGATAGTTTTTCCACCGTACAGTGTACAATCGTTGGTCTTGCCCATCGCCTTCAAGTCGTTCTCGGCCACGGGAGCTACGGGAGCAGATCCTATACCGCTTATAATTTTGTCCACATCGAATCCTATAGTGTGGAGCTTATGGATTCCGGTTTCTACGACCCTAGCCGAGATTTGCACGCTTCCTACTATACTGGCGGTAGGGGCCACGAGCAGATAGAGGTCCTCGGGTTCTATTCCACATTTTTCCGCTATGTAATCGGCAACTTCTTCTCCCGGCAGTTCTCCCGACTCCAAAGTGAGGACTCCTTTTTTTGAATCGTCCTCGTATCCAAGTTCTTCAAAGAGGTCCTCTACCCTTGAAAGGGCCCTCGCAGGGCCGGCGCCCATCGCGTTGTAGTCATTCACATTGATGGACCACCCGGCGTACTGGGAACCCAGGCACGAGATAGGGGCATGATCGGCTTGAACGTGGACTTTGGGTCGATCTTCCATCGAGAGTCTTACCTCGCCGAGTCCGCCCATGCAAATTTCCGAGAAAATTCTTCCCGCTCTGTAACCTCCTTGAACGTTGACCCCGGCGTCAATTACTGAAGTTCCGTTGCCCAAAGTAGATGCTCTTACGTCCAGATTCTCCTCGTTCTCTATCATTTCTTGGACCAAACCTATTGCGTTATCGTTTACGCTCAACATTTTTGACCTCTGGATGGGTTTGGACCATTTTTTTGATCCAGACCTCAAAAATCTTTTGATATTTTTCCGATTCTTGGTAAACTTAGCAAAATTGTTTATCCTTTGAAGGAAATGGGGCTCAAATTTCCATCGATTATCTTCTTTCTTGGACTTACATTACATAAATTGGCTTGAAATCGAATCACCGGCAGGTCACGTCAATAATAGTAGTATTTTCATAGTGAAGGTTTATGAGGAATGATTGATATGTTTCATTTCGACGGTAAAGGGAGGAATTTAGGTGGAAAAGAGCAATTTTGAGGACGTTCAAAAGAATCCCCCCGAGATTGGGATGGAGATAGACAAGGTAGGGGTGAAAGGGGTCAGAAAAAAGATATCAACCAGAACCCCGAAGGGAGACTTCTTTTACGATGTTACGTTAGATGCCTTCGTCGACCTCCCTGATGACATGCGAGGTACGCATATGTCGAGGGATATTGAGGCTTTCACCGAAGCTATCGAAGAGGCGAATAAAGAAGGATCGCTTTCTTTGGAGGAAGTCCTCAGGGATATGAGTGAGCGGTTGTTTGAGAAACATAACTACGCGAATAGGGTCGAATTGATAGCGAAGACACAGCACCAATACGAAGAGGATTTTGTGGGATCTTCTACGACCGAAATGGCCAATGTAATAATTACGGTCACCAAACAGAGGGACGGAGAAGATGGCAGGAGCGTCGAAGTGGAACTTCCTGGCATGTCAGTTTGTCCCTGCGCCCAACGGATGTATAAGGATGTGGAAGGGATCGAGGGTCAAGCTCCGAGCCATACTCAGAGAGTCAATACTTCGATTAAAGTAACCACCCGCAATAAACTGGTTAGAATAGGATGGTTGATCGATGCTGCGCGTGAGTCTTTTTCGGCTCCGATCTCTAGTTTGTTGAAGAGGGAGGACGAATACGAGCTTATCAAGCATGCTCACTCCAATCCGAGGTTTGTCGAGGATTTGGTCAGATATGCTGTCCATAACTGCTATGAAACACTCGATGAAGAGGGATATCCCGAAGGTACTTTGATCGAGGTAGAGGCTGAAAGCTTGGAGAGTATTCATCCTCATAACGCCTATGCGAGTCGAAAGGCGACAGTCGGGGAGCTTCGTGAGGAGGAGAAAAACTTCAAATCCGACTGATCGAATACTTTTATGATGAATATGAATTTTCGATCGGGAGCAGTTTTTCACTAATTTGGAGGATTAAAATTGTCACTTCTTCAGGAGATGGGTTTTAGAAGGGATTCTCCCGCTGAGGTAATTCTGACATCATACACACCTGATGGAAAACCTCACGGTGCTGCGGTAGGGATTTACGCTTTGGGCGATGAAAAGATAAAAATGAATATATTCGCTGACACTCAAAGTTATGAAAACCTCTCAGAAACGGGTTCAGGAGTAGTAAATGTGGTAAGCGACCCCGATTTTTTCGTGAAGGGCGGACTGACCGACCTTAACGATCGGATTCCCACTTCTTTTGAATTTGAGGATGCAGAATTTGTAAATGCTCCATATCTTGAAAATGCCAATGCTGCGATAGAATTTGAGGTAGAGGAGATGAAAGAAAAGGAAATTAACGATGATATAGGCGTTTCAAAGTTTTTTGAAGTTGTAGGGGCGGTGAGAAATGTTGAGATTATAAAGAGCATCCCCCGTTCTCCTAGGAGGGCTGATTTTTATCTTATTGAATCAGCCATCATTGCAACCAAAGCGATTGAAGCAGATAAGAAGGGCAATAGAAGCAAGTTCGAAGATTTGATGGAAGAAATCTTGTTTTTTAAGAATAGATGTGAAAAAATTTCTTCGGAAGATGAAAAATGCCTGCTGATACAGGAGATAGTCGATTATTTGGAGGAAGAGTGCAATGAGTGACGAGGCAGTGCTCGTCGTTACGGGGAAGCGTGCGGGAGACCTCGTAAGGAAGTATTCGGCTCGGTCCGAAGTCGAAACTGAGGTAAAAGTTCTTCCTATCGAGATTGCCTCATTCATGAATGCTCACCATGTTTTGAACGGTCTTAAAGATGAAAATCTTGAAGGATTTACGACGATCTTGGTGCCTGGACAGTCCGAGTTCGACATGGAAACCGTAGAAGAGGAGCTGGGGGTCCCTGTCTTTAAAGGCCCCAACCACGCCGCCGACATTCCGCTCGTGCTGGATAACTTTGAGGAACTGGAACTCTCCAAAGAACTTCCGGCTTCAAAGCTCTTGGCGGAGAAGGCTAAGGACTTGGCCGAAAGGCAGCTCAGCGAGATCGAGGAAAAAGCTCTCCAGATGGCGGATAAGGATTCTAACTTCAAGTTGGGAAGTGGCGAGGGTTCCATTATGGTGGGTCAAGATTTTCCTCCTAGAGTCGTGGCTGAGATCAACAACGCCCCCTATCTTACAGAGGAAGAGCTGGTCGATCAAGCCTCGCGCTATCTAGAGGAGGGAGCGGACATTATAGATATCGGGATGTCGACAGAGGGGGATAATTTAGACGAGCTTCGGGAAGCGATAGAAGTACTCAGGAAAAATTTCGATGTCCCACTTAGCATCGACACTACCGACGAGTCTGAGATCGACGCTGCTCTCGAAGAGGGGATAGACATGGTCGTGAGTATAGACGGTTCTACGATCGAAAGTTTCGAGGGAATGGATGTCCCCGCTGTTATAATTCCACGGGATCCGGAAGAGAATTACCATCCTAGGGAAGCGGAAGAGAAATTCGAATTTTTGTCAAGCCTATTAGAGAGGGCAAAGGCTCTTGGGTACGAGAGACCCATTGCTGACCCCATTTTGGAACCCTTGAAGGGTGGATTCTCCAGTTCGTTTTCGACCCTTTACAGGTTAAGAGAGGCCGATCCGGATATTCCCGTCTTTATGGGAATTGGTAACGTTATAGAGCTATTTGATGCGGACTCGATAGGCATGTCCGCTCTGCTCATGGGGATTGCCAGCGAGCTCGACGTTAATTTCGTACTCTGTGTTGAAGCCAGCGACAAAACAAGGAGAAACGTTTCAGAAGTCGTCAGTGCTAGGGATATGATGACGCTAGCTCGGGATAGGAATACCGTTCCTAAGGACTTGGGAATCGATCTTCTCAGATACAAAGAAAAAGTTAGACGCCTTGATCCCTACGACAGTGAAATTGAGAAAGATTCTGAGGTCATAGAAGCTACCCCTGTGGATGAGTCGTATGAAAACCTTGGAGAATACTTCAGGATTTTCGTCGGAGAATCGAAGATTATAGCCGTGTTTTACTCTTCGGACAGCTCGAATGTCGTCGTGAAGGGTGAGACCTCGGAAGAGGTTTGCGCTGAAATCCTGAAAAGGGGTCTGGTGAGTGAACCTTCTCATGCGGCTTACCTCGGCAGGGAGCTGAAAAAGGCGGAGATCGCCCTCAAGACCGGTAAGGGGTACGTCCAGGAGGACGAGGTTTTTTCGTTCGACGATAGAGGTGGTAAATGAGTGACTCTTTTCCGACAGAGTTTTCGTGTGGTGTTCCCATGGAGCTTAGAGAAGGCGATTACATAGAGACCGAGGAGGGTCTCTTCTTTCACGTGAAGGGAATATTACATCCCTCCGATAGAGCCATAGCTTTTTTGCGTTACGTTCCCGATTCCGACGGGGATAGAGAAGGGGATGGCAAGAGGTACAGCAAGATATACCCTCTGGACGAGAGGTTTCGGTACCTGGAGTCGAAGCATCCAAAATATATATTTCGTTCCAAGAGATTGGGCCGAAAAATTCAGGCCGTTCCCGAAGATAGCATCGAGAAGGTTTATAGACCTGAGGACAAGCTGGAGGACCTGAGAAATAGGGATAATCTGGATTCATCCGAGAGGACCGCTTTGAAGCTTTCGGAAAAGATATTGGAACATTCAGGGATCGGAAACGAGGGTTTGGGGGTGACTGGGTCCGTTCTCTTGGGCCTGCAACTTCCCGACTCCGACATAGACTTGGTGACTTACGGGGAGGAGAACGGAAGAGCCGTGTACTCGGCGCTCCAGGAAATGAGGGAGCGAGGGAAGTTCCTACGACCTTACGAGGGTAAAGATGCTCTGCGAATGGCGGAGTTTAGGTGGAACGAAACCGGACTTCCCCTCGAAAAACTGGCCGAGCTGGAGAGTAGAAAGGTACTTCACGGGCTCGTCAATGAAAGGGATTTCTTCATGAGGCTCGTTAAGAGGCCTGTGGACATCGGCTCAAGATTCGAAGATTTCAGATATGTTTCAGGAGAAAGAACGAAGATGAGGGCGAGGGTATCCGACGCCGGAGAGTCCATATTTACGCCGAATAGGTATGCGGTGGAGGACGTGCCGCGACCCGATGGAGATTTTCCGGAAATCGAGAGTTTGGTCAGCTACAGGGGGAGATTTACTGAACAGGCTTCCGAAGGTGAGAAGATAGAGGCTCTCGGGACGGTCGAGAAGGTGATTTATAGGGGTGAGGAGGAGTATTACCGTCTTGTGCTGGGTCACCCCGAAGATTACCTGGTCCCTACGAGTTTTTTCACCCGGGGAAGCGAATGAGAAATCCGGGCACTATTCAGTCACGTCGATGCTTGCTCCCTCGTTGTTGGGGGTAGCGATGAACGTTTCGCCCAGCAAGTCCTTTTGCTCGAGGTAGGCTTTTGTTTCTTCTTTCAGTTGCTCTGCTTGTTTTTCGTCGGAGGTTAATCCGTAGATGGTCGGTCCCCAAGAGCTCTGACCTGCTCCGTAAGCGCCCTTCTCGAGCATATAGTTTCGCAATTCGGAGATGTTTTTGTCCTTGAAAGTCCCCTCTTGCTCGGAGGAAAAGGCTTCTCCCGTCAGCTCGTCCACCCGAGTGATGGCTCGTCCGAAAGATTCGATGTTTTTTTGGACCAATGCGGGTAGCATCTCTAAAAGGACGCGCCTACATATCTTCTCGGGAGAATTCTCATTAAAATCCAGACTGTTAAGGTGCTCTTCTTCCTCGGTTTCCGAGAAACCCCTTTCAATATCTGGAATGGCCACTACAAGTTTCCAGTTTTCGGGAAAGGAACGCCTCAATACGAGAGGTGGAAATTCATTGCCCATTTTTCCTCCCTCTACTACGAATCCCCCGTCCCGAAAGGCGTATGTCCCGACTCCGGAACGCTTTCCTCTCCCTAGTTTTTCTGCGAGTTCCACGAGGGCAGTATCTTTTTCATGAAGGATCGAAATTGCCTTTGCCAAGGCCAGAGTGAGCTGGGTGGTTGAGCCTAGACCGATGTGGCTCGGTATCTCTTGAATAACTTCGATCGTTACTTTATCGGGGATATCGAAAGCTTTGATGACCTTTTTTGCAGTTTTGATTACTCTTTCCCTCTGTTGTTCGCTTCCACCGACCTTCAACTCCTCGCTCTTTTCGACGTTGATTTCGAATCCTGCTTCTGAAACGGCCAGACCTACTCCTCCGAATTTGCGTCCACGGTTCCCCGTAGGATTTAAAATTCCGAAATGTAGCCTGGCAGGAGTTCTGACGTGGATTTTCATTACGATCTCTCCTGAAATGACCCATTTTTAAGTACACTTTTTGATAGTTCTTATCTGTTGCCTAACCAATTCGATGTTTGGGTGAAATGAAGGCGATTTTTCGCATTATTTTTGGGAGAGAGTTCCGCTTGGTCGAACGGATAGTTTCGGTGGATGTAGTTTAACTCTTCTCTGCGAAACGGCAATTCATATAAAGCTTCCACTTAAAAATTAAATCGGAATAAAATATGGAAGATAGAGTAACAGTTGGATTTGTAAAGCTTGGAAATATCGGAACTTCCATGATGCTGGACCTTGCGCTCGATGAACGGGCCGAGAGGGAAGATGTTGAGTTCAGAAACGTCACTTCGGGTCCTAGAATGACCAAAAAGGATTGCCAAGAGGTCGCCAAAAAAGCGCTGGATATCGATTCGGATTTGATTATTATAGCGAGCCCAAATCCCGGCACTCCGGGACCTGAGGCTGCGAGAGAAATACTAAAGGATTCTGATGTGCCTTGCATCATCATAGGCGATGCTCCGGGAACCAAGATTTCTGATGATCTTGAGGAAGAAGGTTTCGGTTACATCTTCGTTATGGCGGATGCGATGATAGGTGCTCGCAGGGAATTTCTCGATCCCGAAGAGATGGCTCTCTTTAACTCCGATGTCGTTAAAGTCTTGGCCGTGACCGGTGCACTCAGGGCCGCTCAAGACGAGATAGACGAAGTCATATCGAAAGTTAAGGAGGGAGAGACATACCTTCCCCAGACCATAATCGATAGTGATGTGGCCGTCGAGGCAGCGGGATTCGATAATCCCTACGCTAGAAACAAGGCAACAGCCGCCTTTGAGATTGCGGCGAAGGTTGCGGATTTGACGGTTAAGGGCTGTTTCAGAGTTCAGGACAGCGATAAATACCTGCCGATAGTTGGCTCTGCCCACGAAATGATGCGTATGGCTGCGAAACTTTGTGATGAGGCCAGAGAAATCGAGAAAGGAAACAACTCCGTTCTAAGGAGACCTCACGCCGATGACGGGAGCACATTGAGCAAGAGAGAGTTCATGGAAACCCCGAAATGAACGCCGTTTACGGTAGAGGCATTCGCTTGTCTGATCGTGAAGTTTCATGTCTCTGGGTCCGGTGCTAGTACATCGAGCCAGAGGCCAATACTTCTTATTTCCTTACTGTTTATGGACTAATCGTGGATAGAATGACTAAGTTGCTGGTAAGTCCTCGAAGCGTTTCCGAGGCCCGCGTGGTCTCGCGGGCCGATGTGGATATAGTGGATGTGAAAAACCCCGCAGAGGGATCTCTCGGCGCGAACTTTCCGTGGATAATATCGGAAATCAAAGAGATCGTCCCGCCGGATGTTCCCGTGAGTGCGGCGATAGGTGATTTCCCCAATCTGCCCGGCACGGCTTCGTTGGCCGCTTTGGGAGCTCTGGAGGCGGGTGCCGATATAGTTAAGGTGGGCCTGATGGGACCGGAAAATCCGTCGGAAGCTGTCCAACTGGTTACTAAATTGGTAAGAACAGTCGAACAAAACCCGAAGGATGGAGAGGTCGTAGCCTGTGGG
>CAZEBR010000027.1:8037-24650 GCA_964510375.1 Hadarchaeota archaeon (SeqCode) | reverse complement strand
CCGTCGATTGTAAGGAAGTATAGAGATTTGGGAACTCATTTTGATATCTTTTCTAAAGGAGAGCTCGAACTACTTTTAAGAAATGATTGCAATCCGGAAAAGGCGATCTATACAAGCGTGGCGGAGACTGAGAAAGAATTTAAATTCGCTCTAGACCGCAACGTGAGAAGGTTCGTTCTAGGCTCGAGAAACGGGGTGCGTAATCTCGAATCTGCCCTAGAAAAACTGGGGATAGATATCAATGTGAAGGTCATGTTGAGGACTCAGCCCATAAAAGAAGTCAACGCTTCGATTAGCACTTCGGGCACAAAATCAAAATTCGGCACGATATTTAGCAATGAGCGTGACTCCGTAGAAACAGTCCTGAGAGAGATTGAGGATAGCAATTTCGAACTTTCCGGTTTCCATTTTCACCTAGGAACGCAGGTAAAGGATCCAAAGTACTATGTCGATGCCATCGATGAAATTCTGGAATACGCACGGAGCAGGGGTTTGAACATAGAAATGCTCGACATAGGAGGGGGTTATCCCGTCAAGTACTCTTCAGATGTTAAGCCAGTTGAAGAGTATGGATCCAAAATAGGGTCAAAAATAAATGATTGGAGGGATAAAATCGGTCACTTTAGGTTATTTATAGAACCGGGCAGGTTTTTGACCGCTCCTTTGGTAAAGTTAGTGACCTCCGTGGTAAACTTAAAAGAAATGTATGGACGCGAAGTTGCGATAGTCGACGGGAGCGAGGACATGATCTCGCTCAAGGAGCACGATCTGGAGAAAAATATTAACATAATAACCAATTCTGAAGAATATTTGGAACTCACGATAGCTGGTAACCTTTGTCATTCCGAAGATTGGATAGTTCCCGAGCCACGAAAATTACCAAGGGTCGATATAGGTGATTTGGTAATATTCGAAATGATGGGGGCTTACGTGATTAACAGAAACAACGCCTATAATCTTACTAGACTGCCGAGGATACTAGTAATGGAGGGTGACGAAGTGAAGGAAGAAACTCATCCCTCCGAGATTATCCAGAATATTGGGGATATTTACAGAGAATAGTAATTTAATATGAATTCTTGAGTGGCCGAGTTAATTTTGATTTTAAAAACATAGAAATTTTTTAATTTTCATACGGCACGGAGAATAAACTGTTTTTTTGCAAAAAAAATTAGAGATAAAAATAAAAAAAAAATACCCCGTTTATGGGGTGGGTCCCGTACTGTTCTTGGGTTTAATCTTTTTCACCGCTTTTACTTCTATAAACTTTTCTTGAACATCAACAGTAATTGCGAAATTTAAAGAAGATTCGGTACCGCACTTGGCGATTTCATCTATCATGTTACATGAACATGCTCCGGTGGTCAATAGTTCTACTAAGTTACTGATCTGGTATTGTCGCTACAACTCGTACCAGGCGTTATCTTTCGTGGTTGGTGGTACTGATATTCCGTAGCTGGTTTTGAATCCGGAGTTGGGGTAGAAGGTTATTATTGCGGATTCTGAAGGTTTGAGTTCGTTTCCGCCACCAGGTTGGATGGTGATTTTGACTATGTCGCCCATAGTCTCGAGCATCCATTTTCCGGTTCCGCTGACGTCTTGGAGTTCTTCCACGAGGAAATCCGTCGTTGCAGTAAACGCCGCTTCATCGTCTTGTGATTCGAGATGGTTAACTTCGTACGAGGATTTGTACTGCAGCACCGTGTTTTCGAGGTTGATTCCCTGTGTTCCCGCGTACGGTCTGACGACTAGGTCGATGTTTTCTAAATAACCGTCTGCGTTCGTGTATCCTTTCGCTGCGAGGACTCGGACTCCTGACGAGACTTCGGCGATGGTTTCCTGTCCGGTGGCCCTGGCCTGCTGTTGCAGGGAGCCGGCCGTGTTGATCAGTACGCCCGCGGCGACGGAGGCGACGATAATCATCGCGATGAACACAATCATCGTTCCAATACCCACGATACCGCGATTTTCCTCTTCGAGATCTCTCTCCTTCAAGAAGTCTATCATTATTATTTCTCACCTCTGTTTACACGATTTGATATAAACTATCCAAAACCCTATTAAATAGCCCTTTTATCCAATTATCGACCAATGATTATTAATAATGAGAAATAAAGACCTAGAAAGCCTTCAATGAGGAAATAATAAAATTAAATTTACTAATGACTGGGAAAGGTTAAATTTTATTTACAGAGAAAAGGGAAGAATTGTCTCCACATAAAACATCGATTGAAAATCCTATCTTTAACTTCTAAAAAATGGTATGGGCAAGGGAAGTAACGCCTGAAATTTCGATTTTTTTATTAACGAACGCATTAAAATAGGTTGGAGGGCGATTTGATGGTTCCCCTCGAACCTCTCTCGGCGGCAGTGATTATAGTTTTTATTCATTTTATAGGTGAGGAACTATCCGATTTCATCGAAAAATTCCATATAGAACTCTCTAGTCTTGGTGCAGGTCTACTCGCTGGGACTTTTTTCCTCGAAGCGCTTCCCCAGCTCAGGATAGGTGAAGAATATCTCGGAACGCAAATCTATTTGTTGTTTCTTCTAGGATTTGTTTCAATTCATGTCTTCGAAGATTTCACTTATCAGCATGCAGATTGGGACGAGATCGAGATGGACAAGATCTACTTTGAAGTCGGCGGCCTGGCAACCTATGGAATCATCATAGGTTTTATCGTTGCTCTGTTCTTTGAAACGTACGGGGGGATAGCCTACGTAATTTTGATTCCTTTTTATATCAGGACTTTTGCTGTTTCCGTGTATGCACAGGACATACTTAGAAATATTAATAGGGTTTGGAAAAGAGTAGTACAGGCCGTTCCAATTTTAGGTACACTAGTAGCCCTTTTCTTGATTGACAGTGAAATTCATCTTTATATCTTATTCTCTATATTTATGGGATTTTTTCTCTACATCGTAGTCAGAGATATGATTCCCCCGGGTGGCCGCGGAAAACCTAGTTATTTTCTGACTGGAAGCATGATTACAGTTTTAACCTATTTGCTTTTCAGGATCCCCTAGAAAGAAAAATACGTTAATGTTAAAGATAAGAATCACCAACGAAATTTAAGTTCATCAAACTAGTGATTTTGCCTATTTATTCTCCGTATTGATAAGAGTAAGGAGATGCAAGAGATTTTTCAGCATAATTACTGATATCTTTAGCTGGATGGTCGGTTAAATCTCTAAGTATTTCTCTGCCTTTAGGGCTCAAAGCGGTATTTAAACTTTTATCGAGTAGGTCCTCGTTGACCGCTCCATTCTTATCAAGAGTGGCTAGATTTTCTTCCAACTCATTAATGCTGTTGACGGCCGTTATCACCGTGGATACCTCTGGAGATTCGAGAATCCACTTAATACTGGTCTGAGCCGGGGTATACCCTGTTGTGTCCGCGTTCTCAGGACAGAATTTCATGAAGGGAATGCCGTAATACGGCCAGACTAACGGTTTCATCACGACGATTCCTTTGTTCCGATCTGCACATATGGGAAACAAGGTCTCTCTCGCCCTTTGGAAGAAGTAGTTATATGGAACCATGACAGAATCAAAGCGGTCGAACTCCTTAATCAAGTTCGCAAGAAACCTCGGCTCGTGGGACGAGGCTCCTATCGCTCGGACCCGGTCTTCTTCCTCCATCTCCTCCAGGACGTCTAGGAACGTTCTCATTTTATCTTTCGAGTAATCGTATTCGGGAAAATGAACGTTGAAGATGTCGATATATTCAGTTTTCAGAAAATTCAGTCTCTCCACGATCATCTTTCTGAAACTTCCGGCCCATTCGGATTTGGTATTCCCTTCCAATTTTCCAAATGGATTCATGATTGCAGCTGCAATGACGACTTCTTCCCTCAATCCCAAGGCTTCCAAAGCATTTCCTAATGATTTCGCCTCACGAGGTATAGTGGTGTCAAAATAATTAATTCCAGATTCTATTGCTGTTTTTATAATATTGTTTTTTCTTGGTTGAGTTTCCTTGAACTCATTCTCACTGATCTCACTATCAGGAAAGTGATGGGAACTCAACATGCGTCTGTATTCGTGGCCTCCTAGACCTAGCTCAGAAACTTCAAGTCCAGTTTCTCCAAGTTTCCTAAATTCCATAACGCTCTTGGTTTGACAGTTATGTCAAAACATAAAATCCTTTCCAGAAGGTGCAGAAGGAAAATCTCTGATTTGGTGTATATAACCGTGATTACATACAAATAGTTCGTAGAGTATTGAATTGAAAGAATGGTGCGGGGGCGGGGGTTCGAACCCCGGAAGGACTTGTCCACTAGGTCCTAAGCTTGGCCTTTCCCCAACGGAGTTGAGGAAATCTAGCCCCTTTGACCGCTTGGGTACCCCCGCTCTCATTAAGAAAAATAGTAGAGGGTTTAAAAACTATTCCTAATCGGGTTGTTATCTATTAAAGGCTTGATCTTTTCTAGCCATCTTTTCGAATCTAGACCTTTTCTTGGCTTCCTTCTTGCAGTCCTTGCAATACCAGTCCCCGGCGAGCTTCTTCGCACAATCTCTATGGATTTCCTTTGCGCATATCGAGCAGAAGACCGTTGGATCCTCTAGAGGTTCTCCACAGGTGGGACACTTGACCACAAAAACACCTCCAATATCGTCTGCTATCCAGTCTGACTTACTCTAAAATATTCAAATCCTATAACCTTTACTTTGTTTTTTGAGACCATAAGTAATGGTTAATCTTCAGTGGTTTCAGAAATCAAACCTTTACCCTTCCCGTGCTTGCTCTCTTTGCTTTCACTCATGCCCTTTGGGATAGGGGAAATCTCCTGTTTGTAAACTCCGAAGGCCGAAAAAACACCGATGAGACTGCCGATCATGGTTATGAATAACCCCCAAGATGGTGTAGCCTCGGCTTCCAGAGCGTACCAGTAGTAAGATGACCCTACAAGTGCGAGTATGGACCCGATCGACCCGAGACCGGCATCCGTAAAGGGAGCATATCGCTGGAGCAGGCTCGATCTGTATATCCTGTAGTTAACCGTCGTTCCAAACAGTGCTATAAGCCCACCAGCAAAGGCGGCTTTGGCGCTCCAAGAATGTAGAGCATTTACGTGCATGCCAGCGACGGACCTCCAGGGTGCGAGGGATCCCAATATGATCATGATGCTAGCGATTCCAAGGATACTCTCGGCCCTGATTGTTCTTCCTGAGTTCTCAGTCAATGTCAATCCCAACTTCAATTCCACACTTTATTAAAAAAATAATACGGTATTTGTAGTCAATTTAGGATTATATAGATACTAGTATTACTTATTTCTCTAACCAGTCACAAACTTTTTTGAGGATCAATATTGAGTATCTCCCATGCAGCGCTATAAAGAGATAATACCAAGGTTCAAAGATTTTAAAGAAACGATAAAAACTCCCCAGCCGTACGATATCAGAGTAAATACATTGAAATCGGATTATGTTGAAGTTAAAAACCTTCTTGAGAAACGAGGGTTTAACCCGAATGTTAGAACTTGGAACGATAATTTTATCACGGTTGAGAAAAATCCCAGCAAGACTTTGGAACATTGGTTGGGAAAATACTACATTCAAGAATTTGTTTCAGGTATACCACCGATGGTTTTATCTCCCGGTAGCGATGATAGGGTCCTTGATTTATGTGCAGCCCCTGGGAGTAAAACTGGTCAGCTGGCCGCGATGATGAATAATAGGGGAGAGATTCTGGCCAACGACAGGAGGGCAGGCCGTACCAGAAGCCTATTGTCAAATCTCTATCGCCTCGGTGTCGTAAACGTTCAGGTTACCGAGAGGGATGGCAGGAATTTGCCGGAGTCTCCAAAATTTGATAAGATACTCGTGGATGTTCCATGTTCGAGCGAGGGAAATGCGAGGAAGGTCGAGGAACTGAGGGGAGGTGCGGAGATGAAAAAAATCAGGGACCTGTCCGGACTCCAAAAACAGCTCCTGGAAAAATCGTTCAGGATGTGTAAAAACGGTGGAACGATCGTCTACTCGACTTGCACCTTCGCTCCTGAGGAAAACGAATTAGTCGTTTCGGAGTTTTTAGAAGAGGGAAGTCTCGTCGACCTAAGTTTCGATTTTCCGCACTCTCGCGGAATAAGAGAGTGGCAGGGCGAAAAGTTGCGAAACGAACTCAGAAAATGTGTTAGGATATACCCACACCAATTAAATTCTGGAGGTTTATTCCTTGCAAAATTCAAAAAATAGGTTGAAGAATTATTTTTATTCCAGATTTGGCGTCCATCGGGGTTTCTGGAAAGATTTTCAGACACACGAAAGGGGAAATAGCATCTGGATAACCTCCGGTAAAATAGACCTAATGGAAAAATTCGTTGCCTGCGGACTTAGGGCGTTAAGAATCACGAATATGGGAGTCAAGCCGACCACTTACGTTCTCCAGTTCTTGGATGAAGAAATAAAGAAAAATGTGGTAATTCTCTCGGAAGAAGAGCTGAAGACTCTAATAAGTAAGAGAGAAAGAATAGAGACTGATTTACCACGTGGCTATTTAGCGCTAAAGTACGAAGGGATTATTATTGGCTGTGGATTGAAGGATTCAAAAGGACTAAGGAGTCAGATTCCAAAAGGACTATCAAAAGAACTTCAAGAAATTTTTTAGGCCATCAAAATGGTGTATCTTTTGTGGTTCCTACTGAACCAGTAGTATCTCTCGGGTGATTGAAGCCTGTGGAGATGATTTTAAGTTTAGACCTTGGTGGAAGCGAAAGGGTGGGAAAAACATGCTTTGGACCAGTTTTAGTACAAAATTGTCGGAGATGGATAATCAGGATTTCTTGGGCTTCATGTTCTGGATCGGGGTTCTGGTTGTCGTGTTTAGCTTCTTGGTGCCGGACGATTATTTTTGGTTCGTCCTGATTCCCGGCGTTGCTATGATGGTGCCTTATACGGTATTTTATATTTCGAAGCTACTCAAAAGCAGAAGAGTTGACGTATCAGAACGGGATGACTAAACTGTTATAACTCATTTATGTCGTTCAATCGGACTGAGGTTGCGAAAAAGTTCTAAAGTTCTTAATTAGCGCTTTGGATGAAGAAAAATATTTTCAGTCTCTAAACCCCTCGATAAAGCTGGCGACGTTTTTGCCCAGAACGTCGTGATTATAACCCCCCTCAAGCAGTGCGAATCTTCTCCCCCTACACTTTTCATCGGAGAACTCCTTCGCCATTTCCCCCACTTTCTGGTAATCGGAGGTTGTGAGTTTCCCACCCCAGTCCTCGACGTGCTCGTCAAAGCCTGCAGAAATGCCCATAATATCGTAGTTTTCCGAATTATTCAGATCGCTAGAAATTTCGTTTAGGTAACCCTCTCTAACCCCGGATTTGGGGTTCAAAATCTTAATTCCAGATTTATCGGACAGAGAGTTTATGTTTCCGTCACCAGTGTGAAGGTCGAAGTCCAGAATGTATGTGCTTTCTATTTTGCCCTCAGAACGCAGTTTTTCGAGCGCTATACCCATGTTGTTGAAGTAACAAAAGCCCCAAGAGGAGTTGGGGGAGGCATGATGGCCGGGCGGTCTAATCACTGCGAACGAAGGTTCGCCCTCAAAAGCGAGCTCTGCTGCTTTGATAGCAGCGCCAACAGCTAACGATGCCATCTCAAAAAGCAAGTCGCCGGTGTTTCGTATTTTTTCTATATGGGAATTTGAGTGAATTAGTTTTAAAGAATCCTCTTCGGCAGGTGAGGGTTCTACGAACTCAAAATCGAAATTATCTTTTAAACTTTCTATGATTGTGTCTATTCTACCCTCGGATGCAGCAGGGTTGGCTGCATATTGTGAGTTTTTAAATTTTTCATGATAAACAATCTTCATATCATCGTAGGTTTGATTTCAAAATTATTAACAATTTTGTGAGTCTTTACAGTAAAAAATATTTTCAAAAAAACGGGATTATTAACTCATCTCATTAATGTCTGGAGGGTGTGTACTGGAGCGTATTTTAGGTAAATCTTTTCAAAATAATATTTAGATTGCACAGGAAGTGAGAAAGCAGGATTATAAACAGTTTATAGGTATTTTTTATACTAAGAGGATAATAAATCAAAGTTTTGGAAGTGAAATGGGGAGGTCTGTTCTGATAGAGGATTTTCAAGAGATTAGTGAGATAGAATCTCAGCTGGATGTCACTGAAGATGTAAAGAACGAAATATACTCTCTTTTTCAAAAGGCAGAGGAATTAAATTTACTGAGAGGTCGATCGGCAAAGAATATTCTTGGTGGGGCGGTCTACGCGGCATGTAGGAGGAAGAATTGCCCTCGAACTTTTTCGGAAATAGCTCGGGTTTTGGACGTTGAGAAAAAGAGAGTGTATAGAGGATATAAACATTTGGTTCGGAATTTGAAAATAAATGTGCCTCCGGCGGAGCCGGAGGATTGCTTATCTTACTTGACGAGGAAGTTAGAATTAAACGAGAAAACGGATTGTGAAGCATGCAGAATCATAGAGAAGGCAGAGGAATGTGGTATTTCTTCCGGTCGGTGTCCGTTCGGCTTAGCAGCCGCTGCCATATATATAGCGGGGCATTTGGTAAATAAAAAGAAATCTCAAAAGGAGATAAAGGAAGCTGCCACTGTTTCGGAGGTAACGTTGAGAAACAGAATTAAGGAAATTGTTAGAGAGTTGGATATGGATATAGATGTTATAAAAAATTGAAAATTTTTAATTAGAGCAATTATAAGAGTCGATAATTTTAATAGCAAGAAAAAGTGTAACCATTTGATTGAAATGCCCTATTGTCCTGAGTGCGGAGAGGAAGTCAAGGAAAATGAAGCTTTTTGCAGTAATTGCGGTGCAAGTCTAAAGGGAATTGAAGGAACTTCCCAAAAGACAGAAGGATCCCCTTCCGGAACATCTCTTGACATTTCCGAAAATATTGAAGCTTTAATCTCTTATTTTCTGTTTTGGGTTAGTGGAATAGTCATTTTGATTCTAGAAGAAAAAAATGAATTCGTGCGCTTTCATGCCAAGCAATCCATCATAACTTTCCTGCCGTTGATGATACTAGTTATGATATTGAGAGCTTTGGGAGGAACGTTTTTGTGGATGGGGGGAGGCCTCATTTTTGGTGGGCCGTTGCTGTTTTTAAGTTCGCTAATAGTCGCCGGCATTTTTGTGCTTTGGTTGATACTAATGTTTAAGGCCTACGAAGGTGAGAAGTACAAACTGCCAATCGCCGGGAATTTTGCAGAGAAATGGGAAATCGGCTCACTATGAGTACTAAGGAGAGACTCTCCATGAAACTATCAACCCTCTAATTGGGGGATTTACTTATCTGAGTAATCTCCTTTTTGATAATTATCGAAAAACAACCGGTAAATCTTAAAGATTATCCCTACTAAAAGATAAAGGGTGATTGAAATAGAAATAGATGCATGTTTTGCATGTCCTTCCTGTGCTGAAAGAATACGCATCATTGCGGAATACAACGAGGAAGATTCCGAATGGATGTTTGATATACAGGCAGTGGAAGAAGAAGAGTAAGTGATACTATGAAATTTAATGGAAATTTTGTATGCCCCTCCTGTGGTAAAGGGATTCATATAGACGCAAAGTACGATTCCGATAAGCCAACTTTGGAACTAGATATCGAAGCTGTAGGACCCGAGGGAAGTAACGAGCTGGAACTTGAGGAGATGGAAAAAAGAATATCCGAGCAAGGTGAAACGGAGATTACCGAGGAAGAAGAGTTAGAGGAAGTTGAGGAAGAGATGGAAGAAGGCGAGGGAGAAGAGCCCGAGGAAGACGTGCACTACTGAAAAAGCCGATGAAATATCGATAACTCTCGGTCTCTATTTTTCTTATTTCTGGGGTTTGATTAAGTATATAGGATTACATAATAAGAAAACATTTGAGGCAGAGAGTAAATTTAATGGGAATAAGATGACTGAAAATAAGGAAGTTGAAAGGGCTCTCATTCCCTATTTTGGCGAAAAATATCCCGAGAAAGCGCAGGATGAGGCGATCAAAAGAGTAAAGAAAGGGGGAAAAATTTACCTTCTTCACATCATTGATGAAGGTCAAACGAGAAGTATAAGGTATATGACGGGCCAGCTGGGTGAGGAGAATGAACTGGTGGAAACCGTACAAGAAGCCCGCGAAAAGCTACAGGAAAAGGTGGCGGAGGACCACTCGGAAAAGGCTAAAAATATCATGGCGAAACACGGCATCTCAATAGAATCCTTGAGGGTTACTGGAGATCCACTCGAAGAGGTTCTTAAGACCATTGAAGAATACTCTATCCAACTTGTGATACTTGAAAAATTGAGGGAAAAAATATCCGAATTATTGCTAGGAAACGAAACGGATTATCTTAAAGATAATGCTCCTTGTGAGATTGTAACTGTTTCTTGAATCCATCTTAGAGGGGGTATCGTGACTGAGAATGGGCATGCTAAAAAGTCGAACCCGAGTGAAGAGGACCTCAACCGGATTACGAGGCCCGAAAACCTCAGGAGAATTATTTATCTCATCATTGCCTTTGTGGCGCTCGGTGCGATTTCTATTGCTCCGATTGGTATGGAGCCGGTCGCCCGTAGGGCCATTGGAGTTTTAGCTTTTGTTACGATTCTTTGGATTACCGAAGCTTTTCCTCTCGGCATGACCGCCCTTTTCGGCATTACTCTTCTCCCGATTCTGGGTGTACTCCCGTTAAGAGACGCATTTTTCGGCTTCAAGCAACCTGCATTATTTTTCCTAATCGGAGCGTTATCCTTCGGGATAGCCATGCAAAAGACGAATCTCCACAAGCGATTTGCCCTGAAACTACTTGAGAGGTTCGGAAAGAGCTCTTCCTCGATAATTTTTAGCGTTTGCTTGCTGGGGTGTTTCATGTCAATGACCATGCCGTGCCACGCTGTTGCCGCTCTCTTGTTGCCGGTACTTGTCGGGATTATCGATGCGGGAGATATCGAGCCGGATGAAAACTTTGGTATAGCAATCTTTCTGGCCTTGACGTACGCGACTTCCGTAGGAAGCATCGGTACTTTTCTGGGTGGGGCTAGGAACATCTTGGCCGTCGGTATTTTAGAAAGTACAACAGGCTACGCTCTGAGTTTTCTGGAATGGGCGATAGCTGGCGTGCCGATTGCCACTGTCCTGATGATTGTCACCTTTTTCACTCTTAAGCTAACGTACCCGTGGGGGGAGATTGACACTGAAAAAATTAGGAACAAGATGGCCGAACAGGTAGAAGAAATGGGAGATGTCAGTCGGGGGGAGAAAAAAGCCGGGATAGTATTTTTTGTAACTTTCGTCCTCTGGATTAGCATCGGTCAGGAAATAGGCCTCTCAGTTGTGGCCATTGGAGGGTTCTTTGCTTTGGTAGTGACAAGAACAATAAACTGGAGGGATATCAAGCAAAACATGCCATGGGGTCTGATTTTCCTCTATGGGGGAGCGTTGACGCTAAGCCGTGCCCTCACCACGACAGGTGCCGTGGAAGTCGTTTCCGAAGGTCTGCTAAGTGTGATCGGTGCAAATCCGTTCTTAATCATGATTTCTTTACTAGTTTTAGTCATAGCCCTCTCCAACTTGATGAGTAACTCCGCAGCAACGGCCGTCGTTTTACCGATAGCAATCGCTCTGTTCCTCCAGATTGGGATTAGTGGATATTCTTCCGAGTTGATTACTTACCTTATAGCGATGGGTTCAGCGATGGTGTTTATGTTACCAATCGGTACACCCAGTGCCGCGATAGTTTACTCTTCCGGCTACGTGGAGGTGAAGGACTTAGTCAAAGCAGGAGCAGTCTTGAGTGTATTTTCCATTATCGCATTCGTCACCTTCGGGTTGGGCTGGTGGAATCTAATTGGAATATGGGGATAAAGAAGAGATCTAATCGATATTTTTTACGAGTCCTTCCCTCAAATCCTTGTTCACTATTGTAGTGTCGTCTCCGATGAGAGAATTTTTAATGATAGTGTCCTTTATTTCGCAGTTCTCGAAAATAATAGAGTTTTCAATTTCGGAGTTTTCTACTTTTGTTCCCTTCAGGATTGTTACGTTTTCGCCTATTTCAGAATTTTCAACCTCACCGAAGACAGTATTTCCTTCGGATACTTCTTTTTCGGCTCTCAAATACCCCGCCCTCGTTCCTATATCTACCCATTTACCCTCAAATGGATAGGCGTAGATGTCGTACTCGTTTACCATCCATTCCAAAAACCTGCCGGGTTCATCAAGGTACTGATCCTTCGAAACTTTTCCTTCCCAGTAATCGACGTACTCATCGAACGCTTTTAGTCTCTTTTCGGGTAAGAAATAGCACGCTGTAGAGGCCATTCTTGAGCGGGGTTCCTCAGGTTTCTCTTGGAAAGACGTAATTTTCTTATCATCGTCGAAGTCAACTATCCCGTAATTCTTTGCTTCCTCTAGGCTTTCTACTCGATAACACGCGTTTGCCAATGAACCCTTGTCCAGAGCAAAGTTTAGAAAATCCTGAATTTGGAACGAGTAATAATTGTCTCCCCCTATTATAAGATAATCGTCGGTGGGCCCATCTTCTATGACGTTTATCATACCCCCCACGGCTCCGTATTTTTCCTCCTCGGATTCTTGACTTTCTATCACGAGCTCGTACTTTTCGCTCTCGGGTCTCTCCGATATGTACTTGTTGAAGGTATCTTGAAATCGCTCGTTAGTGGTGACGTATATCTTATCGAGTTGGTCGATTGACTCAAGTTCATCTAAAATATAGCTGAGTATTGATTTTCCACCCAACGGTAAAAGCGGTTTTGCTTTGTTTTTAGTAATCGGCCAAAGCCTAGTAGCATATCCGCCAGCTAAAATCAAACACTTCATGGTCAACACTTACTTTGGATCGGAATATTTTTATTCATTTTTCTTAAGAGTCATTTTATTCACTCGTATTCGAAAACGATATTGTTTTCAGCTTCTTCGAGCGCGTTCTGTAACCTCTTTTTGTTGTCGGAATAAACCGTCATCAACTTATCGTCTTTTTCAACTTGGTCGCCGACAGTTTGGTGGAGGTAAAGGCCCGCTTTTTTCTCACGGGGGCAACCAGCGGTCAGCGCGATGTCCTTGATTGAATTGTTACGAACTTTTGCGATCCTTCCTTCTTCCTTCGATCGTATGATTCTACTAAATTTACCCATTTCAATATCCTCCGATTTCAAAATATCGCCGTTCTGAGCTTTGATTATTTGTTTCATTTTTTCGTACGCCCTCCCACTTTCCAAGATCTGTTCTGCTCTCAATTCAGAACTAGCTTCTTCGAGAAGCATGTTTGCCATACGTAATGATTTATTCTTGAGGTCCACCGGCCCCTCTGCCCCGTTGCTTTCGAGGATCCTTAATACATCTCTGGCCTCCAAAGCTGGACCGATTCCCCTGCCTATCGGCTCAGAGCCATCGGATATCAGGGTTATTATATCCATATCGAGCCTACTTCCAAGTTTCTCAAAAAGATCCGCAGTTTCCTGAGCCTTATCATCTTCCTTAATCTTGGCTTCTTCCCCCACGGGAATGTCGATTAAAACCGTGTCGGAACCAACGGCCTTTTTCTTGGCAAGTACGGAGGATAGTACAAGTTCTGTCGGGTCCAGACCGAGCGATTTTCTGACACGGATGAACTCGTCATCCGCCGGAGCGAGATTGACGTTACCTCCCCAGACCATGCAGGCATCAGTTTCTTTTATCAATTCCGTTATTTCGTCGGCTGAAAAATCGACCTGTGCAAGTACTTCCATCGTATCGGCGGTACCAGCGGGCGAGCTTATCGCTCTGGAAGAAGTTTTCGGAATTTTTAATCCAGCGGCAGAAATGATTGGGACTATTAGCGGAGTCGTGCGATTTCCGGGAACTCCGCCGATACAGTGCTTATCAAATGCATTGGTGATGTCTATTCGTTCCCCGGTTTTTACCATACTTTCGGTGAGATAATAGGTTTCTTCTAAAGAAAATTCTGACATCGCGATTGCGATATTGAAAGCCGTTAATTCAGGGTCCGAGAGCATCAGGTTTACGGTATCCTCGACAATTCTCTCTATTTCGTTCTTGGACAGGTTTCTCCCAACTATTTTATTTCTTATGTAATCAATAGAACTCGGCATCTTCGTCAATTCTATATTTACTGTTTCTCCATCCTTTACTCCGAGTCTCTTTCTAGTTTCCTCGAATAGGAAAACCTCGTCCCTCCGCATTTTAGGAGAAAAATCAACGATTGCCACTACGGATGATTCGTTATGGTTTATCTTAACTCTGTCGTTGAGAAATATTGATCTTTTTTGGGCCTCCTTTTCGTTCATAATTACTATTGGCTTTCCAGCCTCAATATCGAGAGTCCTAGCTGTGGCCTGAAAAGAATAGTCCATATATACCGCTCTATCTGGACACAATTTAATTTGTTGGATAAAAATCTTCTCATGATGATTTCAAACAAAAAGTTATAGGTTAACAGGCGGCTGAAAAAGAAATTTAATGCTTTCATAAAGCATCTAAAGAGGTGGTAGACTTGACGGAAGAAGAACTATTGGATATTTATGATGAAAATATGGACCACATCGGTACTGCAACGAGGACAAAAGCTCATCGAGAGGGCTACTGGCACCAAACGCTCCACTGTTGGATAATTAGAGAGGGTTCCGACGGATACTACGTCTTATTTCAGAAGCGGAGTAAGAATAAAAAAATACATCCAAACCTTTTCGATGTCACAGCCGCTGGCCACATACTTGCTGGTGAAACTCCGAAGGATGGAGTAAGAGAAGTAGAGGAGGAGTTAGGGTTTCCGGCTAATTTTGAAAGCCTCAAATCACTGGGAATACGTTTCAACGTTTCTCTATCCGATTCCCTAAAAAATCGTGAGTTTTGCAACACTTACCTCCTAGAAAAAAACGTACCGATTGAAGAGTATGAATTACAGCAGAAGGAGGTATCGGCGCTTGTTCAGATGAGAATTGAAGATGGACTGAAACTCTTCAACGGTGAAATAAAGTCCTCCCCGGTTTCGGGGTTCAGAATCGATGATGAAGGCATTAGGATAGATGTAGATAAAAAGGTGACAGAAGAGAATTTCGTCCCCTCAATCGATAATTACTATTTGAAGATATTCATCATGGCGGATCGCTATTTTAATGACGAGGGACCACTGGTAATCTGAATTTACGTTCTCGCAAATATATAGGAAAGAAAGATTAACCGGATGCCGTCAATAGATAACTGAGGCAAACTCATGAAGTATGAAGATTATATCGATGGGGAATACAAACCCGGAGAATCGGATCTGATTTGTCATTTCAAGTTTAAACATGACTCATCAGTTTCGTTTGACTGGGCCGCAGGGGCGATTGCTGCGGAATCGTCCATCGGCACTTGGGATCCAAATCTATCGACCATGCGGGAAGAAATTGAGGATCATGCTGCGAGGGTATTTCAGGTTGACGAGTCAAACGATTTCATAAAGGTGGCTTATCCTCACGAGCTTTTCGAAGCCGGGAATATGCCTCAGATACTTAGCTCCATAACTGGCAATATATTTGGGCTGGACGAGCTAACCCGCCTCAAGCTGATTGATGTCTATTTTCCCGAAGTAATCGTGAACAAATTCTCGGGCCCACAGCTTGGAATTTCTGGGGCGAGAGAGGCAACCGGAATTAAAGATAGACCATTTGTGGGGACGATAGTTAAGCCAAAATTGGGTCTGGACCCCGATCAGCATTCCGATGTGGCCTACGAAGCTTGGACTGGTGGTCTGGACATAGTCAAGGACGACGAGAATCTGGCTAGCATGTCCTTTAATGACTTCGATGATAGAATCGAAAAGACGTTTGAAAAGCGGGACAGAGCCGAGGAAGAGACGGGTGAGAAGAAGCTTTACTTTCCAAATATCACGGCAAAGGTCAGCGAGATGAGAAGAAGGGCGGAACTAGTCGAGGAAAAGGGAGGAGAATACGTCATGATAGATATTCTTACCGCGGGGTGGTCCGCTCTACAAGAAATGCGGGATCATTTATCCGATAGGGGAATAGGAATTCACGCACACAGGGCACAGCATGCGGCCTACACTAGGCTCGAGGACCATGGAATAGGGATGTTGCCGATTGCCAAATTTGCTAGGACGGTTGGCGTTGACAACCTTCATGCAGGGACCGTGGTCGGTAAGATGGAGGGTGCAAAATCGGAGGTAAGCAAAATTTACGAATTTTTACGTTCGGATTACTTCGATTTGAAAGAGACAATGCCCGTGGCTTCCGGAGGTCTACATCCGGGATTAGTCGACGATATAATCGGTCTCTTTGGAAAGGATGTGGTGATTCAGGCGGGTGGGGGAGTACACGGACATCCGAACGGTACGAAAAGCGGAGCCAAGGCGCTTAGACAGGCCGTTGATGCGTGTGTGAATGGTATTAAGCTCAAAGACTACGCAAAAGACAATCAAGAACTTGCTTCGGCACTGGATAAGTGGAGTTAGGTGTAATCCTCTTCCAGACCGAGCTCGAACTTTTCCTGAAGAATTTCGTACGCTGCTTCGGGCGGAATTATTCCCCGCTCAGTGATTATAAGATCAACGTAATCGGCAGGTGTAACGTCGAAGGCGGGATTTCTAATCTTGACCCCGGGGTAATCTTGAGGGTCCACG
>CAZEBR010000027.1:0-8027 GCA_964510375.1 Hadarchaeota archaeon (SeqCode) | reverse complement strand
TAACGTCTAATGCTTGTTTATTTTTTTCAATCAGAGGACGGCATACGAGAACAGCCTAGGTCTCGTGGGCTCGGAGACTAGTATAAGATACAGGTACTGGGGTGAAACTTGTAGCTTTCAGCCGCCACAAATGTCGGCACTCTCGCTTCGTGGGCGGCCAATGCAATCTGGGAAGTCCCGATTTTGTTTATCACAGCACCGTTCGCGGCGATGCTATCTGCACCGACGATTAGTTTATCGACTTCTTTCATGAACGAACGGGCAGCCGAGTCCACGATTAAAGTAGTAGATATTCCGTACTCAGACAGTTCCTTGACGGATATCAAACCCTGCTGTCTTGGCCTGGCTTCGTTAGCGATAACGCGAATATCCTTTCCCTGATCATGGGCTCTTTTGATAACTGCTAGGGCATTTGAACTGTTACAATGAGTCATGATAGTGTCACCATCCGAGATTCTCCGAGATCCAATTTCTCCGATTCTTTCAGTCGCCTTCTCCGATTTTTCTATGAAATCTTCCGAACGTGAGATTATCTGTTTACGCAAGTCTTCGATGTTCTGATCCTCGGAAATATCATTCAAATCTCCTATCACGAATCTAATGGCGTTCGCTAGCGATACCGCAGTGGGTCTGGTGTTTAAAAGAATTTTTTTCGCCTCTTTTAGCTCATCGATAAAAACTTCTTTATCTTCAGCTTCGCTTTCAGTTGCGAGCGCTTTGAGAGCACTAGCAGATGCACGGGCTATTTCTCCAGCTCCCCTTATCTCCATGGATCTAATTTTGTCCGCTATTTTTTCAACTTCCGAGATCATGAAAAATCACTCATTATCGGTTTCTTATCCTCCGGGTCCAGTATGTCAAGTTTATTCTTAAACCATTCAAAGTTTTCGCATTCAAAGGTTCAAAATATCATCCACATGTAATGGGAAATTCGATAGGAACTTGTTTAACTTATATACGGAAACGATGGGAACTGAACTGTGATATTCCAGTGGGCTCTGACAGCTTAAAACGATTAATGGGAAAGCCTTCAGTTCTAGATCAAGTTTTTTGACTCTCTCTATTTGGTCTTCCGCCGCCTTTTTGAGTCCATATTTAATTCTTCTCTTATTATCCCACTTTTTGCAGTCTACTACTATGTAATGGTCCAGCTCGGCTATGACGTCGTATTGCCTTTTTGTTTCATCGAACGAAACGACCTTGCTAACCTCCACATCGTATCCATGAAATTCGAAGATTTTTCCAACGATCTTTTCGAACTCCTGCCAGCTGGATTTGTCTAGGAAATCTCTAAGTTGATCGTAGTTTTGAACCTGTTCCAATTTCATGAAAATTCCAATTAAAGATGATAATGGATCATATTTCTAGTTTTTGAGGAATTATATAGACATTTACAAAGCTCGAATCTCGAGTTTTGAGAAAAAAGACTGATTCCAACCTTTTTTACGGGATGAAGAAGTGTTAGTACCTAGACTGTCTTAAGAATAAGAATCTCGGAATTCAAGGAGGTGACAAATTGCAACCAAATCCACAAGATCTACCCCCACAGGCTCAGCAGATGATCAGTGAACTACAAAAACAGAAACAGCAGCTGCAGCAGATCGGAGAACAGAAAAATCAGTTTAAAATGGAGCAAAAAAGACTGGAAAGTGCACTGGACGCTTTAGAAGAAGCAGATGAGGATAAAGAAGTCTTCAGAGTAACAGGTCCAGTTGGAATAAAATCCACACAGAATGAACTCAAGGAAGAATTCACGAATAAGAAGGATCAGATAGAATCAAAGCTCGATTCCATTGAAGAGAAGGAAGAAAATATTAAAGAGAATGCGATGGAGAAGCAGAAAAAGTTACAGCAGATGATGTCTGGCGGCCAAGGGCAAGGTCAATCGGGCTAAAATTTTTCTAGATTCTTTTTTGTTTTTTTACGTTTTTCTTTTTATTCTGGGTTATTCGGGGGACCGATGAAAGAAACTTTATACCAGTGACCAGAACAGATTTACCGAGGAGTTGAACGGAGATGCCGTTCAAATATATTTGCGAAAACTGTGGCTCTCAAGTCCATCCAAAGAAGAGATTTAAGGAAGAAAAATGTCGTTTTTGCGGCTCCCCGATAAAACCTGTCTATACCTGTAACAAGTGCGGGAAGACATTGACCTACGAAGAAATTCTCAAATATGATAATTGTCCGAGCTGTGACGAACCTATCCCGAAGGAAAAATTGAAATTAGGTCGTTCTAATAAGGCGATGCTTGAAAATGGAAAATTGACTATTGATATAGCCGGAGGAGAATTTACCAGTTTAGGCGATATAGAGCAAGTTAGCCTGAATATACTTGGGGTGGAGATTGGCCGTATTGATAATCCTGACTTTGCGGAGTTCAAGTCAATCGATGATTACGAGGAAACTGAGGATGGTGTCAATCTTCACTTTGGGTCCGAAGAGGAAGAAGAATTTCTCGAAAAAATAGAAAAGCTAAAGAAGTCTAGAGAAAAAAAATCCGAGGAAGAATAGTGTTGATAAGGTGTTTTTTAAGGGCTTTTTTAATAAAAATCGATCGAAATTTAATTTTTGCAGCATCCAAGATGGGAAAAATTCATCTCGCTTCTGATAGCTTCAGAAGCTTTCTAGACCGTTCAACTTCCCAACATCTTCTGATTATCTGGAGTCAAGCCACACATCAACTTAGTCAAAAAGATTCGTTCCGGTTTATTGATTCTGATTCAAGTTAATGCACCGATTAGTTGTTAAAATTGGATTTAGTGATTTTAAAATTGGTAAAAATCTAGGAAGTAATGGAAACAAATACGGATTACGAAATGTTTTATAAATTTCAAACAAACCTGTGATGAAGAAACAATGTGGAGGTGAACAAATTTGAAAATAAATGCAGCCGTGCTTAGAGAACCCAATAATATGGCGGTGGAGGATGTCGAATTGGATGATCCAAAAGCCAAGGAAGTTTTGGTAGATATCGAAGCAGTCGGCATTTGTGCTACGGACCTTCACCGATATACGGGAGATGCAGAAGTCCCCTTGCCCGTAGTTCTCGGTCACGAAAGTGCCGGAATCGTAGAAGAAGTGGGAGAAGGCGTGACGAGCGTGGACCCTGGGGACAAGGTCATTAATTTTGCCGTTTCCCCCTGCGGCAAATGTACTTTTTGCAATCGAGGTTTGGAGAGCTCATGTTCAGAGGGCCTAGGAAAGGGTCTATCCGGAGGTGTAATGTTGGACGGAACGAAAAGAATCAGTAAAAACGGAGAAGAAATCAACAGCTTTTTCTGTCAATCCTCCTTTGCTGATAAATCAGTTGTCTCGGAAGGAGCTGTGGTAAAAATTAATCCGAACGCACCCAGCGAGAAGATTGCTCCACTAGGGTGCGGCTTTTCGACAGCAATCGGAGGCGTTTACAACGTTGCCGGTATCGAACCAGGTTCGACTATTGCCGTCTTTGGCTGCGGTGGCCTTGGATCAGCTGCTATAACAGCAGCGAACGCGGTTGGAGCAAAGATAATTGCCGTGGATATAAATGACGATCAGCTGGACCTTGCAAAAAAACTCGGAGCTGATTACACGATAAACTCTTCCGAAGGAAATCCATTGGAAAGAATACCCGAAATCCTCGGATCGACCGGTGGAACCGACTATTCCTTTGAATTCGTCGGACACCCCGGCGTGATGCAGCAAGCGTTCGAATCCACTAGGGTTGGAGGCACAGCAGTTATTACGGGAGAAGCATCACCCAGGCTCTCCGTCGATGTGAACGTTCAAAAAATCCTGCAAGGTAGGACGCTCAAAGGAAACGTGGAAGGGTTCGTTGAGATCCAGAGCGACATCTCCAAGTATGTGGACATGTTTATGTCAGGAGACCTCGAACTGGGTAAGATAGTAACAAAGGAATATGATGGACTCGATGAGATTACAGACGCGCTTGACGCGCTCGAAGAAGGCAGAATAGCCGGAAGATCAGTCGTGAAACCCTGATTCGGAGAAAAGTCCTTTGGAATAGTATTCAGGCTAAAAGATTAATCACTAATTATAACTTTTTCTTTCTAAATATTCTTTGAATTCTTTAAAAAATGTTTTTATCTCAAAAAATGTCCATTATATGGATTTATTTTTGCCAAAAATAATAAAAAATAAAAGAGAAGCGAAATTTTTCGTTTTATTCAAATTAGTCCGACATAAATTTTTTATGGGTAGATTGGCTCGAATATACAGAGTAAATATAACTATGGAGACGGGGGAGGTACAGATAGAAGAAAATACTGACACGGTTATTTTGAATTGCATTGCTAGTAAAAATCTAGGGCTTAACCGTCGCACTCCTCTTTAGACGAAAAATGAAACAGCGCGCAGAAGCTAAGCACTGGAGTCTGTTCTTGCTCCCCCCTTGACGTTTCGAAATCTACTTTCTAGCTTTTCGATACTCTTTCCGCAACTTCCTTCGGAACTTCGGTCAGGGTCTTCTCCATCACTTTCATCATGTCCTCGTTCACCTCGATGTCGACCGTAACCTTTAGTTCTCCCCTTTTCTCTTCATCAGCCATTTTCAATCACCCCCTTTTAAGCGATGGGAGGGTATCGATCAGGTGCGATAAACCCTTCCTCGCCTGTTGCTCGGTAAATGAAATTTCGAGTTCCATCCTGTAGCGATGCTTCTTGATCCTGCTTATCTTGGACTTGAAATTAGAAATGGACCCCTGGTCCTCCAATTTTTCGAGCCTGCGGTGTAAAATGTAGCCCGCCCAAACCGGAACGGTCAGTTCCATTGCCGAAAAAGGAAGCTTTTCGAACGTATTTTTCAATCTGTTGAAAAGTGACAAGTTGTGCCCTCCCATTTTAGTTTTCTCGGTAGCGAAGTAATAAAGTTAGGTCAGGGGAGAGGTAACCTTCTTTTGTTAGTTTTTCATGCTTAGCTTATTCAAATAGATTCTTGTCATCTAAAGGCCTGATACTACAGAATATGTATTACTCTGAGGAAAGGATAAAATTAAGTTTAAAAAACGTCGCCAGTTTTCCGCCGCCGTTTTTCCTGGAGGAAAATCGTGGTGCCCCGACCGGGATTTGAACCCGGGTCTTCGGCTCGAAAGGCCGGAATGCTTGGCCGAACTACACCATCGGGGCTCGATAAATCCTACATCCGAAGTGATAAAAGATTTGTTTTTATTTTTTCCGTTTTTATTGGTTTGTTATTATCAAATTTGATTAATATATAGCAGGATTTTAAGTGGTGAACCCATCTACGAATTAAATGTCATCTTAAGAAACCGATCGGTAACGGTAGCTCAATAAAAAACGTAAAAGGGTATTTGTATGGCCGAAGTTCAGGCTGAAGGTTCGAGAGAGGTACTTCTTAACCTTAGTGGTAATTGTATAGAGCGGGCGGCAGAGAGCAAACGGGAAAAAATCCGACAGAAAGCCGACGAGGTTGAGGACGAGGAGTTAGAAGAAAAGCTGGACATGCTCGATGATTTTCTTGAAAATGCCAACTTCAACGAGTTGAGGCGCCTCGGTTTTAACGGAGAAAAGGACATGCGAGTTAGGGTCTGGAGAGACGGGGAAAGTTTTACCGTTGTCAGAGCTTTTTCCTTCGGTTAGTCTAGGTCTTCTTTTTAATTTCTAAAGTCAATGAAGTCGATCATTAACGAATTTTTCAGCGGTGAATAGAGCTTACAATAGGAATAAAGTCTTTTTCATTAACCGTTGGAAGGCGGAGAACTAACCAGTATAGAACATGGTGATTCGTGTATGACATTCTCGGTCACGCTACCGTAAGCAAATTTCCTTATTTTCCCGCTGACGCTCCTATCGTGAAGCTTACCGGAACCCATAACTATCAGATCGATATCTTCCTCGTGGGCCATCTTTACTATCTCCTCGTGTGCGGGACCGCCTTCTTTAAATATTGTCCGATAATCTTGGAGACCTCGTTCCTCGCATAGCTCCTTAATTTCGGAAAACTCCTGGTTCATCTGACTCTCTCTTACATTTCTCATCCTATCTTCTACATCATCGGATATTCCGGACTCGACCGTGTTCCAAACATGTAGAAAAATTAATTGAGGTCTACCGCAGCCGGCGGCGAATTCGATCGCATCCTCTACGGCGCGTATAGTGTTATCGAACGTGATCGAGTCCACGGGTACTAAAATTTTATTGTACATCTCATTGAAAACTTGTTTCCGTATTTATTTACGGTTTCCGGTTATCGAAATCATCATACTTTCCATACGTTTTCGTCGACGGATGGTCGAAGGGTCAATAAAATCGATTGATAAAAGGTGAACGGGGAAGTAAAAACCCCGCTTATAAAGAAAAGTTTTAATCGTGTTCTTCGAAGTTTTGGTCCTGAACCTCGTCGTTCTCTCGAAGCCACTCTACAAGCATTGCAACGTGTTCCTTCTCTTCGTCACGATTGTGTTCGAGAATTTCCTTTAGATCTTCGTTTTCGGCGACTTCGATTCTTTCCTGATACCAATTAACTGCTTCGAGTTCTTCGATTAGAGATTGTCTTGCTCTCTCCAAATCTTTAGTTTCATCGGATAGGTTCTCTCTCCCCTCATGTTCGCCTGTCATAAAATTTCACCTCCAGAATAGTTACTAATTTCGGGCTAGAAAAATTTTATCAAAGAACGGGCTTTAGAAGAAGATTTTAAAGTTGTGAAGACCGCACTGAGGTCGTAAAATAAAGGGGCAGTGAAGAGACAAAACTTTATGGGTTGCAATAGAAATAGGACTTTGGAGGTGTACAAAATGGCAACTTGTATTTGTGACGTTTGTGGAGAGGAGTTCGATACGGAAAAGGAACTGGAGGAACACGTAGACAAAGAACATCCAGATGAGAAAGAAGAAACATCGATAACCTGTGCACACTGCGGATAAAATCAACAGATTTTCTTTATAAATAAAAATTATATTCAGGGGGAGTGCCTTTCTCTATTTTCCCTGACTTTTTCCAACTTTTTGAAACCCATTTTTTATTCACTTTTTTACGCATGACCACGGTCGTTGATTTCATCCGTTACTTTCACTCGGGTCTCCGAAACTGCTATTTTTCTCTTTGATAAGTGGGATGTGGTGATAAAGTTTGGATTTTCCTGAAAATTGGGACGTGATGTCAGCCGATGAAAAAATAGATTGGATTGAGAAAAACTTGGAAGAAGAGAATAGATGATGACCTAACTAAAATTTTGGATGATACAAAACTTTCAGTCAAATATTTCCAGTGGTGGTTATGAATACTCTCTAGATTAGATTACTAATCCCCTTTTGGAAGCGTGAGATCCCCTCTTCAGCTTCATTTTTTTCAAGGTTTCCGTAAGAGATACGCAATTTTCCTGAAGTACCGAAGGCCTCGCCCGGTATCGTAATAACCCCGTAGTCCTCGATTAGGCGTTTAGCAATATCCCAAGTAGAACCGTCGGTTTTCAGATCAACCATAAAGTAGAAAGCACCTTTCGTCCGAGTTAGCGTCGCTTTTTTCATGTTTACAATTCCTTCAAAAAACAGTTCACGGATATCCGAAAGGTTCGAAAGAAAAGAGCGAGTATATCCGGGCCCGACTTCTAAGGCCGCCTCGGCAGCTGCCTGGGCGGGAGCGGGCGGACAGATGGCTACGGTGTCCTGTATCTTTAAGACCTCCGTTTGAATGTCCGAGGGAACTGCCATGTATCCAATGCGATATCCGGGCATACCGTAGGACTTCGAGAAAGAAAAAAGTGAAATAGTGTGAGTCATGCTGTCATCGAACGATGCGGGACTGACGTGGACGGAGTCGTAGAGGAAATTTTCGTAAGTTTCGTCAGAAATATGGTATATATCCATTTCCATGCAACGCTCGTTGATCTCACGTAACAAGGAAGGTGGGTAAACCGCCCCAGTAGGGTTATTAGGGGATATTGTAACGACGGCCCGAGTGTCCGATGTAACTTTAGAAAAAATTTCGTCCGGGGAAGGAAGATAGTCATCGGCAGTTTCTATCAAAACTGGTCGACAACCGGCCATCCTAATTGCCATAACGTAATTGA
>CAZEBR010000026.1:11031-25272 GCA_964510375.1 Hadarchaeota archaeon (SeqCode) | reverse complement strand
CCGCGCAGTAGAAGATATGTGGAAGTAAATTTTATGAATATTGCCTCCGCCCGATCGAAACCCGGGACTGAGAAGAAATCTTTTTGACTCCTTTAAAAACAAAAGGACCTGAAGAAGACCCCGGATCCCCTTTAAATCTAGAACCCGGAGACTTCCCTATACTGTTCGAGCTCTTCTTCCCGTCGTTCTTCCTTCTTTTCCTGGTCGTCGTCCTCGATGATGTCCACGCCTTCTTCCTTCGAGTCGTGCTCCTCGACCTTCTTCGGCTCGATGCCTAGCTCCTCAAAATATTCCTTCCTTTCTTCTTTTTCTTCCATAAAAATCCTCCACAGGATAATCTACTATCCTTATTAAAAGTTAGCGTGGCTCTTCCCTAAATAAACTTGTCTAGGAAATCCACTTAAAAGAAGTGACCCGGAAAATCAGACTATTTCCGTCCTCATGGGAACATCGTGCTTGATGACGTTCTCCAGCTGCTGGCCTATCTGAGTGTCCTTTTTGATCTTTATCTCGCCGTTGCTGCCGACCGAACCCTTGAATATCAGACTCCCGCCGGCGAACACCTTGGCGTCATCGCCCGCGTGCTCCTTGCCGAACTTGATCACGATCTTGTTCCCCTGGTCGACTATGTCGGGCTCCGCGGAGCCGCCCTTCGCCCCCGGCTCGCCCTCCCTGATGTCGAGCCTGACGCCGAGCTCGTTCTGTAGGTCGTCGACGGTGCTCCCCTGACGGCCTATTATCTTGGGAACGTCGTCGGGGTCCGCCCTGACTATCGCGCTGCTGTCCGACAGCATCTCGACGTCGACGTCAGATCCTATCCTCTGCCTGATGGCCGACTCGATCTCCTTCGCCTTCTCCATGCCCTTCTCGGAGACCTCCTCTTCCTCAACGGGCATGACGACGACCTGCTCGCCGAAGGAGTATATCTGATAGTAGGGTTCTCCCGTGTCGAAGTCCTGGACCTCCACCATCGGGCGCGCGAGGTCCGGGGAACCCATCCCGTGCGGGACTCCCACTGTTGGTCTGAGCGCGAAGACCTCGTCGACCCTTCCCTCCTTGATGAACACTACGGTGTCGACGACCATCGGGATCATGCCGAGCTCAACCCTGCCTATCAGCCTCTGGACCGCGTCGATGGCCTCGGTCGAATGGACCACGCCGACCATTCCTACTCCTGCGAAGCGCATGTCCACGAAAATCTCGAAGTCGTCGGACCTCCTGAGCTCGTCGTAGATCGTGTAATCCGGTCTGACCATGAGAAGCAAGTCCGAAGTCAACGACATGTCTCCCTCGAGGGCCGTGTACTGGGTCACCTCGTCGGCGACCTGCAGGTCACGCGGGGACTCCATCGTCTTGATGACCTTGTCCTTGCTCCGGTAGAACTCGGCCAGCGCCTGCGCGAAGGTCGACTTTCCCGCACCGGGCGCGCCCGCGACCAGAACGCCCTCGGCCTGCTTGTCCAATCTTTTCTTGAGTTCGTCCGAGAGCTCGTAGTCATCGAGGTCGACGTCCGCGACGGGCCTGACCGCTGTTATCTCCAGGGCGTCGCTGAAGGGCGGCCTTGCGATGGCTATCCTGTACTCCCTGAGCTGGAGCATGGTCGCTCCCTCCATCTCAGTCTCGATGTAGCCGTCCGGATCACGCCGGGCGAGCTCGGTGATCTCCCTCGAGATATCGCGCATCTCGGTCTCGTCGAGCAGTTTGTCGCCCACGGTCTCCAGTCTGAAGTTGCCGGGCCGGCCGACCTTGGCGATCGGCTTGGTCCCCTCCTTGAGGTGGACCGACATGGAGTCCTCGTTGAAAAATTCGAACAGCCTCGGGACCTGCTCCTCGTGGAGCGGTCTCAGATGCTTGACCCTCAACCCCTCGATTTTTGCCGACTCCGCCATGACCTCGTTGCTCGTGATAAGGGTCGCGTTCATGTCCTGTACCATCTTTCTGATCATGGACCTGATCTCGCTCTTGGCGACGTTCTCGATGACGGGCCTCTCGCCCGAGAATGTGAGGTTAATTCTGCCCTCCTCCATGAACTCCTCCAGATTCCTGAGCTCCGCCAGTCCGCTGTAGCCGGAGTCCTTGCCCAGGCTCGCCCTGTGCTCGAGCTCCGCAAATATCACCCTGGGCACGACTATCTCGGACCCTGCGATTTCGCTGGTCTCGACTGTACGGGTGATCTTCCCGTTTATAACGGTGCTCAAGTCGGGCACGTAAAATTCTGTCATGTTACACTTCTCCAACATGCTGTATTTTCTGTACTGTAAAAAGGATAGTAATCCAACGGCTCTAAACTCAGGCGGACTCCTTGAAAACGACCTTACCGTCGACCTCGCCGTCCCGGATATCGTGCAGGCCCTCGCTGGCCATAAACGCGGCGTCGGGAGCTCTCGGCGCACGACCGATCCCCGCCTTCAGCCCGATGTCTAGCTTGTCCTCTACCTCGTTAAGGACCTCCAGAACGTCGTCCTCGGTCAGACCGTTGCAGGGGGCCATGAAGTTGTCCCCTCCGGTGTAGAAGACCAAGGACTTTCTCTCGGTGAGCAGCTCTGACAGCGACAGATAAACCTCCTGGATCAGGTGGTGGGTGTCGTAAATGGGTTCCACATCGGTCAAATCGGTGGCGCGGTTGATGTCTATGTGGGCTATCTGGACCGAGCTTTCCTCGGGGAAGGAAATGTCCTCGCCGACCAGGACCTCCTTCCTGTCCTCGGACTGACTGCTGCCGGCCTCCTGGAGCGCCCTGCTGGCGAGTTCCTGGGCCTCGTAGGCGGTCCCCCCGCTGCCTACGCCGAAGCTCACCGTTACGGGATAGTTCTCCCGGATCGCATCCTGTATCCCCCTGTGCTCCTCGAGGGACACGCCGTTGGAGATTATCACCGTGTTGTCAAAGCGGGTGAGAAACGCCAGCGCCCCGCGGTCGGAGAACTCCTCCTCCAGATCGGCAAACAGCCTGGTCTGAAGCATCTGCAAGTAGGCCTCCGGCTTGTTCCCCGGGGTCACAGTCCAGGGGCCGTAATTGTCGAGCTGGGCTATCGATACCTGTATCTTCTTCACGGTTACTACCGCCGCTTGTTTTATTGCTTAAGGGGTGATAAATAACCCTTTGGGCTACGAAATGAAAATCTACGGAGAAACGTACGGCTGTACCATGAACCAGGGAGACACCGAGATGATGCTGGGGGAGCTGAGGGACTCGGGACATAGTATAGTAGACTCCCCGGACGAGGCCAATCTGGTCGTCCTGAACACCTGCGCAGTCACGAGGACGACCCTGAACCGCGTGATATACAGGCTGAAGGAGCTCAAGGACCGGGACGACGTAAAAGTAGTGGTCGCGGGGTGCCTTCCCCTCATAGAGCCGGGGAAGATAGAGGAGATCGGGGAGTTCGACGGAGTAATCTCCTGCCGCACCACGGGATCGATATCTCGGGTCGTCGAGAGGATATCGCGGGGCGAGAGCGGGATCGAGATAATAGAGGGGGAATCCGCCAAACCGACGGGAAAGAGGGTCAGGGAAGGAATGAGCAGCCCCGTACCCATAGCCGAGGGATGCATGTCCGACTGTAGCTACTGCTGCGTGAAGTTCGCGAGGGGAAAGCTCAGGAGCTTCGACCCGGAAGAGATAATCGAGGAGATAAAGGGGGAAGTCGAAACGGGAAGGAAGGAGATATTCGTAACCGCACAGGACACCGGAGCCTACGGCCTGGACATCGGGACCGACCTGCCATCGCTGCTTGAAAGGATCGCTGCGATCCCCATGCAGTTCAGGGCCCGGATCGGGATGATGAACCCCGGCCAGGCGAGGGGGATAGTGCCGGGGCTCCTCGACGCGTACGAATCGGAAAAGATATACAAATTTCTCCACGTGCCGGTGCAGAGCGGAAGCGACCGGGTCCTCGAGAACATGCGCAGGGATTACACGGTCGAGGACTTCAGGGAAATCGTGGAATCCTTCAGGAACAAATTCCCGGACCTCTACCTGTCGACCGACATCATCGCCGGCTTCCCGGGAGAGGGCGAGGAAGACTTCGAGGCCAGTCTCGAGCTGATGGAGGACGTGGGGCCAGACAAGATCAACATCACCAGATTCACCCCGATGCCGGGAACCGACGCCATGGAGATGGAGCAGGTGGACAGCGAGGTAAAAAAGGAAAGATCGAGGGAACTCACCGACCTTTACCGGAAAATAATCCGCGAAAAAAACCAAAGGTTTGTAGGCGAAGAAAGAGAGGGATTAGTCGTGCAGAAGGGTGAAAAGGGCGGTTACATGGTCAGGCTACAGTCCTACAGGCCGGTCTTCGTGGAGGACGCCAACCCGGGCGAATTCGTCAAGGTCAGGATTACCGACGCTGAGGGCACCCATCTAGAGGGAGAAATTACCGAGGTGAAAGCGTGAAGCCCCCGGTAGCCCTGACGATCGCCGGATCGGACTCGGGGGGAGGTGCCGGAATCCAGGCCGACCTCAAAACCTTCGCGGCCTACGACGTACACGGTCTCAGCGTTATCACCTCCGTGACCGCACAGAACTCGGCTGGCGTCCGCGGGTCCCACGATACGCCCGCGGATTTCGTCGGGAGTCAGATAGACGCGGTTGTGGAGGATTTCGACGTGAAATGGGCGAAAACCGGGATGGTTAGCAACTCAAAAATCATCGAGACGATCGGGGACAAGGCAAAGGAGCAAGACTTCGGACTGGTCGTCGACCCCGTGATGGTCGCCGCGGACGGTTCTCGGCTCCTCGAGGAGGAAGCCGTCGAGGAGATGAAAAACTTCCTGACCGGCTCGGAGCTCGTGACCCCAAACACCATCGAGGCCGGAGTGCTGGCGGGGACCGACGTCGAAACTGTGGAGAACATGAAGGAAGCCGCCGAGAGGATATCGGAACTCGGCCCCGAGGGCGTCCTGATAAAGGGCGGACACCTGGACACGGAAAAGATCATAAACGTGCTCTTCCGCGAGGGCGAATTCACCATTTTCGAAGAGCCGAGAGTCCCGACTCCCAAGGTCCACGGGACGGGATGCGCATTCTCCGCCGCGATAACGGCCGGACTCGCAAAGGGATTTGAGCTCGAAAAAGCGATCGAGGAGGCCGGGGACTTCATGGTCGACTCCATAAGGGGAAGATTGAGCGTCGGAGGCGGGAGCGAGTCGGTAAACCCGATGGCCCGGTACTGGAAGGTCACCTCGGGAAGCAGGGAGATCGAAGAGGTCCAGAGGGCGGCGAAGGAACTGGTCAACTCCCCCGAATTCGCGCGGCTGATTCCCGAAGTGGGCACGAACGTCGCGATGGCCCCGGAGGGGGCTAGAGGCCGCGATGAGGTAGTGGGGCTTACCGGGAGGATCATCAAGGTCGATGGCCGTCCCTACCTGGGAGGTGTCCCGGCGCCCGGGGGTTCGGAACACGTGGCTAATATAATAATCACCGCAAGGAAGTACGACCCCTCGATCCGGGCGGCGATGAACGTCCGCTACTCGGAAAGGATACTGGAGAAATGCCGGGAGCTGGACCTAGGAATTCAGGAATTCGACCGGGAGAACGAACCTCCCGGAGTCAAGACGATGGAGTGGGGAACGGAAAGGGCAATAGAAAAGGCCGGAGGAGTCCCGAATCTTATATACGACGAGGGGAGTGTAGGTAAGGAGCCAATGATAAGAATATTGGGAGAAAAAGCAACAGAGGTAGGGAAAACGGCCTTAAGGATTGCAGAAATAATTTAGGCAACCAATCATTACAAAATCAGAAGGAGATAAAATGGGCAGAGTAAGACCAGGACACATCAAACGTGCTGCGAAAGAATTGTTGGATAAGTATCCGGACCTATTTTCCGAAGACTTTGATGAGAACAAAAAGAAGCTGCGGGGACTCGTGAACACGGACAGCAAAAAGGTCCTGAACAGGATAGCTGGCTACATATCCTCCAATTACAATTCCAGACAACAGCCATTGAGAAAGCAAGAAATGGAAGAATAATGGCCAAATCTATTTTACCGGTTTTGCAATGTTTTTGAGTTCAGGAAACGATTTACTTCGGTAGTATTAAAACTATAATAAATGTTCGTGTCTCTCTTTTGGTTAGGTCTTGGAATTGTAGGGGTGTATTCCTGCTTCATATGGTTCAATTTCTTCAAGAAGATTCGTGAATTCACGGATTCACGCTGGATTTTCGGGTTTCTCCTTCCGAGCTCACTCTTCACCATCTACACTCTCCCCGTTGCGGTCTACACGCTAGCAAACGGCGTTGGGTTGAGCACCTTGGACATCTTGGTTCAGTACGGAGGAATCTGGGGCATCACCTTTATTCCCTATATAATTGCAGGCCAGGCCGTTAACAGAATTCCGGAATGGAACGATTTGAGACGCTCGCTAAGCTCGACCAACTTTTTACTATTCTCCTTCCTAGACAATGCCCGAAGTGGAGGAAGGGGGAATTATATAAAAGTGGGAATTTTTCCTACAACGTTCATCTGGATTATTCATCCCTTCGTATTTCCATTCTCGGCGTTGTTCGCTCGGCTCAAAGCGAGAATGTCGCCCACGGAGGCCTCATATTCAGAAGAGGGCGGGGTAGAAACCAGCTAAATCGCTCCAAAATGTTGAGACGTTAGAATTTGCTCTTTTAATTGCTATTTAAAAACGACCAGTTCTTCCTCGTACTCCCTGCCTTCGAAGCGGCTCCCCGGGGGCATGTTTTCGACGTCACGATCTTTGAGGAATTCGGTCATTTCCTCGTCAGCTTCCGAAATATCCTTCTCCAGCATTTCCACGGGTACGTTTATCCGCATCGGCCTCGCGGGAATCACGTGCCTCGTAGTCTTGTGAGAAAACACCTCTCCCCTCGACGAAATGTCGATAACGTCCTGTTTAGTCGCCGGGGGCACCAAAATCGCTACCTCGTCGTCACCCAGCTTATCCATGATCTGGTTCTCGGTCTCGTAGTGAGGCTCGAAATCCTGTTCCCTCAGCTCCTCCTCGATTTCTATAGCCAGATCGAATATTTCGCTGATGGACTCGGCGCCCCTGTCCAGCGTGTAACACTCCTCCCTAGAGACCAGCAGTAAATCGTGTTCCCTGCTCTCCAGAATATCGTTTATTCGGGAGTGGTCACATTCGCCGAGGTCGAAGCCGAGTTCCTCGCAGAGATCCTTCACGCGGTCCATGGACAAACCTTCGAAAAACCTGCACCAGCTACCCAGGTCGATCTTCGGGCTCTGGTAGTCCACGAGACAAACGGGAATTTTATCGTATCCCAGCCTTCTCATGGCAGTAACCCTGTGCATACCGTCCAGAACCACCTTCGAATCCTTGTCTACTATGACCGGGTCCTTAACTATTCCGCTGTCAGAAATCGCATCCTCGAGCTCCCCCAGATACGAGTCTATGACTTCCTCGTGGAGCTTCAGATCGTCCGTATTCTCCATCGTGATATCCAGGCCGAATCCGGAAGCTTCCAGTTTATATGACATTATTATGCACCTTTTATCCCACGAACGAGGGCCTCCTCGAGAGCCTTTCCGGCAACGACAACCTCTTGAAGGGCATCCCGTCCGTCTTGTCCTCTATTTCTTTCTCAAGTTCTTGGATGGTCATTTTTATTTCTTCCCCTCCGCCGCGGCGGACCCTCACCGGGATTTTCTCGGACCCCTCTTCCCTGTCCCCGTAAACTATGGTGTACGGGACCCAGTCCTTTTCCGCCTTCCTGATCCTCTTTCCGACGGTCCTGTCCCTGTCGTCCATGTCGACCCTGATATCGCGGGAGGACAATTCCTCTAGAATCTCGAGGCAGGAGTCCTCGTGCTCCTCGCCGACCGGAACCAGTCGCACCTGAGTCGGCGAAAGCCATAGCGGGAACTTCGGCTTTTCTTCCGTGGAGACTTCCTCCAAAATCGCGCAGAGCACCCTCTCGATGCTCCCGGTCGGGCTCGTGTGGAGGATCGGAGGCCTTCTCTCCTCCTCGTCCTCGTAGAAGCTGATATCGAACCTCTCACCGCTCTCGACGTCGATTTGAACGGTCGGATTCTCCAACGGCCTGCCCAAGGCGTCAAGCGCAGCCATGTCGCACTTTGCAACCCAGTAGTGTTTTCTCTCTTCGATAATTTCCAAAAGCACGGGTCTGCCGATTTCCTCCGCCAAAGATTTTATCCATTCCTCGTTATCCTCGTAGAAATCCCTAGTGGCTCTGAATATGACATTATATTGAAGGCCGAGGTCGCCCTCGGTCTCGAGGGTCCAGATTATCTGATCGCCGAACTCCTTTCGGGCCTCGTCCAGATCCCCGCACGCGGTGTGCATGTCGGGCATCGTGAAGGCCCGCTGCCGGCGCAGGCCCATGATCTCCCCCCTCTGTTCCCTCCTGAATGAGTAAGTGGAAAGCTCGTACATCTTGAGGGGCAGGTTCCCCTCGGTCAGGTACATGTCGTGCATCATCGAAAACATGCCGAAACAGGCGGCGAACCGAAGCACCATATCCCTGTTGCCGCTCTCGAACCGGTACTGCCTCTCGCCGAACTTTTTCGAGTGTTCGAAAATGGCCTTATCGCCCAGGTCGTACATTATCGGCGTTTCGACCTTCACCGCCCCGTAGTCCACGGTCCTCTCGTTGACATAATCGATTAGGAGATCCCTCACCAGTTTCCCCTTCGGATACCAGCGAAGGTTTCCCGCGTCGCTCAGGCTGTCGTAATCCACGAGTTCCTTTTCCTTCATCAGCCCGACGTGGGGTGGTTCCTCGCCCTTCTCGACAGTTTCCTCGATCTCGTATCGAACTATCTTCCCGAAATCTTCGGAATCGTCAAAATCCATCGGATCGCGCTCCTCGCCGTTCTCGTCTATCACGACCCACTCGCTTTCGACTTCGGCCTCTTCCTCTTCTTCCTCCCTCTCGGAAGTTACGGTCCGGGAAAGCTCCGACATCGGATGACCCTTGCATGACAGGTCAAAGCTCTTGTACCATCCGAAGGGAAGACGGAGCACCTCCACCCCCTGCGATTCGAACCTTTCCTGAATCCCGTCCAAGACCTGAACCGCCGTCTCGGGCGATGAAAGGGACTGGCTCAGATGAGCGTAAGGATAAACTACCACGGACTCGGCCCCGACCCTTTCGAAAACATCCCTTATCTCCTCGAACGCATTTTCTATCACCGCCTCCGTCTCGGACTCGTCGTCCTCCTCGATAGCCATGAAGGCGACCAGGGTTTCCTCGGCTCTCCCCGATTTCTGCTCATCGGGAATTTCCTCGGCGACCTGAGTCTTCTCTGTCGCCTCGTATTCCAAATAATCCGCATGGATCAGCAATAACTTCATAACTCTCCCGACCGAGTTAAACAGTAGTACTTATCCTATTTATGCGCAAGCTCCTTTCCGGAAACTAACCCCGAAATTCGGCGCGGAAAGGCTAGAAATAGCCGGAAATATTGCCGTCCTCGTCTATATCTATATCCAATGCTGCGGGCTTGGCCGGCAGGCCGGGCATAGTTCTTACCTCGCCCGTAAGAGGCACGATAAATCCGGCTCCCGCCTTGACTCTAATCTCTCGGATGGTCAGCTCGAATCCCTCGGGTCTGCCCAGAAGGCTTTCATCGTCGGACAGAGACGCCGCGGTCTTGGCCATGCAGATCGCAAGGTCGTCCGCATCGACCTTTTCTATTCTCTCCAGATCCTTCTCCGCCTTTTGGGTGTAAACGATCTCGCCGGCGCCGTAAATTTCGGTTCCGATTTTGCGTATTTTTTCCTTCGGGCTTTCGTCCAGGGAGTAGATCGGGGAAAAGTTCTTCTCCCCATTTTTGCACTGCTCGACAACTTCCTTCGCGAGGTCAATACCTCCCTCTCCACCCTCCTGATAAACCTCAACGACGGAATGCGGTACGCCCTGCTCCTCGAGAAAATCGTTCAGGAGGTCGATCTCTTTCTGAGTATCGGAAGAGAAGCGGTTCACGGCCACGACTACCGGAACGCCGAACTTCCGGACGTTTTCAATGTGTTTGACCAAGTTCGGAAGACCCTTCTCCAGAGCATCGGCGTTTTCCTCGTCGAGTCTTTCCGGGGGCACCCCTCCCTGTCTCTTCAGGCCCCTCACCGTCGCAACGAGCACCGCCGCGTCGGGCTCGAGGTCGCCCTCCCTACAGACGATGTCGAAGAACTTTTCGGCGCCGAGGTCCGAACCGAAACCGGCCTCCGTCACGAAGTAATCCGAAAGGCCCATCCCCATCTTCGTGGAAATCAGGCTGCTCGTCCCGTGGGCGATGTTGGCAAAGGGTCCACCATGCACGAGAGCGGGAACTCCCTCTATCGTTTGCACGAGGTTCGGCTTGATGGCATGCTTCATAAGTGCGGCCATTGTTCCGACTCCGCCGATGTCGGAAATTCGGACCGGATCGCCGTCGGAGGTGTAGGCGACTATCGCCTTCGAAAGCCTGTCCTTCAAATCCGGGATATCCAAGGCCAGGCACAGAATGGCCATTACCTCGGAACACGCAGTGATCTCGAAGGAAGTCTCGTTCGGAACTCCGTCGGTAGGACCTCCCAGACCGACGACCATGTTGCGGAGGGCCCTATCGTTCATGTCCATAACCCTCGGCCAAACCGTTTCGCGAGAATCGATGTCCAAATCGTTGCCCCTATGTAGGTGATTGTTAATCATGGCCGAAATGAGATTATGGGCCAGTCCGACCGCGTGAAAGTCCCCGTTGAAGTGAAGGTTTATGTCCTCCATCGGAAGAACCTGAGAGTATCCGCCTCCCGCAGCTCCGCCCTTTATACCCATCGTCGGACCCAGGGAAGGCTCTCTAATCCCCAGAGTCGTTTTCTCCCCCATCTTCCAAAGGGCCTGAGTGAGACCGATCGTTACAGTCGTCTTTCCCTCTCCATTTCTGGTCGGAGTCATCGCTGTCACGAGTATGAGGTTTCCCCCGTCTTTGGAGCTATACTTTTTGAGCGAATCCAGCGTTATCTCGGCCTTATTATCTCCCAAAGAAGTAATCTCATCCTCGTCCAATCCAATTTTTTCGGCCACGTCCTCGATCGGTTCTAGCTCGGCTTCTCTCGCGATTTCGATGTCGGTTTTCATGTCCTACCATCATCCCGGATTTTCATATACTCGATAAAGTTCTTGTTTAGGCTTTTATTACTTTGCCCTCCCCTCGGAAAATCAGAAGGCAAGGATGACGGTATAGCTCGTTTTCTAAAATAAAAAAAGAAAAAAGGTAGGATGGTACCTAGGCAAAGCCTCTAGCCAACAATCACCTACCGTTGCATTGCCCGAAGGCCTCGTCGACCCCCTAGGACGCTAAAGATCCAAAGCATCCATCAGGTCCATCTCGTGTTCCTGTTCCGTCACCAGAATTTGACGAATCGTTTCGGCAGTGGCGTATTCATCCACCTTTTCGGCTTGGCGGATTCTCTTTTTGTACCGCTCGATCGCGTCACGCTCGCCCGCCAAATCCTGCTCGAGCATCGTCTTTGAATCGTCGCTAATCTTTATCTCTTCTACGTCGATAGTCGGAGTTCCCCCCAAATAATCAATTTGGTCGGCGAGTTGAATTGCGTGCTGTATCTCCTCGTTCGCATGTACAGCGAGTTCGTCGCGAATGTTGTTGTACTCCGCTCCCGAGATCACGGCTTGGTGTTGAATGTACTGTATGGCAGCGGCGTATTCCCACTGCAAATCGTAGCTCAACTTTTCGATCAAATCCTGGACGGTTATATTTTCCGTTGACATTACTTCAACTTTCTCTTTTTTCTACTTAAATTTTGTATCGGGGCGAAAAGGCTAAGGATAGCTAATCCCAGGATATCCCCGAAAATATGCTACCAAAGCCGTTGATCAAAAACAAGAGCGCCAAAAGGTAAACCAAAGTTAGTCGACCCAGTTCCGGATTCCAAATCACCATTGCCGAAAAGACCAAGAAAAAAATACCGCTGACTATGTAAAAAATGCGAAGATTGCTAGGGAACAAGTCGGAGGACCAGCCGGCCACTACTCTCCAGGCTCCCTGAAAAAGGAGGCCGACGGATAAAAGAAGAATCAATATACCGACAGCTGTTTCTCTAAAGGAGAAAACAATTAGCGAAATAACGATTGAAATCAACCCGACGGACATTCTGAAATAGCGAATCCTCTCAGAAAATCCCCTCGCCACGAAGCTCAAGATAATCCCCTTCGCCCCCGTAAACAATAGACCAAACCCCAGAACGAGAGTGAGAGTGATAATAGCTAAATCCGGCATGACAATAGCAAGCAAACCAGCCACTACAGACAGAAAGCCTAAAACCAGCCCTAAGAAACGTCCCCATCCCTTATCTATTCTGATCATTTAAATCAAACTCCATAAACAGGGCATCCTATGCATTTTATTCCAAATTTTCATCCTTATTTTTCCGAACAGAAACTATCATAATCTTAATTATCTCTAATAAGTACAAAAATCTTATTATCAATTACAGAGAGAAAATACGTAAATAAAAACAACTAAATAAAAATCCTTATATCAGGAAAAACGTCGATTTAATCAAAAACTGTAAAAACAGATAATTTCTAAAACTAATAATAGGACTAACTATTCAGGATATATGGGGGGTGAAAAATGCCTGAATCTAGATTTGAAGTCTTTAAAGACAAAAAGGGTGAGTGGCGTTTTCGCTTGAGGGCCAGAAACAACGAAATAATAGCAGTTGGGGAAGGATACACTTCCAAACAGAACTGTCTGAAAGGAATTAAATCGATAAAGAAAAACGCCGGGGGAGCAAAAATTATAGATAAAAATACTGGAGCCACAATTGAAGAAATCGAAGAAGTAGAGCCCTTGAAGGAGGGAGAATCTGTCCTAACACGAGACGTTACGGGACTCGTAGAGGAGTCGGAAACCGAAGGAATCATCGCCGGACCGAAAAAGAGGGATTACGTACTATTCTTCTCAATAATACTGGCGATAATAGCCATCAGCGTATCCGTATTCGCAATGGCAACCGCTTGATCGGAGATAGATTACGAGATAGGATTCCCAAAACTAGATAGCTGTACGACGTTTCATAGTCCAAAATTTTGATCTGATATCAGCACACATGGTTTGAACTTATAGGCCTCTTTTTATAAGGAAAACTTGGGAGTCCGAAAAATGAACCTAATACTGGCAGTGACCGGCTGTAGCGGAGTAATTTACGGCAAGAGACTGCTGGAAGCGTGCATAGAAAATGATATCAAAACAAAACTGATATTGTCAGAAGCTGCCGAGGAAATAATACAACACGAGTTGGACCAAACCCCAAGAGAGCTCAGAGAAAAATCCAGTGAGAGCTACGAGATGGATGAAATCGGTGCCGAAATAGCCAGCGGGTCCGTAAACACCGACGGTATGGTGATCGCTCCGTGCAGCATGAAGACTGTAGGGTCGCTAGCCAGCGGCGTGGCGGACAACCTGATAACCAGAGCCGCGGACGTAACTCTTAAGGAGGGGAGAAAGCTCGTCCTTGTTCCGAGGGAAACCCCGCTAAATCAAATTCATCTGGATAATCTGAGCAAACTGAAATCTGCCGGTGCAACGATTCTACCGGCGATGCCGGGATTCTACCACGACCCTCAGTCCGTGGAGGATTTGGCCGATTTCGTCGTCGGAAAAATTCTGGACCAGTTCGGCGTGGATCATCAGCTTTATGAACCTTGGAAGGGGCTTGATGAGTAAATATGAGCTTTAGAAGCTTCATTGAGGAACTGGATCGGAAGGGGAAAATAAGGCGCGTGCAAGACAATGTCTCCCCAGAGTACGAAATCGCCTCGATCCTCGATGAGAACGATCAGGCCTTACTTTTCGAAAATGTGGAGGGGCACGAAATTAGAGTATCCGGGAATGTCTACGGGAGCAGAGAAAGGATCGCCGAAGGCTTGGGGACAAAACCCGATAAGCTACTGGGTCTTATGAAGGAAGCCATCTCCAGCACCGAAAAACCCTCTTTGGGCGAGGATGCGCCTGTTAAGGAGATCACCGAAAAAGAAGTTGATCTGAAAGAGTACCCCATTTTGAAGCACTTCGAGAAGGACGGTGGCCCCTACGTAACTTCCAGCATCTTTGTCGCGAAGGACTCCAACGGAAACCGCAACCTTTCCTTTCACCGATTGAAGCTCGTGGACGAAGACAGCTTCGCCATCAGACTCGTTCCTAGGGACTTGAAAAAAAGGTTCGATAATTCAGAAGAGAAGGACGAGCCCTTGGAAGTCGCAGCTTTTCTTGGAGTCGATCCCGGGGTCGCGCTGG
>CAZEBR010000026.1:0-11021 GCA_964510375.1 Hadarchaeota archaeon (SeqCode) | reverse complement strand
TGGCCGCGGCAACCTCCCCTGACTACGAGACCGACGAGTACGGGATAGCGGGAGCCCTCTCCGGAGATCTCAAGCTGACAAAATGCGAGACGGTGGACCTCGAAGTCCCTTCGGGTTCCGAAATGGTTCTCGAGGGAAAAATCCTGCCCAATAGAAGGGTACCCGAGGGACCTTTCGCTGACATTACCCAGACCTACGACGCCGTCCGCCAGCAACCCGTCTTCAAGGTGGAACATATCACGAGGAGGAAAGATACCGTTTATCCGGCACTGCTGCCGGGTAGCGCCGAGCACAGATTGCTCATGGGAATGCCACGGGAACCCCTAATATACAAAGAGGTAAACAAGGTCGCAAAAACGAAAAATATAGCTCTCACCAACGGGGGATGCGGGTGGCTTCACGCAGTCGTCAGCATAGAACAGGAAGAAGAGGACGACGCGAAAAGGGTCATAGACGCCACCTTCGAGGCCCACTCCAGCGTAAAACACGTGGTCGTGGTCGACGACGACATCGACGTTTTCGATTCCGAAGATATCGAATGGGCGATCGCCACCCGGTTCCGGGGGGACCGCGACACCGTCGTAAAGTCCGAGGTGCCCGGCTCGAGCTTGGACCCGACGGGCGACCCGGAAACGAGGCTCGGTTGCAAAACGGGCCTGGACGCGACGAAGGACCTCGACGATCCGGATAAATTCGAGAGGGCAAAAATACCTAAGTAGGGGGATACTGTTGGAACTCACCAAAGAACAGGAGAAAATGCTTTCAGGAGAAGAGGGGGAGGCGACGAGGAAGGCGATGGAAATACTCGTGGGGCTGGGGGATATATACGAAGCCGAAAAACTAATCCCGATCAGGAGCGCCCACGTCTCCGGCGTATCGATAAGGACCAGCGGCGAGGCCGGCCTGGAATTCATAGAGGACATGGTAGAAAAGGGAGCGAAGGCGAGAGTTCCGACGACCATCAATCCCGCGGGCATGGATCTGGAAAACTGGAAGGAACTCGGCGCACCCGAAGAAATGTCCAAGAAGCAGATCAGGATGATTGAGGCCTACAGGAAACTGGGAGCCAGGACGATCTGTTCTTGCACTCCGTACCTGCTTGGAAATGAGCCGTCGTACGGGGATCATATCGCCTGGGCGGAATCCTCCGCAGTCGTGTACGCGAACTCCGTCCTCGGAGCGAGAACCAACCGGGAGGGTGCTCCCAGCGCCCTAGCCTCCGCAATCACGGGATTGACCCCCGATTACGGCTACCACCGGGACGAATGGAGGGAAGGAGACGTGACGATAGAACCCGACCCGGCCCTATTCAAGGGCGAGGAAACCTTCGGTTACAGCGTTCTGGGGTACTGGATAGGGAAAAACTTTCCCAACTCCGTTCCCGTCGTGAAGGGACTGAAACCCACCCCCGAACAGCACAAGGCACTGGGCGCAGGAATGGCGACGTCTGGAGCCATCGCGCTCTATCACATGCCCGAGATCACCCCCGAGGCCAAGAGAAATTCCGAGCTCTGCGAGACTGACGAAACGATAGAGTTCGGAGAAATGGAACACGAAGAAGTCGTAGGGGAGCTCGATCAGGTCTCGGACCCGGAGCTGATATGCCTGGGCTGCCCCCACGTCTCGAAGGAGGAACTCGAAGAATTGGTGAAAGAAACTGAAAATACCGAAAGGGAAATCTGGATATGCATGGGGAGGAGCCTAAGGGACGAACTGGACCCCGGAGAGATAATGGAAGGCGCGAGCTCGAAAGGAGTGAAATTTGTCTGTGACACCTGCATGGTAGTCGCACCGCTTTCCGAAATGGGATACTCGAGTATAGGAGTCAACTCCGCAAAGGCCGCCCACTACGCTCCATCCCTGGCCGGAGTAAAGGTCCATTTCGCACCGGCGAAGGAGCTGATAAAGTGAAACTCGAAGGGGAAATCGTCCGAGACGGCGAAGCCCGGGGAACCGCCCTGGTCAGCAGGGACCCCATCTCATTCCTGGGCGGCGTGGACCCGAACACCGGAAAAATAATCGAATCGGAACACGACTTGGAGGGTGAGTCCGTGGAAGGGAAAATTCTAGTCTTCCCCCACGGCAAGGGAAGCACGGTCGGATCATACGTGCTGTATCAGCTCGTCAAAAACGGGAAAGGTCCAAAGGCCATTATAAACCGGAAGGCAGAGGCGATAGTCGCAGTCGGGACGATAATATCCGATATCCCGATGGTACACAGGCTGGACAGGGACCCGTTGGAAGCGATAGAAACCGGCGACTCGGTGTGCATTCGAGACGGAATCGTGAAGGTGGAGAAGTGATGGAGGAACCAGTCGCCGAATACAAGTGCCTGGCCTGCGGATTCAACGACTACAGAATGAGCAAGAAATCGGTAGGGGAAATCATCCCCCGAAGTTGCCCCCAGTGTGGGGGAGGAATGAAGGTAGAATCCAGAGACGAGCTCCCGGAAGACCTGAAAAATGTCGGGGAGCAGGTCGGCGATTACTTCCGGATATGGGACTTCATAATGGACTCGTCACAAATGAAATTTTCCGTCGAGTCCGACGGCACGAAAGATTCCTTTTCAAAACTCTTTGACGATTTAAAAGAAGTCGGTTATCGACCCCAAATCGAGGATACCGACGGAGAGTTCGTGCTGACTATAGAAAGGATCCAAGAGACCGAAGAGGACAACCCGCTCGTCAATATACTGCTCCTTTTGGCCACCATAGGCACTACCTTCGGGGTTGCGGGTTACTGGTACATTTACAAGGACGCCTGGTTGGCCGCGCTTTTTTCATCATCCCTGTTGGCTATCCTCGGAATTCACGAGCTCGGTCACAAACTATTCACCCTAAGGAACGACGTGGATGCGAGCTGGCCCTACTTCCTGCCCGTGCCGATTCCCTTGATCGGAACCATGGGGGCCGTGATCAAAAACAAAAGCCCCATCCCCACCAAAGAGGCACTGGTAGAGATAGGCTCCTCCGGGCCCTTCTTGGGATTCATCGTGGCCTTACCCGTTACGATAATCGGACTCTTCCTATCAAATCCAGCGGGCGGAGGAATGTTCAAAGCCCCCTTCTCCCCCTTCGCAGAAATACCCACACCGCTCCTCTACTACTTCATAGGGCACTCAATCTTCGGGGGCTTTCCGATGTCGATAGATTTGCATCCGCTTGCCTGGGCGGGATTCGTGGGACTGTACGTGACCTGGCTGAACCTGCTACCCACCGGCCAGCTGGACGGCGGTCACGTGGCGAGATCCCTCCTGAGCAGGAACAACCACCTAAATCTCACTCGGGGACTAACGTTCCTTTTCATATTTCTGGGAATGTTTCTCTGGCTGGGCTTTCTCTTTATAGCGCTCCTGATTCTGTTCATAGCCGGAGGGCCTCACCCCGGAGCTCTCGACAAGGCCACTGAGCTCGACAGAAGGCACAAGATCATCGCCCTAACGGCCTTCGTAGTCTTTATACTATGCTTCCCTATACCGCTTAATATGGTCTGAAAAATTGAGCCAAGAATTCGAAGGAAAATTTATAGCTCTGGAAGGGCCGGACGGCTGTGGAAAAAGCACTCAAGTAAAGCTCCTTTCCGAATGGCTCAGGTCGGAAGGTTACGAGGTCAAAGTTACCAAAGAACCGACCGAAAACCCTGTAGGAAAGATACTGCGCAATTCTCTGGAAGGAAAAATAAAAATGCCGACGGAGACTCAGGCTTTGCTCTTCGCCGGGGATCGAATAATGCACATCACGGACGTCGTCGCACCAAACCTGAACGAAGGCAAAATCGTAGTCACCGGAAGGTACATATATTCATCGCTGGCCTACCAGACCTCCCTCGGCCTCTCGAGGAACTGGATAGAAAAGATAAACAAGTTCGCGATAGAACCGGACCTTACCCTAATCATCGACGTGCCTCCGAGCATAGGATCCGAAAGGGTGAACTCCGAGGGAAACTCCGACGAGTTCGAAAAGGATTTAGAACTACAAAGAAGGGTCAGAGAAACCTACCAAGAGCTCGCCCGTGAAAATAATCTCCCGATTATCGACGGCACCCGAGAGAAGGAAAAAGTACACGAAGAAATCAAAAAAGAAGTAAGCCGGATTCTACATGCTGACCTGAGCCGATAGCGGCAGTTCCCTAAACACGTCCTCAGCAGCTTTGCCCACTTCCTCCCTGAACTTCGGAGAGGTGTACACCCTGATGATATCCACGTAACCCTTCAACACGTTGACGAGACGGGAGTGTTTGGAAAGCGGAACGACGCTTTTCTTTCCCTCAACCGAAATCTCGAATATCGGCACTTCTTCCGGATCGATCTCCCTCGGATAATACGGCATTGACGCTAAGGTCGGAACGTCGACGGTTACCACCTCGGGATCGACTCCCGACTTCTCGGCTATCTCCCTCTCCTTCTTCCTGCGGACGGATTCGTCACCGAGAAGTTTGGCCACGTACTCATCATCTATATAGACCTCGCGCTCGTAGGACGGCTTTATGAGTTCTCTTCTGTTCAGCCTGCCAAACATTTCCTTCGCTATTTTGGCGTCTTTCTTCTTCTCCCCCTCGTAATCGTCCGGTTTCAGGTTTTTTAGACCGCTAACCACATGGGAATCTTCGAGTTGGAGAAACTCCTCGACATCGTTGAACGTGGTCAGGCCTAAAATCTCGTGAGCGTGGTCCATCGCCCCCCTGAGCATTATCTCCGCGGCCCTGACGGAGTGGTGATAATAAACGTTCAGAAACATCTCGTACCGAGCTATCATGAACGTTTCGAGCGCTGCCAAAGCCTTCTTGCTTATACCGATATCGCCTCCGGTTACTTCCGTCGCCTGTATGAGTCTGTCCACGTCTATTTGACCGTATTCTACGCCGGTAAAATAAGAATCACGAAGCAAGAAGTCCATCTTGTCCACGTCAAACTGACTGGCAATAACCTGCTTGAGGAACTTGTCCCTCTCGGGCTCGCCGAAAGCCAAGTCCGCAACCTCCGACGGATCGTATCCCTGAGCGCTTATCACGTCGGCGAGTGAGCTTTCCTCCACGATCTTTTCTCCGATGTCCTCGTGATTGAGGTCCAGGTGCTTCGACAAAATTTCCTCCGAAGAGTGCGAGAACGGCCCGTGCCCCACATCGTGAAGCAAGCCGGCGAGCCTCACCAGCTGCCATTCCTCCTCCGGCGCCTTCATGCTCCCTCTCAAATTTTCGGCCATCTTTCCCGCAAGATGCATCGTTCCCAACACGTGAAGGAACCTGCTGTGGTCCCCGCCAGGATATGCGATGTTCGTGACCGAAAGTTGTTTTATTCCCCTGAGCCTTTGCACCGGATAGGAATCGATGATATTTTTCTCAACATCAGTGACTCCCACGTACCCGAAGACAGGATCACGAATATACTTCTCGTACATCGGTGTAGGCTTTCTAGGTGAAATACTTAAATCTTTTATCGAAATGCTCTTAGCCATCTTTTCGGTCTGTTCTGGGATTAGCGCCTAAAACAGATGTCGCAAAAGGAAATGGAGGGCTTTATCATCCCAATATCCTTACCTTCTCTAATAAAGATCCAACAGATTGCCGAGAAGCTCCTCAACCTCGTCGACGTCGTTCAGTCGGAAGTCAGCGGCGGATTCCCTCCTCTCCTCCGAAACGAGTACGCCGAGACCCTCGTCTTTCAGAGTATTGAACGCGTACTCGTCAGTGATGTCATCGCCAAAATAAATCGGCATCGTATCTTCCTCGAGAGGGACGGAACTTATCAAAAAAGACACGGCTTTTCCCTTATCCCAGTCCAAATTCGGACCGAATTCAAAGATCTTCTTACCGTGACTCAGTTCGACTTGATCATTATAGGGAGACGCCTCTTCCTTCACAATTTGCTCTATTTTTTCTATTTCACTCTCGTCCCCCACCAGACGATAGTGTACAACTGCTGTGTACCCCTTATCTTCAAAAATAACCCTATCCGTAAAATTAATCCTGCGTCTGACGCCCTCCAAAATATTTTCTATGGCATTACGGGCGTTACTGGCCTCTTCCTTAACAAAATCTATGTCCCTACCCTCTATCTCATACCCGTGATTACCCGAATAATATATTCGGTCAAGGCCGACTCGAGCTTTCAGATCCTCCAAGGACCTCCCGCTTATCACCGCCACCGGACAAAAATCGGCCAGATGGGAGAGTTTTCCCCTTACGCTTTTAGAAAGTCCGGCATCATCGGGCCGTTTTACTATGGGAGTCAAGGTTCCATCGAAATCGAACATCAGAAAAATAGGTTCGATGAAAAGCTCCCTGTTTTCCTTCCACCTATCGAGCAAATTCTCCATATCCGAAACCTCAAAGGACATTTTTTATTTAAGTCTACCATGCTTGTTAGAATTCCGAAACAAAAACTTGTTCGGTTCTCAATAAATATACCGCTCACGGACTACCTTTTTTAGGAGGAAAAAATCCTTAGTTATTAAAAGGGAGCATAGAATGGTACTCGAAAAGTTAGGTAAATCGCTACACTCGGGCCTCCAAAAAATTACAAAGTCCGGTCATGTCGACGAAAAGTCGGTAAAAAGTCTAGTCAAGGATATTCAAAAGGCCCTTCTAGAAGCCGACGTCAACGTCGAGATGGTACTGGATTTAACGAATACGATAGAGGAGAGGGCCCTGGAGGAGGAAGCACCCTCCGGAGTGTCGAGAAAGGAACACGTAATCAAGATCGTCTACGAGGAATTATCTCAATTCTTGGGTGAGGGGAAGGAACTCGATCTCGAGAAGGACGAACCCCAAAGAGTCCTGATGGTAGGTTTACAGGGGAGCGGAAAGACCACTTCGACCGCGAAGCTTGCCAACTACTACCAGAAAAGGGGGTACGATCCGGCGCTGGTATCCGCCGATACCTACAGGCCCGGGGCTTACGAACAGCTGAGACAGCTGGCGGAAGACGTAGGCGTCCCGATATACGGGGACCCGGACGGGGAGGACGCAGTGGAGATATGCAAGGAGGGGATAGAAAAATTTGAAGACGAATCCAGAGATCTCATACTGATCGATACCGCCGGGAGGCACCAGAAAGAAGAGGCCCTGATGGAGGAGATGAAAGACATAAGCGCGGAGGTCCAGCCGGACGAAGTCATCTTGGTAGTCGACGGAACGCTGGGACAGCAGGTGAAAAGCCAAGCCGCCGCATTCAAGGAAACGACCGACGTGGGATCGATACTGGTGACGAAGCTCGACGGTACCGCCAAGGGAGGAGGCGCATTGTCGGCGGTCTCGGCCACCGGAGCACCGATCACCTTCCTCGGAGAGGGGGAAAAGATAGAGGATCTGGAACCCTTCAAGCCGGAGAGATTCGTTTCAAGACTCTTGGGCATGGGGGACATAGAAACCCTTCTCGAAAAAATTGAGGAGACCACCGAACCGGAGGAAATCGAGGAGGAAAAGATACAGAAACTCATGAAGGGGAAAATCAACCTCAAAGACTTCTACGAACAGCTCGAACGGGTGAGCAACATGGGGTCACTCGACAAGCTACTCCAGATGATTCCCGGAGTAGGGATGTCCATACCCGAGGAGGAGATGAAGGTCGGAAAGGAAAAGCTGGACAGCTTCAAGCTAATAATGCAATCCATGACGGATGAAGAGCTGAAAGAGCCCGATATTCTCAACGACTCGAGGATAGAACGCATAGCAAAGGGGGCCAACACTTCAAAAGAGGAAGTGAAAGAACTGCTGGATCAGTACGATAAAATGAAGAAGATGATGAAGCAATTCTCGAAAGGCCGTATGGGGAAGGGCGCCAAAATGAAAAATCTGATGGATAAGATGCCCAAAGATATAAAATGAAGATTGATAAGTAACAACGCAACCTTCAAAAAGAATGAATTAATGGAATGAATGGGTGTGATCGATTTGGGAAAGTCTAAGGGAAAGAGAAGCAAAACCCGGAAGAAACTCAGGAAGAATATTAGAGAAAGAGGAAAGGTTCCCACCGGTAAGACTATTCAGGATTTTTCGGAGGGAGAAAAGGCAATCATCAAAATCAATCCCGGCATCACTGAAGGGCAACCTCACGCAAAATTCCACGGAAGGACGGGCAAGGTAGCCGGGAAACAAGGAAAATCATTTATTGTCGAGGTAAAAGAAGGTAATAAGACCAAAAAAGTTATTTCTAGGCCAGAACATCTTGAAAAGGTGAAAAAATGATTGGAGACAAAATCAAGGAAAGAAAACCTGTGACATTTGCGGAGGCCCTAGATATTCTTGAGGAAAAGGGGGAAGACAAAGAGCTAGAGTTCGAACAAAGGCTGGCCTACGATTTTGTTCAAAAATTCTCACCCTTACCATTAGAAAAAACTGAAGAACTGATTGAAGACTTAATGGACATAGAAAAAGTTAGAAATCATCAAGCCGTCATACTCGCAAACAATATGCCCGAAAATAAAGAGGACATACGCTTAATTTTTGCCAAAGAAAGAACCTCTCTCAGGGAAGAAACAATAGAAAAAATACTGGGTATTATTGAAAATTATCGGAGCTAATTAAGATCCCTATTAAATAAAATCCCTGACTAACCAAACCAAGGTGACTGATTTTTGGGAAAAAAATATGAAGATAATGGGTACATCCTAGACTTTTTGCCGGAAGGGCACCCCGACGAAGATAAGCCTCCACGCTTCAGAGAACCTATAGCGCAACTTCTTGGGGAAAACTATTTCACCCTTTTAGAGGTAGTTCCCCGAGAAGATGTACAGGTCTCTCCCCAAGAACGAGTTTACATCGGGAAAAAGAATAGAGAGAGGATAGAAAGAGTTAAGCGTAGGATAAGCTACGAGAAGCTGACCTCGGCGGCCAAGGCTGAACTACCACCCGTCGTCGAGAGAATAATCGAAGAAAACCAAGACAAGTACCTAGAGTTTTTTAACGAAGCTTCACCGATCACGAGCCGATATCACCAGTTCGAACTAATCCCTGGAATCGGAAAGAAACTAATGTGGGCGATAATCGAAGAGAGGGAAAATAAACCGTTCGAGAGCTTCGAGGACCTGAAGGAGAGAGTCAAGTCCTTGCCCAATCCCAAGAAAATGATAGCGAAGCGGATAGAAAAGGAACTCAAGGGTGAAGACAAGTATTCGATTTTCGTGAGGCGGCCTAAAAAGGCTCGCGGCGGCGAGGGATCTTCCCGATAAAGTAACTCGCGAAGGCGACCGCAGGTATCACTTCAAGTCTACCGATCCACATCTGCAATATGTAAGTAATTTTAACGACTGACGGCATCGAGGGCCCGGTGATCCCCGTCGATAAGCCCACCGTACCCTGAGCGGAAACGGAATCGAAGATACAGTTAATCGCACTTTCACCGGGAATGGCAGCCATCGTAACCATCGAACCTATTCCCAGAACTAGGATGTATATGAAAGCGAAGACCGCGGTCTGGAGAATCTGGTCTTCCGGGAAAGTCTTGTCACCCAGCTTGAAGGGAACAACCGCCCTGTCGGGCAAAAGGGCACGTTTTACGAGCCAGTGGAGGGCCATTATCAACACGACCGTCCTTATAAGCTTGATTCCACCCGCAGTCGATCCAAATCCACCCTCGATAATCATCTGAAAAACCAAAATGCTCTTTTCGAGCGGGCCCCACGCCGGGCCCTTGATTAGATCGACGCTGGAAAAACCGGTACCCGTCTGAGCGGAGACCGAGGAAAATATCCCATCCACCCACCCGACCTCTATACCCAAAACCAGAGTCGAAGTTGCTATCAGTATAATGAGAAGTTTAAATTCGTAACTTTCGAAAAACGACTTCCAGTTTCCGTCAATTACCCTTCTGTGAGTAGCGAAGCTGGTAGCCCCCAAAATCATCGGAAAAAGGGTTGCAATCAAAACCGGTATGCCGTAAGATGCGAAACTATCGGACTTGACACCAAATCCTCCCGTGCCAAGGGCAGTCATCGCGTGGTTAATCGATTCCCACAGCGGCATCCCCGCGAAATACAGCAGGAGAACGGCCAGGAACGTGTACAAAACATAAATCTTCCAAGTGGCTCTCGTCATAGCCCTTACCGTGGCCTCCGGGCTCTGCTCGCCGGGATGGACACGGCCTCCACCGCCCTCCGCCAAAAAGAGTCGCTTCGCTATTTTTCCAGTGCCGAAAATGGCCGAAAGGAAAAGAACCACTATGCCGATACCGCCAACCCACTGCATGAAGCTCCGCCAAAAAAGAATAGTGTGGGGAAACTGGGCCTCGTGGACCAGCATGGTCAAACCCGTGGTGGTGAAACCGGACATCGCCTCGAAATAAGAACTTATCGGACCCAATTTGGTTCCATAAAAAATCGGTAAGCTCGAAAAGAATGAAATCAAAAGCCAAGCCAGGGCTGCCACGACCATAGCTTTTCCATAATTAAGATCCTCGTGTTCAAATTCGCGAAACATGAAATAACCGAGAACCAGAGCGAAAATTGCCGGGATTACAAAGCCCGGAATTAAGCTTGCTTCATCAAAAATGATCGCCACAGGGAGGGGAAGAGTCAGAATTCCACCGGCAACCATGAGAGTCAAACCAATGAAGTAAAGCATTCTGATGCCTCACCGATTTCCCTATTATTCCTCTCCGCGAATAAGTATGACTGGGTTTAGTTTTTAAATTCCCGTACCAAGAAAGGAATGAGACCAAATGGAAGAAGTACAGAAGGCAATGAACATAATCACAGAACACGCCAAAGGAGTCAAAGAAGAGCTGAGAGAGGAAGACGTAAACGAATTGGTTCGTACGCTATTGAATTCGAAACACGTCTTTGTCGCCGGAGCGGGTCGATCCGGACTGATAGCAAAGGCCTTCGCTATGCGCCTCATGCATCTAAATATCAAAGTTCACGTAATTGGAGAGACCATCACCCCTTCGCTGGAGGAAAATGACCTGTTTTTGGGCGTTTCCGGCTCGGGAGAAACCACACGAGTGGTGAGTGCTGCCGAGACCGCAAAAAAAATAGGAGCAAAAATAGTGGTGATTACCTCCTACCCCGACTCCACGCTCGGTAAAT
>CAZEBR010000025.1:14844-26407 GCA_964510375.1 Hadarchaeota archaeon (SeqCode) | reverse complement strand
GTACAATTGAGAACCGTAGTAAAAGATCGATATGAAAAATGTCGACAAGGTAGTTATTGCGGGAGGTAATAAATTCCATTTTTTAAAATAAAAACTGCTCGTGAAAACCAATGGTAGAAAAAACAGAAACAAGGGATATAACGGATCGATATATACTAAGCAAAAATAAATGAAGATGTCAGAAAACACAAAAATAAAAATTGTAACCAGAGATTTCTTCCAAAATCCCATCCTTCGGATCCGACTATAAATGGACTTACCGAACATTCTTTCAATCATCTCTGAATATTTTTATTTGAAATCTAAGAAAAAAGCCGGCCAATCCTACCAAGTCTATTACGTCCAAGTCCAGTATCCATCTCGCGTACACTGAGCTGAGCTTTTCCAGTAGACATCTATGTCTATCTCCTCAATTCCAAAAAGAGGACCTATATTAAAAACTTTCGCCTCTGGAAAACTCTTCGATACCATGAAAAAGTTTTCGAGTAATCGGTGGTATATTTGAGCAATTTCAGAATATCAATATAATAAAAAAGTTTTTTTACGGTTAAAAAAAGCTGAAAATACGAAAAGAACTCTTTCCAAACCATATTAAGCCGGGATTAAACTCTCAAACAGTCTCTTGAGTCGAAGACTATACGCCATAATTTCCGTTCTCAATTCGAGTTCGAACAGCCTCCAGCGAGGAAGCTGAGCACTCAAACAATCACTGACCCACGACCTCAACAAGTAGAAAAATCGGTAGAACTTAGACTATGACAGAATTTTTGTTATGGGTGTAACAAAAAGATGGCAAAGGGCATTAACCTGATGAATTTCCAAAGCTTTTGTTCGGAAGGTAATTACCAATAATTCGTTTTATATAATAGTCTCCAATTAAGTTTGGAAAGATGGTAAAGAGAATAATACCCTGTTTGGATACAAAAGAAGGAAAGCTGGTCAAGGGAATCCATTTCAAAAACATAAAGGAAATCGGTGACCCGGCCGAGGCCGCCGCCAAATATGAAGAGCAGAAGGCGGACGAGCTTGTCTTCCTGGACATCATGGCCACCCCAGAGGGAAGGCCTACGTTCCTCGAGGCCGTCAGGAACGTGTCCGAAAGAATCTCAATACCCCTCGCCGTGGGCGGAGGCATCAGAAGCGTCGAGGACGCCCGGAGGGCGATCGAGGCTGGGGCCAGCAAGATCTCTGTAAACACCGCCGCCGTGAAGGATCCCGAACTCCTCGAGAAGCTCTCGAACCAGTTCGGGAGCGAAAGGGTAGTAAGTGCGATAGACGCCAAAAAACTGTCCGACGACGAATGGGAAGTCTACGTCTCGGGCGGCAAGGAACCAACCGGAATCGACATGATCGAGTGGGCCAAGAAGGTTGAGGAGAACGGAGCCGGAGAGATCCTGTACACCGGCCTGCACACGGACGGAACGAAAGAGGGATACGACCTTAAGGGAACCAGAAAACTGGCCGAAACTGTCGACATTCCAATAATAGCTTCCGGAGGAGCAGGAAATCTAAAACACATCGAAGAGGCGCTGACGGAGGGCAAGGCCGACGCGGCGCTCGCAGCGAGCATCTTTCACTACGGAGAGTACACGGTGAAAGAGGTCAAAGAGTATCTGAGAAGTAAGGGCTTATCGGTCAACCTCTGATTTCAATGTCGATCAACTTTTCCTTTGAGATCCGAACCGAGATCGAAATACTGGAAAAGTGTCCCCGCGACGAAAAGACTAGTTCCCACTATCAAAGCGGCAAGCTCAGAACCGGTCCACTCTAAAACTGCCGACCCGACGAGACCCCCTCCAATCAAACCGGTCAAAGCCGGAAGGAAGAGCCTGAACGAAAGAACGGAGGCAATTGCAAAGACTATCCCAGAAATTAATCCAAACAAAGGGGATAAGCCGATGAACAGTCCAAGACCCAACGAAAAACCTACTATTCCGACCAGCAGATAAGGTACAAACAGACCAATAAGACCTCCAATCAAAAACGAACCAAACGCCGACAAGAGAATAAGAATCAATGACCCAGCGTGGATAAAAGCCATGAAACCGAGGGCGAGGAAGCCTCCGATGAGGAAATTCAGAATGTCGAAAAATTTTCTTCCAAAAAAACAGTAAGCTAGCCCTATCGCCAAAAACGCTACGGGGAAAACCATCAATATTTCATTCAGGCTAGAAAAAATCTCAAAAATACTCAATTCTCTCAAAGGGCCCAAACTGCCCAATCTTGCCAAGGGAAATATCAACAGGTACTCCCTTGTTACCCTTAATTCACTCCTCTCTAATTATTTTCGGAAAATAAATGCGACTGCCGTGAAAATCGCCTAGTCATAATAACAAATTATGATCGGTTTAATAAATCGTAAAAGTCGGAATGCTACCCCACAAGCAGTACAAACAGTACTACCGCAATGACCATAGAAATTGCCACGGGAATAGCCATCCCCTTAAGAAAGTCGCCAATATCCGCATCGAAATATTTCAACGATAGTCCCACACACGGATGAATCGGCGTGATTACATATCCCATGAAAATGGCAAAATAAGTCAGGGCGAATAACACCGGCGGGAGAGAGTCCAGCGAAAATGTTCCGAGGTATATCGGGATGATAATAGAAGCTGGGAGGATTATCCTTCCAGTCACGACCCCCAGAAAGAATCCAAATCCCAAACTGAGGACTATTGGAGAGGGGCTAAGGGAAGCTATTAGCCCACCTATTCCGGAAGACTTGAAAATATTTATGAAAACATATATCCCCAATATTATCAGCGTAAAGTTCCATGGCTCCATCTCATTTACAGATTTCCTTACCACATCCCGTTTCGAATCTACTATATAAACTGCTAGCAAAAGACTGCATGAAATGGCTATTAACGTGGAAATTTCCTCTATCGAAAACTCAAATATCGTCTGTAAGCTGAAGTCGAGGATCGGAGGCACAAGGAGAACGGACAGCGGCAAAATCAATCTCTCGAATGAAAAAGATCTTTCATAACTCATTTCTCCCTTCGTACCCCTGAGGAAAAACAAATAGCCCAAACCTATAGTCAGGAACAGGAAGGGAAACTGATACACTATAACTCTGTAAACGGAAAGTCCTGCGATGTTAGCCGGTACTATAAGAGCGGGAGCGAGCGGATAAACGAAAAACAGAATATGACGGAACCATATGTTAATCCCGGTTTTTATCCCTCCACCCAAACCCTCTCCGGCCCGTTCTATGAGCGGAGCGGAGAACAAGGCTCCCCCAGGAATAGGAAGCAATCCCAGTAAAGACGGAGACATCCCTAGAAACGCTTTCTTACCGATCCTGAGATTCTCCACTATCTGATCTAGTTTACCACCTTTCTGTAGTATCCCAGCGATGATCGGTATCATCGTCATCGCGGCGGTGAGAACGACCACTGACGGATCGGTGAGCGTTAGATATATCTGATTGAGAATTTCAGAGGGCGGTATGGTGAAAATACCCAGAGCTATCCCTCCCGCAAAAAGCGAGAGGCCCAAGTGGACCCTAGATCCGGCCAAGAGAACCGCTATAGCGAGAAAAAAACCGATCCAGCTTAACATTTTATACCTCTTATTTAACCGTCTTCCAAGAAGAAAGTGAAACTAACTATTTAGACTGTCGGTGTTCTTAACTGATTAATAACTCGACTCAAACTAGTATGCGGATGTCGGACGGTTAAAACGTGAAAAATTCACACTTCGACTGGGACAAGAAAACTTTGGCATCGCGACTCGCGATACCTGTTTCCATAGTCGCCGTTTCCTTCGCAGCAATTCTAGTTCGATTTTCGAATTCCTCCGCCATAAGCATCGCCTTCTATCGAATGTTTTTTTCGACCATCATCCTATCGCTACTAGTACCTCGATATCTGGAAGAGCTGAAGGAAATCACCAAGAAAGAATTGACCGTGCTCCTTACCGTCGGATTTCTTTTGGCGGTCCATATGGTCGCCTGGATCTCTTCACTGGACTACACTTCCGTGACCTCCTCCGTAGTCCTAGTCACGGCCCATCCGCTTCTCGTAGCGTGGATCTCAAGCTGGTACTTGGGAGAGAAGACGGGAAAAAAGGCGTATCTGGCAATAGCAGTGGCGTTGGTCGGCATCGCAATAATGACCATATCGGACTATCACTCCGCCGAATGGAGCGTCTTCGGAGACTTTCTCGCCATCATCGGAATGATAGCGGTGAGCGGTTACATAATCTACGGCAGAGAGATGAGGCAAAAGTTATCGGTAATTCCTTACGCCCTAATCGTCTACGGATCTTCCACGGTGTTTCTGTTGGCGTTCTCACCGCTTTTTTCACCGGTAATAAAGGTATTCTCCCTCCGAGAGTACGCCATTTTCCTGAGCCTAGCGCTAGTCCCCACGATGCTAGGCCACACGGTGTATAACTGGGCCCTCAAGTACGTAAAAGCCAGGATAATGTCGGTGAGTCTTCTGGGCGAACCGATCGGTTCCTCCATACTCGCCTTTTTAATCCTGGAAGAGATCCCGGGCTACCTCACCATTTTCGGAGCGGGAGTTGCACTCGTTGGTATTTATTACTGCGCCAAATTCGAGTAAATTTAATCCTCGAAAATTTCCTTATAGTCTTCGTAACCCTCTTTCTCCAAGTCCTCTTCGGGAATGAATCGGAGGGCGGCGGAGTTCATGCAGTAACGCCTGCCGGTAGGTTCCGGCCCGTCCTCGAAAACGTGGCCTAGATGAGAATCGGCTTTTTTGCTCCTGACTTCCGTACGCACCTGCCCGTGGCTCCTGTCCTCTTTCTCGATTACGTTTTCTGGTTCGAGAGGTCTGGTGAAACTTGGCCACCCTGAACCGGATTCGAACTTGTCCTTGGAGCTAAATAGGGGCTCACCCGAAACGACATCGACGTATATGCCGGTGTCCTCATTGTCCCAGTATTCGTTATCGAAAGGCTTCTCGGTACCATCTTTCTGGGTAACCTCGTACTGAAGCGGGGTAAGTTCCTCCTTCAGTTCGTCATCCGAAGGATTTCTATTCACCTCGGAACTCTCCTCGCCGTCTCCCCACTTCCTTTTCAAGAATTCTTCTCGCCCGGATAGCCTCTTGTAGGACAGATACTGCTTGGGATTTTTCTCGTGATAGCAATGATGGCACTCTTCTGCCTCATAGAATCCGGAAAATGGAAGAATCTCGGTGATTATCGGTTCCTCAAACTTCCCCGAGTTATCGAGATCCCTCTTTGAATCTTCCGCAAGTCTCTTCTGGTCTTCATTATGATAGAATATGGCCGTCCGATACTGAGATCCTCTATCGGCGAACTGACCACCCTCATCGGTAGGGTCGATATTTCTCCAGTAAACCTCCAACAAATCGTTATAGGTAATCTCTTCGGGATCGTAGGTGACCTGCACTGCCTCGTAGTGCCCGGTCTCGCCGGTGGAAACTTCTTCGTAGGTCGGGTCCTCCACATCCCCTCCGGTGTAGCCGGGGACTACGTCTACAACCCCCTCCAGTCCCTTGAAAGGGGGCTCCATGCACCAGAAACATCCCCCGGCAAACGTAGCTTTCTCAAATTCAGTTTCATCGGTCGATCCATCCCCGGAGCCACAGAAGGAGCAAGAAACTCCAGATATAACGGTCGAAGGAATAACGGCTATACCAAATGACAAAAAATCCACCCCCTCATTCTCTATACCTTTTATTGTCGGCATCAAATATATAACCCTGTTATAATCCAACTTATCAGGACTTTTAGTGATGAAATAATACTCTTTAAGAGGGTTCGATGAAAAAAAGGTCGCTCTACTTTACCGGTCCTGAAGAGCTGGAAATAAGGGAAGAAAAGGTCGAACCAATCGGCAAAAACGAAGTTCTGGTAGAAACCGAGATTTCGTCCATAAGCTCCGGAACCGAAGTGCTCTTCTACAAGAACCAAGTCGGGCAGGACAACCTAATAGACGAGGAAATTGAAGTTTTGAAGAAGAATTTCGAATATCCCTTCAAGTATGGATATTCCTGCGTCGGGAGGATAACCCGGCTAGGAAACGAGGTTCCAGAAAAATGGAGCGATCGGCTCGTCTTCTCCTTCAATCCGCACGAAAGTAGATTCGTAAAATCGCTCGACAAAGTAATCCCCGTCCCGGAGGGGATAAGTAAGGAGGATGCATCATTCCTGCCCACCGTGGAAACCGCAACCAACCTGCTTTTGGACGGAAGGCCGATAATCGGGGAGGATGTGGTAGTCATAGGACAGGGACCGATAGGACTCCTCACCACGAGGCTACTGAGAGACATGCCCCTCCGACGGGTAATATCCCTCGACAAATATCAAAAAAGGAGGGAACTTTCCGAGGACCTGGGTGCTGACCTAAGCCTGAAGGCCGATGTCTCTCCCGAGGACCTCTCCGAAAAAGCTGGGACGGATGAATTCGGAGCCGACATCGTCTACGAGCTTTCGGGTGACCCAAATGGACTGGAAAAGGCAGTTCGTCTCGTTAGGAGGGAGGGGAGAATAGTTGTCGGTTCGTGGTACGGAGACAAAAGCTCAGGGACGAAACTCGGGACGGATTTCCACCGCAAGGGCGTGAAGATAATAAGTAGCCAAGTCAGTTCCATAAGCTCCAGGCTTTCCGGCCGTTGGGAAAAATCTAGGAGGACGAAACTGGCCTGGAACAGAATCAAAAAAATAAACCCTGAAAGGCTTATAACACACAGATTTCCCTTAGAAGAAGCAAAGGATGCATACCACGCCATAGACCAAAATAAGGACGAGGTAATACAGGTCGTGTTCGAATACGACTAGGGGGAAGTTTCATGTACACCGTGGGACTGAAAAGGAAATGTGAAGCCGAGCACTTTCTCCCACGCCAAAAGGGTGCAGAAGCCGAGAAACACTCACACGAATACACGATAGAGGTAAAAATTTCCGGAAAGGAGCTGGACGACCGGGGATACCTGATGGACATAAACGAACTTGAGTCAGTTTTGGACCCTCTTATCCGAAGACTCGAGGAGAAACCGCTCAACGAACAGCCAGAATTCGAGAAAACAAATCCGACGGTGGAAAACTTTTCGAGAGTTGTTTGGGAAAAGCTAGAGTCCGGACTGGACCCCCGAAATATATCCATTCTGAGAGTCAAAATTTGGGAAAACGAGGATGCATACGCATCCTATAGTGGAGAACCGGAAAGTTGAAAATCGGACTCCTAATCTACGGAACTCTGAATCAGACCACGGGTGGATACCTCTACGATCGAAAATTGGTGGAACACCTAAGGGAAGAGGGAGAGGAAGTAGAAATACTGTCCCTCGAAAACAGTGGTTACTTCGAAAACATTCGGGATAATTTCGACGAGGGACTTTACGAAAGATTGCTAAATCTAAATGCTGACGTGCTCCTACAGGACGAACTGAACCACCCGTCATTATTTCACCTCAACGAAAAACTGCGAGGAGAGATAGAATACCCCATACTCTCGATCGTCCATCATCTGTCATTTTTGGGCGCGAGCGACAAGCTGAGAAAAACCTACAGGTTCTTTGAGAAGAAGTATTTGAAAACCATCGATGGATTCATCTTCACCAGCAAAACGACTCGATCGGACGTGAGGTCCCTGATAGCCGGTGCGGACGGGGCGATCGCTCTCCCAGGAAAGGACCACATAGAACCAAAGTACGAGAAGAAACCCGAAAAGGGAAACGGGCGGGCACTTTTCGTGGGGAACATCATACCCCGGAAGGGAATCACTACTATAATAAGGGCTCTGGACAACGTGGAGGGATTGTCCCTCAAAGTAGTAGGCGATAGAAAAGCCGACAAGGAATACACCCGTACGGTTCGCAAAGAAATCGAAGAGAGGGGACTGGACTCCCGAGTGGACCTGACCGGGTCCATTCCGGACGAAGAGCTCGATGGAGTTTTCAGAGAGAGCGACTTCCTGGTGGTACCCTCTCTCTACGAGGGTTACGGAATCGTTTACGTGGAAGCCCTGGGATACGGTCTTCCCGTGATTGCCCCCAACAGAGGAGGAGCCTCCGAGATCATAGAGCACGGGAGAGAAGGATATCTAACCGATCCCGGTGACGTAGGAAAGCTTTCGAAGTACATGGAAAGGATGAAAGACCGCTCAAGTCTGAAAAGCATGAGTGAGAGGGCCAGAGAAAGATACGAAGAGTTGCCAACGTGGGAGGAGAGCACGAGCAAGGCAACCGAATATCTACGCTCTAAAGCTCGAAACAATTAAATACTCGCCATCTCTTGGACCGGGAGATATCGCCGGGGCTACTGACTCGGAGATTCCTCGGCTATCTCGTCCAAAATCTCCCTAAGATCGGTCAAGACGTCGGCGCCGTCACCCGCGGAATCGGTCCTGTCCACAAGAAATGCCCTTATCCCTATCCGCTTCGGTAAATCGCGGTCAAATTTGGGGTTATCGCCCACGTGCACGAGGTTCTCCGGGGAAATTCCGATCTCGTCGCATATGCGTTCGTACACTTCCGTGTCCTTCTTTATCCTATCCAAGTCGGACACGCATGAGTAGGTCCTAGAAAAGTAATCCTCGATACCCCTCACCTGCACGTCCAGAAACTTCCTGTGAGCATTCGAAATTATTATCAACTCGTAGGTGCCATATAACCTCTCCAATACTTCTAAAGCATCCTCAAAATAATCTACCTCGTGGCTGATACCTTCAATTACCTCGTAAGGGTCCTCCTCCAAGCCGAACCTGTCGAACCAATATTCGGGCCTGTACCAACGAGGGTCCTCAGGACCAATTTCATCGTAGCTCTTCCGAACCAAACCCAAAGCATCGTCAAAATCCACACCATGGCGCTCTTCATATAGCCGGGGGACTTCCTCAAACCAGAACCTGTCCACCAGATCGGGTTTGGCCAGAGTTCCATCCAAATCAAAAGAAATTATTTTGGGACTCATACCGACACCTCTCTTTATGAGCAGTCCTGTATTAAAGCTCCAATTCGTCAAAAAAGGAGGAAAATTTTCCTAGAATCTCTCCATCTGTTCCACGAATTCCTCACACTTCGACTTCAATATCTCTATGGCCTTCCTCGTAATCCTCTCCGGAGACATCGCTCCGGTACCCTCGATTCTGAAGATAAACTTGGTGGGGTCCTCGCTGACCTCTATGGCGTCGGGGCAGGCATCGGCACAGGCCTCGCACATCGTGCATTCTTCGATGTCCGTGACCGCCAGTTCGCCGTCCTCGACCTTCAAAATGTCCTCGGGACAGGCATCCACACACTCGGTCCAATCATCACGTGCCGACTGGTCAATATTCAGCACGGGCATGTACTTGTAAGAGGCCACGGCGGGCTGCCAGTTGGCGTGTTCCTCGCCGAGCCCCAACCGAGCGATGGCGGTGAATTCCAACTTTTGACCCTCATCCAACCTAGCTATCTGGCTGTCTCCCTGAACCGGCGCCGCTTCGGGATCCGAAGGCTCCATATCTCCAGCCCTTATCACTCCCGGTCCCTCCACTTCCAGCGTGAGATCGACGCTACAGTTCGGGCACCTGCCCTCCCTGCAGTCGCACTCGGAGGGTAGAAGGTAACCTTCAGGAGTAAAGAGGGGCTGCTGTCCCAGCCTATGGGCCAAAATCTCGTCGGACATCACCGTATCGTTCTTGGAAATTTCGACCTCGTCGATTGCCATGACCGGAATACCTTGGAGAATTGTCCTCCTTATCGAATTTGCAAAGGCCGGCGTAGCATCTGTGAGCAAGAACTTTAATACATCGCCTTCCGATTTTCTCAATTCAATATCCATTCAATAACACCAATTTTATCCTCTTCTTCCTCTGCCCCCACCCTTCTTCCTAGTACCATCGTGGGGAATTGGAGTGACATCCTCTATCTTACCTATCTGAAGCCCGGCTCTTGCCAAAGCCCTAATCGAGGCTTGAGCGCCCGGACCCGGGCTCTTAGAGGCACTGCCTCCGGGGGCTCGAACTTTAACGTGAACTCCCGTAAAACCCTTGTCCTGGATCTCCTCAGCTGCCAAATCGGCCGCCTTCATGGCCGCATAGGGTGAGGACTCCTCCCGATCATTTTTAACAACCATTCCACCTGAATACTGAGCAATCGTCTCGGCCCCGGTCATATCGGTCACGTGAATAATAGTGTTGTTGAAAGAGGCATACACGTGCGCAATTCCCCATTTTTCATCTTCCGCCATCCTATGCTTCCTCCTTTACCTCAGTATTTTCGGACGATCCAACGTCTTCTTTCACTCGTCCCTTATAAGAGGAATTGTCATGAAACCCAAGTTCCTTCTCCTCCTCCACCGAAACAAGGTATCCCGGTTCGTTCAGCTTCCGATCCCCAACGATTATGTGACCGTGAACTATCATTTGCCGAGCCTGATCCGGAGTTTGAGCAAGACCCCTTTCGTTGACCACTGATTGCAATCGCCTCGAGAGAACATCCTCAATGTCCAACCTAAGAACATCCACGATGGTAGAATCCTCATCCAGTAAACCGAGCTTTCGCATCCTTCCCAGCAACTGGCGTGACTCCTTCTCGGCCTGTTCCCCCGAAGCAGCCATCAACTTCCTCGCCTCCCTTCTAAAGTTACGCAGGATGGTTTCAGTTTTCCACACTTCCTTTTTGGATCTTAATCCGTAATTTGATATCAAATCCGCTTCCATCTCTATTCTTTCACTATCCCAGGGCCGAAGCGGGGTCGCATACTGCTTACGAAGTCTCTTTGGATCTCCCATGCATAATCACCTACTCTTCTTGTTCTTCCTCTTCCTTCTGTTTCTGTTTTAATTTTTCTCTTTCGACTCCGACGGTCATTCCTTTACGACCGGTGGACCGAGTTCTCTGACCTCTAACGGGCAAACCTCGCTGATGTCTGATACCTCGCCTGCTCCTGATATCCTTCTCACGTTCGATATCCTCCCTCTCGGTCATTTCTATGTCCCCACCGATAAGGTGTCGATCTTCGCCGGTTTCATAGTCCTTCCGCCTGTTTACCATCCATTCAGGAATCCCGTGTTCGATTGGGTCGCCCAAAACCTTTTCCAGTTGGTCCACTTCCTCGTCTTCCAGATTTCCGACTTTCTGAGTGCCTTCTATATCCGAAGCATGGACAATTGCTCTGGCCATCGAGGGACCAACTCCCTTGAGGCCGCTCAAAGCCGCCTGGATTCTTCGCTCTCCTTTTAAATCCCTGCCTGCTACTCTGACTATACCTTTCATTTTTCCTTCATTTTTTTCTCCGGGCATTCTCACACAAACCTCATTCTTACCTAATCTTGAGGAAATTCCCTAATAAGGGTGTTGAGGATCAACGTTTAGAACCCTTATCAAGGGCTTCAATATGGGATTTTATCATATAAACCTATCGACCAAAATACGGAAATGTTTTAGGAATCAAAAAAGAAAACACAAGGAAAAGGGGTATAAAAATGCCATTCAAAAGCGGGAAAGAATTAAGGAAGGTTTACAAGAAGGCCAAAGAGGAAAACTACGGCTTCATAGCAAGCAATGTCGCCGAACCCAACATTCTTCTGGGACTGTTAGACGGGTCCGAAAAAAAGGATTCGGATCTCGTGCTCCAA
>CAZEBR010000025.1:0-14834 GCA_964510375.1 Hadarchaeota archaeon (SeqCode) | reverse complement strand
CCGGCAACGGGGATCAAGTAGCCGGACTGAAAGTCATGGGTAGCTACATCGAAACGATGGCCGAAAATTACGATATCGGCGTATTCCTCAACATGGACCATCTCAAGCCGGACAACATGAACTTTATCAAAACCTGTATAGACCTCGACATCCCGTCGTCCATAATGATAGACGCCTCTAAGAAGCCCTTCGAAGAGAACATAGAGCAAAGCAAAAAAGTCAAAGACATGGTCCGAGAAAAGGATAGAGATATTCTGATTGAAGCGGAGCTAGGAAAAATTAAGGGTGTCGAAGACAAGGTAGAATCTTCGGAAGCGTTTTACACCGACCCCGAAGAAGCGGTCGAATTCGTGGAAAGGACGGGATGCGATCTATTGGCCATCTCCGTCGGAACGCAACACGGAGTTTCAAAGGGCAAAGAAATGAAACTCAGACCCGATATCGCAAAGGCTGTAAATGAGAAATTAAAAGAAAACGGGCACGATATACCGCTAGTCCTTCACGGGTCCTCAGGTCTCCTCCCGGAACAGGAAAAGGATCTCATGAACTACGGAATCTGTAAGTTAAACAAGGACACTAGATACCAGTACGAGTACGCGAGGACGGCTTTCGACTTCTACAGGGAACACGCGGACTCGATCGTTCCACCAGAAGGAGTAGAGGACGATAGAGCGGGTTTCTTCTCGGATTCCGACTGGTCTCCAAACAAATCCCACTTCGATCCGCGGGTCGTTTCAAGAAAGATCAGGGACAGAATCTCCGAGGTAATTGGAGAGCTTTGCGAGCACACGGGAAGCGCCGGGAACAGTCTATATACCTAGAAGATTAAAGGCCCAGATCGGTGACGACTTCCGACAGAGCCTTCATCACCCTTTCGACCTTTTTTATATCTGCGTTGTACCCCATGTGACCTATCCTCAAAATGTCTTCCTGCAGATCGCCGAGACTGGTGGCCAGCAGTATATCATGATCCTCCCTCATTCTCTCCTGTAACTCCTTGGCCCTATCCTCGACATGTAAAGCCGTGACGGTAGGAGAATTCAGACTTTCCTCGGATGGATAGAAACTTAAACCAATATCGGCAGCCATTTCCCTGCATCGCCTCGCCGATTTTTCATGCCTCCGGAAGACCTCCACCAGTCCCTCCTCCAAAATCATGTTAAAGGCCTCGTCCAGAGCGTACAAATTCGACACGGAGTGAGTATAGGGAAAATACTCCTCATCGAACCACTGCTTCCAAATTCCCAAGTTGCAGTAGAATGTGTCCTGCTCCTTATCCATTATAGTATTCCACGCCTTCTCGCTCACCGACAGAGTTGTCAAACCGGGTGGAGCGCTGAAACACTTCTGTGAGCCCCCGATACAGATATCGATCTTGGAAACGGGAACCTGCGTCCCGCCGAGAGAAGAGACCGCATCTACGACAGTGATAATCCCCTCATCCTCGAGAACGGATAGAACACCTTCAATTTCGTTTATAGTTCCCGTAGGGGTTTCACAATGTACCATCGTGGCAACTTCAAAGTCTTCATCCTCGACCATGTCCTTTACTGCCTCGGGATCGATTCGTTCGCCGTACGGAAAATCGCACAGCACCGGCTCCCCCCCGTACATCTCCACAAAATCAGCAAAACCCTCTCCATAAATTCCATTCGAAATACAGAGTACCTTATCTCCCTCCTCTATAGTCGAAGCTATGCTCGCCTCAAGTCCCAAAATCCCCTCCCCACCCAACACAATGACGTCATCCTTGGTTTGATAGACCTCCTTAACTTTTTCTTCAAGATCGTGATAGAAATCAAAAAAGTCCTCGTCCATATCGGGATTTTGAATAGGGCGAGCCATGGCGTTTCTTACCCTCTCGGGTACTTCAGTAGGCCCAGGAGTCATCAACATGTTCTATCCCTGTAACTCTATTTTCTCAACCCACTTAGTTTTAACCAAAAAACGGAGCGAGTTTTCCTACAGCTTATCATCCGATCCGAACTCCTATTGCCCGGGTTCCAGATGGAGATAAACTGATTCAACGTCCTCTATTTTTGTGAGCTTTTCCTTCAATTCCTCTTCAATTTCATGGACCTTTTCTAGACGAAGGTTTTTAGACAGGTGAACCGAGACCGAAACGTGAATTTCGGGCCCAACGTAATGTGCTTCGAGGTCGTGGTAAGATATTACTTTTTCTTCGTCCGTTAAAACATCCTCTATATCCTCAACGATAACTTCCGGGGGCGACGCTCCAGTCAGGAATCCAAAGCTCTCCTTGGCTATCTCATAAGCCGCTCTAAATATCCAAAAAGAAACTATAAATCCTACCAATGCGTCCAGAAAAACAAAACCGGTAAAAGCCCCCAATACGCCGCTTAAAGCGGAAAATGAAGCTATAACGTCTGCTCTAGCGTCGCGAGAAGAGGATCTTAAAGCCGTGGAATCAATATCTTCCCCTTTATCCTCAAGGTAATAAGAGAGCCAGAATTTCAAAGCTGCCGATACTAGCAAAACTATGACAAAGGAGATCGAGAACGAATAGGTGGGATTGTAAATGCTCCTGACTGCGTTTCTAACAACTAAAATTCCGGTGATGGTAATCGCTATGGCCACGGCCAGAGAGACAAAGGGTTCAAATCTTTCGTGCCCGTGGGGATGTGGCTCGTCCTTCGGCCTTATAGATATCTCCAAGCCCAGCCAGAAGAGGAGAGAATATCCAAAATCCCCGAGCGAATTGAACGCATCCGCCTGCACCGATACCGACGGATAAAACAAAGTGGGAATCCACTTGAGTAGAAAGAGCCCAAGATTTATAGAAATCAGGACGAGAGCGGCCCGTCTTATGACACTCTTTTCTTCAGAAATATTCATGCTCTTAAATCTGCTGACTCCTGAGAGTAAAAATATTTTTTTGAGTACATAAAAATCGACCACTGCACATTTTTACAATACCTAAGAAAAACGAAAAATGAGAGTATGAACGAGATATTAGAATCCATAAGAGAAAGACGAACTGTCCGAAGCTTCACGGAAGAACCAATCGAAGACGAAAAAATCGAGAAGATACTCGAGGCCGGGAGATGGGCACCCTCGGGAAAAAACAACCAACCTTGGAAATTCAAGGTAATCCGGGGAGAGGAAGAAAAAAATAGAATAGCCGAATGCACTCATTACACCGACGTGGTGAAGGACGCCCAATTACTCGTTCTCGTATACTTGGACGACGAATCCACCTACGACCGAACAAAGGACGTACAGAGCATCGGAGCTTGCTGTCAAAACATGTGTCTTGCGGCCCACTCCTTGAACTTAGGGGCGGTCTGGAACGGAGAGATACTCAACCACAAAGAATGCGTCGGCGAAGTGGTAAAAACGGGCTCCAATCTGGAATTAATGGCGCTATTGTGTTTCGGTCATCCGGGAGAAAAACCGAGTTCAAATCGCGTGCCCCTAGAAGACCTGATCATAGATTAGAAACCTTTTCACTTAAAGGAAGAACGAGTAGAAAGAAGTATGGATCAGTTCAAAAGTCTCCACGAAGCAGTCAAGAATCCACTCAGCGAACTGGGCATAAGTGCACCCACGCCCGTTCAAGAAAGAGCTATTCCGAAACTCCTAGATGGAAAAAACTGTCTTCTAATAGCCCCCACCGGAACCGGGAAGACGGAGGCGGCCCTTCTCCCGATCTTCAGCCAGTACATGAGGGCGGACACCGAAGAGGGCATTAAAATAATCTATATAGCACCCCTCAGGGCTCTCAACCGGGACATGCTCAACCGGCTCAAAAGATGGCAGGAGCACTTGGACATAGAAATACAGGTGCGGCACGGGGACACCACCCAGTACCAGAGGAGAAAACAGGCGCTCAACCCCCCAGACATGCTCATAACCACCCCGGAAACTCTCCAGGCAATCCTACCCGGGAGCAGAATGAAGGAGCACCTGAAAAAGGTCAGGTGGTTGGTGGTCGACGAGATACATGAACTGGCCGAAAGCAAGCGAGGAACTCAACTCACTTTGGCCCTAGAGAGGCTTGCAAGACTAGCCCAAAACTTCCAGAGGGTCGGACTCTCGGCGACGGTGGGAAACGAGAAAGAGATCAGTAGATTTCTGGTAGGCCCAGAGAGAAAAGTAGAAATGGTGGACACATACTCCGCGGAAGAGATGGACCTGAAAGTGGAAAGCCCAATGCCGACGGAGGAGGACGCGGAGCTTTCGGAGGATTTGAACGCAGAACCCTCGATGATAGCCAGAATCCGAAGGGTCAAGAACCTGATAGAGGAACACGAGTCCACCTTAACATTCGTGAACACGAGAGAGGCCTCCGAGACGCTCGGATCGAGACTGAAATTCTGGGACTCCGAGTTTCCCGTTAGCGTGCATCACGGTTCGCTCTCCAAGGAATACAGGATATCCTCGGAAGAGGACTTTCGAGACGGGAAGCTGAAAAGTATCATTTGCACTTCCTCGATGGAACTAGGAATAGATATAGGAAATATCGACTTCGTGATTCAATACAGATCACCGAGACAGGTAAAAAGGCTGATTCAAAGGGTCGGGAGAAGCGGCCACGAAATCGGGGAGGCGTCAAACGGGGTCGTGATCGCAACGGACCCCGACGACGTAATAGAGTCCGGAGTCATCGGCAGGAAATCGCTAGCCGGAGAAATAGAACGCACTAAGATTCACGAAAACGCCCTCGACGTGCTCTCCCACCAGATCGTGGGTTTTAATCTGGACGGGGTTGACGATCCCGACGAAATTTTCGAAAACGTCAAAAAATCCTACTCCTATCGCAACCTATCATGGGAGGATTTTCAGGATGTCGTCGAACAGTTGCAGAATCAGGGAGTGCTCTGGAGGGACGGGGACGAAATAGGCCGGGGAAAGAGATCCTGGAAATACTATTATCACACCCTTTCGATGATACCAGACATAAAGAGATTCCGGATAGAGGACATGGTCACGAACGAATCGATCGGAACCTTGGACGAAGAATTTGTCGTCGACAAAGCCGAGCCCGGAGTGACCTTCATCTGTCAGGGGCAAGCATGGAGGGTGGTGGAAATAGAGGACGACAAGGTAAGGGTAGAACCCATCGACGATCCCTACGGCGCCATCCCCGCGTGGGAGGGAGAACTAATCCCGGTCGATTCAGGAACTTCGGAAGAAGTAGGAAAGCTCCGCCACTCGATAAAAGAAAGATTGAAGGATGACAAGCCGGGGGAAGAAATTGCCGGGGAGCTCAAAAAAACGTATCCAGTTGAAGAGGAAGCCATGGAATGGACGGTAGAATATCTCCGCGAACAGAAAGATGAAGCTTTCATACCGACTCACGAGGGCCTACTACTCGAAACTTACAAGGACTTCGCAGTACTGCACGTCCCCCTGGGAACGAACGGTAACCGGACGTTTGGCCAAATACTGTCGGCGCTCCTGACCACCAAACTGGGGGCGAGCGTGAGGATAAAGACCGATCCGTACAGAATAGCGTTCAGATTCCCGGAGAAAAAGAAAGCGGAAGTTGTAGAAAAGACCCTTAGGGAGCTGGAACCCGAATACGTGGAACCGCTCCTCGAAAAAATTCTGGAGAAGAGTTCCGTATTTCGCTGGAGGCTTCTCCACGTGGCAAAGAGATTCGGAGCTATAGAAAAGGACGCGGACTACTCGAAAATCAGTGGAGACCGATTAGTGGAGGCATACAGAAACACTCCGCTGTGGAAGGAGGCCGAAAGGGAAGTGAAACAGGAAAAATTGGATCTATCCAGGGTCAAACAGTTGATCGAATCACTACGCGAGGGAAACGTGGAAATAAATAAAATAGACAGAGGCTACAGGGAAGGGCCTACGCCAATGGGTCTTCCCGTGCTGAACGAACTCGCCCTGAGCGGAGAACTAGTGGTGCCAGAGCGCGCCGAAAAGGAAATTCTCAAAGCGCTCAAAAGGAGGCTCAAAAATACTCAAGTCAAACTCCTATGCCTCAACTGCCTCGACTGGTCCTCTTTAACGAAAGTCCGAAGGCTACCCGACGAACCCAAATGCGGAAACTGCGGCGCCAAGTTCCTAGGTTTGATACCGAGAAGGGGTCAAGAAGTAAAGAAACTTCTCGAGAAGGAGAGAAGGGGAGACGAGCTAGACGAGGACGAGAGCCACAGAGTCAAGAGGGTCAAGGACACTGGCAACATGATTCTAACCCACGGGAAGGAGGCTATAATAGCAATGGCAGGTCGGGGTGTGGGACCCGCAACCGCCTCCCGAATAATAAGAATGCAACCGGAAACCGAGGACGACTTCTATCGGGAAATCTTAAACGCGGAAAGGCAGTACGCCAGAACGCACGGATTCTGGGACGACTAGATAGACACAGTAACTGTCTTTGACATTCAAAAGAAAAACTCTCACAATATTATCAATAGGTAGGGAAGTGTGAATATTGCGAATGTGGATGATAGATCCAAAATTTATGTGTACGCAACATATAGCCGGGGAGCATAGGGAAATCCACGCTCTGAAGGGCTCTCTGGAGAGAACAAAACCGAAGTATGGAAACTGCGAGAAGCACAGAAAAAACCTCACCACGCTGGCAAAAGCTGGCCTTATCGAACTGAAATCCTTAAAGAAAAGACACGAAGAGCTGGCGGAACATCTGGAAAACCATAATTCGGAAATCGAAGAAGTTCCGACTTTGAAGTATCTACCCAAAGAAGTGAGGGAGGGAGAAGTGGACAGAGAGAAGGCCATTCATGATTTAATCGATAGACCTGAGGCTTGCAGGCCGACTGGTTACTGCAGAAAAAACCTGAAAAGAGAATTTTTCAGCGAAGGACCATTGTAACGACTTACTAATATTATTAAAATTCATTCCGCTATTTTTCCGAGCCCATCAAAATTTACCCGTATTTAACCCTCTAACTTCAAATATAAGCCTTAAATATAAATTAAGGAATAAACACAAGTTCTGGTAAGGGGGAATTTAAATCGGGGGTAGATTACTTAAAGAATTTGAAACCCAGGGCTCAGGTAGTCATATATGCTGTATCTATAGAAACTCCGAAGAGCAACTTTCCGCACTATCCTCTTTTATGTCAATCGGCATAGAGCGGAACGAGAAGTGCCTATATGCATTCGACGACCGGACAAAAGAGGAAGTCTTGGACGGTTTCAAGAGCCGGGGATTCGATGTAGATAAATTTATAGAATCGGGTCAGTTTGAGTTTCTGACTAAGAACGAGTCTTATTTGAAAAACGGTCGTTTTGATCCGGACAAAATGATTAGCTTGCTTAATGATGCGAAAGAAGACGCCCTGGAAGACGGCTACGACGGCTTGAGAGCGACCGGGGAGATGACCTGGTTCTTCAGCGACATGCCCGGTGTAGAGAGACTAATGGAATACGAATCAAAACTGAACGAGTTCCTCCCCGGAAGTAAAGTCACCGCACTATGTCAGTACAACGAAAACAAATTTCCGGCAGAAATACTGGTGGACGTACTCCGAACCCATCCTAAAACACTAATCTATAATGACCTCCATAAAAATCCCTACTATATGTCTCCTAGAATCTTCAAGGCTAAAATGGACGGAGAGATAACTTGGGAACACTACGAAAGCATGAAGGAGAACATTATCACAAGAACCAGATTAAAGAGAAAAGAGGAAGAGCTCAAAGAAAACCTAAAGGAAGAACACAGACAAACAAAGACACTGCTCAGCAACCTCCCGGGCATGGCTTATCGTTGTTTAAACAATAGAAACTGGACGATGAAGTTTTTAAGCGAGGGCTGTAGGGCCTTGACAGGTTACGACCCCGAGGACCTGATTGAAGACGAAGAGGTGCCCTACGGAGAAATAATCGTCCCCGAAGACCGAGAGTCGGTGTGGAAAGAGGTCCAATCGGCTTTGGAGAAAAAAGAACCCTTCAAAATAACCTACAGGATCGAAACCAAAGGGGGAGAAAAAAAATGGGTTTGGGAAAAAGGCAGAGGAATTTTCAGCGAAAGCGGCGAATTAAAATTCCTCGAAGGCTTCATCACAGACATCACAGAACGAAAGAATACGAAAAAAGAGCTTCAGAAAAACAAAAAAAGACTACACCAAATTATTCAGGGAAGCTCCGTACCAATTTTTGTTATTGACAAAGATCATAGAATAGCCCACTGGAACAGAGCCTGCGAAAAATTGACGGGCATACCGGAAGAAGAAATAAAAGGAACAAAAAGACAATGGGAGGCATTTTACGACCAAGAAAGACCCGTTTTAGCTGACCTAATTCTGGAGAATGCGTCCGAAGAAAAAATTAAAGAGAAGTATGGGAAAAAATGCCGAAAATCCTCGCTTATAGATGGCGCCTACGAGGGGGAAGACTTTTTCCCACAATTAGATGGAAAGGGAAAATGGATTTACTTTACGGCTGCACCGATAAAAAATCCGCACGGGGAAACAGTGGGAGCTGTAGAAACATTACAAGATATTACCAACCGGAGAGAAACAGAAGAAAGAAAGGAATTCCTGAATACTTTGATCAAGAAGGATTTAGAGACAAAATGCCAGGCATTAATGGGGTACCTACAATTGCTCGAAGAGTCAGAGATTCCGGGAAAACATAAGGAATACCTGACTAAAGCTACAGAACTCGGTAGAGAAGCGGACGAAATTCTCGAACTGGCAAAAAAACTCGAAGAGATAGAGGATACAAAACTGATTACTGAGAAAAATATCAAAAAAGTTCTAGAGCAAGCGATAAACAATATTTCCGGTTTGTCTGAAACGGAGAAGGTCAAAATTGATTCAAACTTTTCAGATGATGTTGGACCAGTTAAGGGAGACTACTCTCTGACCACACTCCTCTCACAAATTCTCAAAACCAGAATTCAAACCTCGGAATGTGATATGATCAAAATCGATGTAAGAAATGTAGATGGAAAAATGCAGCTAAAAGTCGAAGATAACGGAAAAAAATTGGTTAGTGACATCCAAAGTATCTTCTCAGGAGATATCTACGATGGGGTGACCGCCGGTGCCGGCGGGGCCAGATACTACATGATCCGAGAACTGGCAGAACACAACGAAGCGGAAATCGAAGTCGAAAGCTCCGAACTCGGAGGGCCGAGGTTTAATATTTATCTCAAAAAGGCTGTGGAGAAAACAGCATGACTTATCTCGAAACGAAAGATGTCGAAATTCCCGAGGAGATTGTCGAGAAATGGCAGAAAATCGTCAACATAATGGCGGAACTTATCGGTGTTTCTGCAGCGCTCATCATGAGGGTCAAACCGCCCCAAATAGAAGTTTTCAGGGCCAGCGATTCCGAGGAAAACCCTTACGAAGCCGGAGATATGGAACGGCTCGCGGGGCTTTACTGCGAAGAGGTAATCAAATCTCGAGAGAAGCTCCTTGTCCCAAACGCTCGGGAAGACGAGAGATGGAAAGACAGCCCCGACGTCGAGCTGGGAATGATCTCTTACTTGGGATTCCCGTTAGAATGGCCCGAGGGGGACATTTTCGGGACCATCTGTGTACTCGACTCGGAGGAGAACCGCTTCAGCGAAAAAAACGAAAACTTGATAAAGCAGTTTAAAGAGCTCGTCGAATCCCACCTCAAATTGGTTTATCGAAAAAACGAGCTCGAAAAACAAATACGAGAAAGGAAGGAAGCGGAAAAAAAGGAAGATTTTCTCCATTCTCTTTTGAGACACGATGTCGGAAACAAGATACAAATCACGCAAGGATATCTTGAACTCGCCAAGGACTACAACCTATCCGAAGAAGTGGAGGAACACCTTTCCAAGGCGGAAGAAGCCGTCGAAGACGGGAGAGAGATAATCGAAAAGGTAAGGACCCTGAGAAAACTGTCCGGAAAAGAGGAGACGAGCAAGATCGACCTATGTTCTACGATTAAGAAAGCGATCGACGGACACGGAGATGTATTCGAGAAAAAGGATATCGAACTGGAATGTCAAGAAAAAGAAATAGAAGTTTGGGGAGGTTCCCTCCTAGAAGAACTGTTCTCGAACTTAGTCGAGAACTCAATCGAACACGGAGACTGCGATATAATCAAAATCCACGGCAGGGTCGAAGATGGCACTGTCACTGCTACTGTGGAGGACGACGGCCAGGGAATTCCTAGTGAATACAGGGAAAAAATCTTCGAGAGAGGATTCAAAGGAAAAGAAACCGGGGGGTCCGGTCTGGGACTGTATCTCGTAAAAGAGATAGCTAAAAACTACGGAGGAAACGTCATAGCGAGGAACTCGGAACTCGGCGGCGCAAGATTTGACGTTCGTCTGGAGAAAGCGTAAAACTCTGAAAAAAGACGAATTCCAACCGAAAAAAGAAAAATAGAGGGCCGCGCCGGCATGGACGCAGCTTAATTACTTCAATCTAGGTCGTAACGTGCCGTCATATTCTCCGGAATGACTAACTCTTCCGGGTTCTGGAGAGTCTTCACGTGCTGGAAGTATCCAGATGCATACTCTCCATCAGATGTTACCCACTTGCTGATATGAACGGGTATTATCAACTGATGGCTACTTGCTCTATATTATCGTTTCTGCTTCAGAATTCTTCATCTTACCTATGACTGAAGAAAAGTCATTGGAACCAAACGGAACAAAGCTCGTTCCCTTTATATAAATCCAGCAGGGGGACTTTGTTTAAATTCCCAATGTCAAAATAGATTCCACGATACTTCTTCTAGGGGGCTTCAAAATAGAAACTAGACTTACTAAATATGGTCCAACATTTATAGGGAATGGTCTTGGTCCGATAACCAATGAGCCAAACAAGCAAAAAGGGGATCACCGAAGAAATCAAAGATTTCATTTCCGGACCAGAAAATACCCTGCAGAAATGGAACGATGAACCCGCCTGGAAGGAACCGCTTGTGGGCTTTAGCAACGCCGCCGATCCTCTTTATCAGGAAGAGTACAAGGAACACATAGGAGAATTTTTCATTCCACCCGACAAATACCTGAGTGACAAATATCAGAACAAGGAGTTCAACCCAAAAAATCTGACCGTTATAAGCTGGATTCTCCCACAGACCGAAAAAACCAAGGAAGACCACGGAAATGAAACTTATTTCCCGAGCGAAAGATGGGCGAGAAGCAGAATTTTCGGGGAGGAAGCCAACGTTAAACTCAGGAAACGTATGGTAAAGAAACTCGAGAATAGGGGCGTAGAGGCGGTTGCACCCCAGCTCTCCTCGCTATGGGAAATTCAAATTTCCGATAAGTACGAAATGGCATCCACCTGGAGCGAACGCCACGCGGCGTATGCGGCCGGTTTGGGTACCTTCGGTCTATGCGACGGCCTGATAACCGAAGCCGGAAAGGCGATGCGAGCGGGGAGCGTGGTAGCAAACATCTACGTCGAGCCCGACGATCGCCCGTACGACGACCATCACGCCTATTGCCTATACTACCAGAAGGGTACTTGCTCAGAATGCATCGAAAGATGCCCGATAGACGCTATCACTCAGGAAGAAGGTCACGACAAGCCGCTATGCAGGAAATACGTCGATATGACCAGAGACTACGTGGAGAGGCATTTCGGTTTTGAAGGATATGGATGCGGTTTCTGTCAGACCGATGTACCATGCGAATCGGGTATTCCGGAAGAATTGAAGCCGGATTCTGAAGCATAAAGCGTAGGAATAGATGGTGATTCCTGCTTCCAGCTCTTTTTTTGAAAACAAAACATCCAAAAGGAAATGGCGCCGGGGCTGGGATTCGAACCCAGAAGGCCATAAACGGCCACCAGCTCTCCAAGCTGGCGCATTGCCAGATTCTGCCACCCCGGCACGTGTATTTTAAATATCTCCTAATTTGTTCACTTGGACAGGTACCTTAGTGCTTACCGGTCTATCAGCTATCCGCATTACTTTTATCGGACTTTACTCTCACTTTAAGCTTTTCCGATGATGATACCACTTTCGAGTGATTTCCTGAAAAGGACGGGTTCACGTCCACGCTTCTTCGATATTCCCGTTATCAGTACCCTAAATAAGGTGGCGCAAAAAGTCTTTCTCCATTTTATCTATATCGACCCAAGCCGCCTAACAACTTTTGATAACACGCGTGCCTCCGTATTTATATAAATCCGGAAATTATCCAATTTTAGAAGGAGAGAAGGCTTAATTTCCTTTTCTACGATTTTTTATCTTTCTAAACCTAATTCTTATTTATAACATTCGTAGAGAAATTCCCAATAAAAAAATAAACAAAGTCTGCTGAGAAGAACACAGCGAAACGACATCAAATTTTCTCTTAACATTAAATACCTGAAAATAGTGATTAACTAACAGTGGATAGCCAGTCTGTAGAAAATTAAAAGTCAACCAAGGTAATTCAAAAATGAGTTCGGAAAAAGAAAATAAGTTCGAGCGCATGAGCGTTTCTCTGAATAAGGAAGCCATTGAGCTCATCGAAAAATTACGAGATAAATACGGAAGTTCAAAATCCGAGGTCATTCGAAAGGCTCTGAAATATCTTGATGTAATCAACGAAAAAGGAGAAGTCTCATTACACGCATTATGGGTATATTTGGACGCCTTGGCGAAGGGAGAGCATATAATTCTCGACACGGCGTCTTGGGACTCATTTTTTTCGGATGTGGAAGAGCACTCAGAGAAGTTTTGGGAAAGAACCTACGAAATCGGGAGACAGCACTGGAAAGAGTACAGAGATAAAGGCATAGACGATGTTGATCAAGTACTAAATTACATAAATCATGCGGGCTGGTACAGACTCAGCAAGAACAACGAGGATTCTTACACGCTCATCCTAAAGGTCAAAGAATCAAGGCGATTTGTGAAATCCTTTTTGAAAGGTGTTTTTGACTCTTCTCCCTACGATGTCCAACTTGAGGAAGGTTACGGAAAATTGAGAGTAAAAGTGAAGTCCTAGCCTTCCTAGAAACTTCTAAATTCTCAAAGACAGAAAAATTTTCTGATCCCAGACTTTGAACTCCGAGAAGGAGAATCCGTAATGAGTCCAGATAACGAGTTTTAATCCTCATCTCCAAATGCTTCGGATATTCGAGTTACCTTCTTCAAATGAACTTCAAATCTTGCGCCGCCCAACTCGGAATCCTTCACTTCAACAGACCCGTCATAACTCTCGGCAATTTCTCTAACGAGATAAGTTCCAAGTCCAGTCCCTGCAGTTTCCCCTTCGCTGAAACCCCTATCGAAAACTCTGTCCTTGTGCTCGTCGGGGACTCCCCTTCCATCGTCCTCGACCTTTACCACACAATTGCCATCTTCCTCTTCCGCAGATATTCTTATCCTGCTACAGCCCGAGTACCTAATCGCATTTTCGATCAAGTTGGAGAAGAGTTCTTCAAGGAGGGATCCGCCCACCACCCTGTAATCAAATTCTAGCAGTTCCACATCTATACTCTTTTCCGAAAGTTCGCTCCTGAATCGCTTGATAAGATCCTCAATCAAGGGACGCAGGTCGACCTCACCAATTTTTTCCTCGTCGATCTCCCTCAGATCTCTTACCTTTTCTATAATCTCCATAGCATCGTCGATGGCTTCAATGGTTTTCTCCACATAACTCTCCGCTCCATCGGGAAGTTCCCGCCTGCTCAAAAGTTCTAGATACTCGTTTGCGACCTGTGCCCTGTTCCTAACGTCATGCCTGAGGAGATGGTGGAAAAACTCGCGACGGTCTTCGGTCTTTTTCCTCTCCGTTATGTCCTCGGAGACCACGAGTACACTCTCCACTCCGCCCGCCCTCTCGTCCATAACAGGACTGTAGGTCCTGTTTACCCACCTATCTACATGGGGAAATTCGTACTCCGCTTTCTGGGGTTCTCCCGTCTCGATCACTTTATCGACCTTATCTTCGACCTCGTCCGCCTCTTCCTCTACGTGGATGTTCCTGTACTTCCTCCCGACAACCTCCTCCTCGCTCTTTCGAGAAATTCTTCCTGCCCCCAAAAGCCGTGAAAGATGTTCTTCGTTCGCAAAGACATATCGATAATCCTTATCGATCAAGTAAATAGAATCTTTCGAGGCCTCCAGCCCCGACTTATAACGTTTCAGTCTTTTCTCAGCTTTTACCCGGTCATCGATATCGACGTAGCTGGTCACCGCGCCGAGGGGAGTTCCGCTCTCGTCCTCTATTAAGCTTGCGGACAACAAAACCCAAAATTTACTACCGTCCTTTCGCTCTGCCTTCATCTCTCCAAGCCACTTTCCCTCCTCCCTCAAGGTCCTCATTACATTCTTTATTTTTCCAATGAGCTCTTTATCCGAAATGAGCTCGAACGGTTTTTTGCCGAGTGCTTCCTCCTCCTTAAATCCAAACATTTCGGTCCAAGCAGGATTGAGATAGATATAATTTCCCTCCGGATCACTAATTGAAACAGCATTGATCGCCGATTCCAAGGCGCTCTCCTTGCGGCGGAGCTCCCTATCCCTTTCCTTTCGCTCCGATACGTCCCGGTTGACCGACAGCGCAGCATTTTTTCCTTTATATTCAATCGGCGTAACCACGGGTTCGACCCACATCTCGGTCCCGTCTTTTTTCTGCTGTTTTTCCAAGAAGGTTACCGTTTCCCCGGATCTTAAACTCTCGTCAATCTCCTCTTGATTGAGGCTAACAGGACTCACCACTATGTCCTCGAGCATGTTCATGCCGATCAGATCGTCCCTCGAGTATCCAGTATGGTCCTCCGCCGCGGGATTGGCTTCGATAATATCGGCATAATCTTCGGATTCAAGGCTTAAGACAAATACCGCGTCATTCATTTCCTCGAAGAACTTCCTAAATCTTTTTTCACTCTTCCTCAGTTTCTCTTCCATCCGCTTTCGTTCTGTAATATCACGGGAGAAAGTCAGGT
>CAZEBR010000024.1:24185-26980 GCA_964510375.1 Hadarchaeota archaeon (SeqCode) | reverse complement strand
CACCCTAAACCCGAGCTGAACGGTCTCCCCCGACCGTTCAGCTTCCCTCCCCTCTTACTGAACGTCGCTTTCTGAAGACTTCTATATATACGTTCAATCTGCCTCTGAGCGTGAAAAAGGCAATTAATGCCACTCTCATCTGAGGATCGGGCAAATATATTTCTAGATACTCTAGGGTCAGAAAAATCGTTTCTCATCCATCCAAAAGGAAAAGGTACGGGTCAGAAACGTAAACTCGAAAAATCGGATTTCTCGATTACCGAGGCGGAAACTACTGCGGAGCCCTCCGAAGCTTGGTAAGCTGATCCTGCTCTTCCTCCGGCTCGAACCCGTGGCGCCTGTACCAGTCCACGCGAGCGCTGAAAACCTCGGCCACAATTTCCGAATCATCAAAATCGGACAGAATCCTCTTCAAAAGCTTGGTCCCTATTCCGTTGTCCCGAAGGTTTCTCTTCACGTCGATCCTTTCAAGCCGTACCGGGTCGTCCGCTTCCTTCAGAGTCGCCCCGGCGATAATCTGGCTTCTCGAATCGTTCCATACCAGGTATTCCGATCTATTCTCCTTCCTTTTCCTTTCTATTTTCATTGGAACCTTCGAAGGATTTCGAAAAACCCTATTTAAAATTTTAGGTCTACGAATCGGGCAGATCGGCCAGTTTAGATTCCATCGGAGAAAATGTTCGCCAAAAGTCACAGGCCGAGCTTGTCGGAAATTTCGGAAATGGACGAACCCACTATCAATATCTTCTTTTCACGCGATCTCCGCCCGGAAACTATCTCGGCCTCGCATCCGAGAACGGACTCGAGCCCGTTCAAGAGCTCCTCGTTGGCCCTTCCATCCCTGGCGGGCGCGGGTACGGATATCCTGACGTTTCCCCTCCACTCGTTGATTCCCTTCACCTCAAACTCGGAGGACCCGGGGTTAACCTTAACGCTCAGCAGGACCCCATCCTCCCTATCTTCCAAGTAATCTTCGCTCATCCTACCAGAGTGTTTCGTTGCAATCGAGCCTCAAATACTTAATCGAGCTTGTGAGTTTGATTGCGAAACTGCAATTATTCTCTCTGATAACAAATGCTGATTATCAAGATATATTCTCAATTCCGATTATTTCGACCGATAATAAATGATAGATGGATTAATCTTAATATCCCGGTCGCCTAACTTACACCGGTAAAAAATATGACTTATTGTCCAAGCTGTGGGGACGAAATCAAAGAGGGCGCAAAATTCTGCCCAAAATGCGGCGCAAAAATAGAGGATAGCGGAACCAAAGAGGTAGATTCCGATATCTCGATCGAAATGACCATCACGACGACCAACTCGGTAGAGGGAAGCAAGATCAAGAAGTACCTTGGAGTCGTCTCCGGAGAGGCCATGATGGGAGCGGACATCGTGAAGGACTTCACCGCGGGAATCAGAAACATAATCGGCGGGAGATCCGGACAGTACGAAGAAACCATCAGAGAAGGCAGGAGAGAAGCGCTCAAGGACCTCGAAGAAGGCGCGGAAAAATTGGAAGCCGATGCCGTCGTCGGGGTTAGCTTCGACTACGAGGAAATGTCGGAAGGAATGCTGTGGATAAACGCCACGGGCACCGCCGTAAAGCTGGAGTAACGGTTTCGAGACCGCAAGAGGGGCACACCCTCCAAACCGAGGATGAAACTTCAATAGCTTTGGACCTTAAGATAATGCCTAATGTAGGAGGTGATCCATTCTGGGAAGCGATTCAGAAAAGAATCACGAAGAAGGTCGAAACGGGCGAAAGGGTTGCCTGGGTATGTCCCGAGCACGGGCTCGAACTGGGAGACAGGATAGAATTCAGAGGGGAATAACAAGCCGCTCCAAAATTTTGCCCGAACTTTTTTACCCAAATCCTCGCCCGTCGGGAAACAAACTTTTGTCCTTTGAAGATTAATCCCTAACTGGAGGACAAAGTCTTGACGGACGACGAAGAATCGGAGAGTCCCGAGGAAAAAAATCAAGCGGGAAAACACGATCCCATGTCCGAAGTCCTGATCCTGCTGATAGCCCTCCTCCTCATACTGAACAGCATAATGATCATCTTCTCGACTTTATGATCTCGTTTTAATCAATCGTTGCCGGGAAGATCAAATCAAAAAATTTCCCGGTGCTCGTCACAGAACTCCGACTCGAAAAGCTGAGCCCTGAGCAGATTGGTCTGGGCGTGAGGATTGTAAAGCCTGCACTCGTTGTTCTCGCAGAAGGGCCACGAGGAAAGATGATATGATAGAGCCTGTAGGGCATAGCCCTTCATTATCTCGGTCAGACGCTCGTCGTCGTAATCGGAGTAATCTCCCAAAAATTTCTCGTTCTCTCTCCTGGTTATCTTCAAGCCGTCCCCCTCCCTCTCGATTTTATACATTCCCCTCGGCCTGGCGGGCGCATCGACTATCCCTGTCGTCGAAACGACCGACGGAAAACCGTACACGCTAATTCTTGCGTGGTACCTCTGGGTGGCCGGCTTCCAGGTCCCGAAAAAGCGGTCCGTGAAAATCAGGTGAAGGAAATCCTCGTCCCGCTCCTCCTCGGGAATCAAGTCTAGGTATGCGCTCCTCAGACACGTCCCGTCGTACAGGACTCCCGTCATGCCCTCATCGTCGAGACTTTCCCATTCGGAGGGCAAATCTTCGGTATCGGATTCATAGCTTGGCTTCGTGATGTCTCGGACTCGACACCCCTCCAGTTTCTCGGAAATGTCTTCGGTCCATGCCCCACCAAAATTCTCTACAACGGATACTTCCCCGACAAAATCCATCCGCTTCAAATAGTCG
>CAZEBR010000024.1:0-24175 GCA_964510375.1 Hadarchaeota archaeon (SeqCode) | reverse complement strand
AATTTTTCACATCCGTCTCCCGGTAGAGCCTCACCTTCAAGGGAGCCGAAATTTCGAAGTCCTTCTCCGCGAGTGCCGGCCCGTTCCACCTCCACTTACCGTCCGTGTCTTTGACTACCATCCCGTCCGCCTCCAGCCTGCTGAAAGCTATCAAAAACGGCCCCATCTCGCCCTCCTCGTAGGGAGCTACCATCGACTCCAGAGTCAGGGGGCCGTCCGCCAGCAACTTGTTCGCCACTTCAGTCATGATATCGGCAATTTTTTCCTCACGGGATTCGGGCTCCATTGTCTTAAACCTCTATGTATAGATTCGAATTTCAAATTAGCCTTCCGTCCGTTCAGGTGGCCTCCGCCACCCAATACGGAATGTCCCTCACCGCCGGACTTTCTGTGCCCAACGGGTGGAAGAATTCTCCGTCCTCGCCCAGCGCTTCGCCGTGGTCGGAAGTGACGACGAAACGACCCTCCAACTCTTCCAAGAGGCGGTTTACCTCTTCTATAACCCGCCGAAGATTATCCTCGTATAATTCTCTCAACTGCTGGGGGGAGTAGGTCCTCCAGAGATATTCTTCCACGTGACCGGGTTTCAAGCCGAAAAAATTACGCATTCTCCAATACCTTGACTTACCCATCAAAATTTTCAAATTTTGATTAAATGATTCGCAAAAGTGTGAAAGAACCGAATCCGAGTCTTTCCCCCTACCGTCAACCCCATCAAAATACATGCTTACATCCCTCGGAACTTTTATCGAGAGATAGGGATAATGCGGTTGCAAGTAGTGCACGATCATCCTTTCGTCGGGATAATTTTTTCTCACTTGGAGCGCGGCCTCCGTAACCTCCTTGGGTGGAACTGTGCCCCTCTCATCGTCCCATCCCCAGTCCCACACGTCGACTATCTTCTTGAATTTCCCCCTCGGATCGAATCCGTCCCATCCCGTAAGGGAATTCACCCAAGGGTTCCCGCTGACGTATATCGTATCGGAGTATTCACCCTCGAAAACGGATCGTATCCAATGGGTCGTGCAGGAAGCTCCTCTCTTCTTTTCCAACTTGCCATTGCACCTCAAGTCGTCCTCCATGGAGCTAAACGTGTCATACCGACAAGCGTCCAAAATAACCGCTGTATCCCAATCCTCGCTCAGAAAGTTAAAAATCTGTAATTCGTCAATTCTCATCAGCTATCACTCCCCCCGTGGTTTCACAGGCGTCGGCTAGGAATCTCTTGTAGAGCCCAGTTTCAAATGACATGTTTTAGACCTCTAGACTCCTCATATCTACTTTTTCCAAATCCATTTTCCCGTGTGAGCTAACCTTAATAACATCAACGAATCCAAGATTCAAGCCTGATCCCCCCCAAACATCATTTTGGCAGATTTATTCTTCTTAATAAAACCCTTAGTATTTACCCCATAAAGGCAGGAAAATGAACCTTGTTTATAAGCTTGGGATCGTCAAGAACGGACAACACCTCCGTACACGGGCAAAAAAGCGTAAAAAAATCGACAAAAAGACTTACAAGGCCAACCAAAAAGCGTATCAAGGAACTTACTTCTTTGAGGACTAAGTCAATGTCGGAACGCAACATAAACCGAAAGCTATGGACCGCTGCTGTATTCACATTCATCCTACTGGCTGGGATGACCGTCCAAATCAGGGGGGCACTTGTTCCAACCTTTAAGAGTGTATTCTTCACGCCGGATAGTCTCGTGGGACTTGTCGCGCCAGCGGGGTCTCTCAGCCTGATGGCCGGTGTTTTACTCGTAGGAATGAGAGCCGGAAAAGTCGACTTCAAAAAGTTACTACTAATTGGGAGTGGACTTTCCGCCCTCTTCACTTTCCTAGCCGGGCTTGTTCCCACCTTCTCATTTCTTTTAGTGATGCTGATAGGCCGGGGTTTTTTTAACGGATCTTTTCAGGGTTTGGGCCGGCCGATAATAAGCCACCTGCACTCGGAGGACAGGGGTAGAGTATTCAATCTTCAGGAGCTTTTCTGGGCTCTGGGAGCGGTGTCGGGACCACTTCTCGTAGCCGTGGTTCTGATACTGGGAAACTGGAGGCTAGCCTACATTGTACCGGCCATAGGATATGTACTAATTTTTATTCTTGTGGCCTGGATCAAGGTCCCTCGTGACATCGAGAAAGAAAGAAGCTTAACCTGGGACAAACTCAGGGAACTGCTCGGGAAACCACTTATCATCGGAATAATACTAATTTTCCTTCTCAACGGCGGCATGGAGGGGGGAATATTTACCTGGTTGTCCCGCTACTCGGATCAATTTTTCACGAAATCATTCGCCAGTATTTCACTATCGATATACCTTTCATCCTATATTCTCGGGAGATACACTTACAGTAAACTAATCGGAAGAATCGGATACCTGAAACTCCTCCTCATGATCACCATTCCGGCTGCCGCTACCTATTCCCTAGCTTTGATCTTTTCGGGCGGATGGTTGATGCTTGTGTTCTTCTTCGGGACGGGATTCTTCGTCTCGGGGGTCTTCCCGACGGCTTTGGCACTGGGAGTCGACCACTTCCCCGGATACAGCGGGCCGGTCAACGCCTTGGCCTTGAGCTCGGCTTCGCTCGGAATCTCAATATTTCCGCCAATAATGGGATTAACGATGGAGCATTTCCCCATAGCTATAGCGATGTCAATCCCCATCCTCCTTTATATCGCCCTGATATCCCTCTCCGTAATAATGAAAAATACCCTACTGGAGTAGAGGAGTCTTTTCGGTAAACTATACCAATCATTAGATCGGCAGGTCGTACGCTTCCTTGGCGTTCCGACCGGCACTCCCCCATACTTCCTCGAAATCCAGATCCATTATTTCGGAAATCCTCTCCGCGACTTCCTCAATGAACCAGGGCTCGGACCTCTCACCCTTCCTCTTGGCCAAGAATGGGGCATCCGTTTCCAGAAGCAAGTTCTCCAAAGGCGTCTCTTTCAAAAGCTCCTCGTACTTTTTTCTCGATCGGAATACCATTCCCCCAAAAGAGAGGTAGTAATCCCTGTCCAAAGCCTCTTCGAGGTCCTTTCCATCACCAGAAAAGCAGTGGATTATCACGTCCCCCTCCTCCTTATCCTTTAAGATATCCAGAGCATCCTGGGTCGAGTTGCGTGAATGGACTACCACGGGTAAGCCCAACTCATCCGAAAACTTCACCATATCCGAAAAGACCTCGGCGCTCCTGTTTCTCTCATCCGACCCTTTGACGTGGAAATAATCCAGACCCACCTCGCCAATACCCACGATCTCCTCCCTCTCATCCCTGATAAAGCTCTTATAATTCTCGATTTCGTCGTCCGATGCTTCCACGGCGCCCTTCGGGTGAAGACCAAACGTCGCGAAAACGAATTCGGGGTGCTCCCGATGGAGATCAAGTACCTCCCCGGATTTGTTTATTCTCGCACAAGAATCCACGACAGCCTCCAACCTGTCCTTAGATTTTCTGACTACCTCTTCCCTATCGCCGTCAAAGTCATCAAATTCCAAATGGCAGTGTGAGTCTATCATCGATTGAGAAAGATTGATCTCTCTTCTTAAGAGAGTTGAGGTGATGGAAAACTGCTCCTGACCAAGTCGGCAGGCAGGTTCAATCAGTGGGTAATATATTTTCTCTTGTTTTCTCTAATCTCTTCTTTCTGTCTGTCGTTGCGGAGAAGCTCGGCTACCTCCTCCGGATGCTTCATACCTATCTGCGAAATCACCTTTTTGAGATCGCTGAATGAGACCTCCCTAAGCTCCGGATACCTGTCCGCAAGCTCCCGAAAGGTCTCCAAAAAATCGGCGCTAGAATCGATATCCTCGGGCAGATTTAATTTGGGTTTTTCCTCTTTTTCTTCCTCTTCTTCCTCCTCCATACCCTCCAGATGTCGGCGCAAACGGTTACCCAGCCTCCGGGCCTTCTTGCTGGGCTCTTCACCACTTCGCTTGGAGAGCCTGTCGGCCAACTTGGTAGCGTCGTCATGCTCTTCATCTTTCGCCATTTTCACCACCCTCACATTTAGATATTACAATCTCGGCAAGATTATCAAAATTACCAATCTGATCGGACTCGGGCTTGTGATGATACAGACTGGTCCTTTTCTGCATGGCCTCCCTGATCGCGACCCTCTGTCTTATTTCGAATGGGGTCAGATACTCCTTGATTCCTTCAGTTCCCCTCAGCTTCTTGAGGGTAGAATTCGCAACGCCGTCCGGCCTGACAAGGTTGGGAACGATCGCCAGTATTTTAACTGATATACCGAATACGCTCTCTATCTCGTCTATCTCGTCCAGGGCCCTATGAATGGAAACGACACTCATGTCCTCGTCCTTTATAGGAATTATGACGTTCCCGCAGGAGATTATCGCATTGTCGTACAGGACGCCCAAAGTCGGAGGAGAGTCCACGAGGGTATAATCGTAATCCTCGTCGATCTTATCGAGGAACATCTTCAGCCTCATCTCCCTGTTTCTCTCCGAACTCAACCTGTCCTCAACGCCCCTCATGTCGTAGTTCGATGGGATTATATCCAGGCCGACATTGGTTTCCATGATGATATCGTCGGAAACATCCTTTCCGCTATTCACGAGGTAGTGAGCCAAGCTCTGGTCCGCCTCATCATAGTAGGTCTCTAGACCCACGTGTTTCGAAAGATAAGCCGACGGGTCAAGGTCGACCAGCAACACGTCCCGTCCTCTCTCTGCTAAAGCAACACCCAGATGCAAGCATATGGTGGTCTTCCCGACCCCGCCTTTTTGATTTGAAAGTGTAATCCTGTGTGGCATACTTTTACCATTATCTTCTGCTCAGGCACAATAAAAAGAGTTAGTAGTTAAAGCCTGTAAAGATAAAGGCTCGAATAGGAATTTTTCCCTCCTTTTAGAAAAAATTAGACTCATACAAAAACCCCAATATACTTATCAAATCACAGCCCCCCCCTATATCCATTTTATCCGAAAAAAAAAATCAGACTATTGATAATCAAATGGACAGACACAATGGTAACTTGAATAAGCCTCAGGAAGTTAGTTCTTCTAATCCTCCGTCTTTTTACATTTTGTTTTAGAGAGTTCCTTGACCCTTTCCATGAATTCTAAGACGGCTGGATCGCTTATCTTATAAACTATTTTCCGGCCACTCTTTTCCTTTTCCACGAGCCCGCACTCATGTAAGCTTCGGAGATGGTGCGAGACGAGCGTTTGCTCCTTGTCCAAACTCTCCATTATCTCGCTAACACACCTCTCCTTTTCTCTCAAGAGCTGGAGAATCCTGTACCGGTTCTCGCTACCGACGCATTTGAGAAGTTCTATCTCGTCCTTCTCCACCTCATCCATTTTCGGTTCCACCTCTTGCCCTCAGTAATTAGAAATACTTTCTCGTCTTATTTGCTATGGCGACCAAGGTCAACATTACAGGGACTTCTACCAAGACCCCGACCACCGTCGCAAGGGCGGCTCCGGAAGTTATCCCAAAAACCGAGATTGCGACCGCCACCGCAAGTTCAAAGAAGTTGCTTGCGCCAATCTCCGCAGCCGGGGCTGCAATCTCATGGTCCAGCCCCCAAAGGTAAGACCAGCCGTATGCTATGGAGAACACGGTGAACGTGAAAATCGTCAAGGGTATTGCGATCAATAAGATGTGAATTGGGTTGTTAACTATAATATCTCCTTGGAACGAGAACAAGAGGATTAAAGTAAGCAGAAGACCTATTATTGTGAGATTTCCAATCTTTTCGAGAAATACGTTTTCAAACCATTCTTTTCCCTTCTTGCCTATCAAATAAGTTCGGGACGAATACCCAGCCGCGAGCGGAATTCCAACATACAGTACTACTGAAAGGACCAGCGTATCGTAGGGAACCGAGATGCCGCCTATCCCAAGAAGGAAAGTAACCAGAGGTACGTAAGCGAATAACAAGATCAAATCGTTCGTAGCGACCTGAACGAGCGTATACGCAGCGTCGCCATCAGAAAGATAGCTCCAAACGAACACCATCGCGGTACACGGTGCCGATCCCAACAATACTGCCGCCGCTAGTTACTAGCCCTGTAGAGCCGGTGAGATCAAAGCGTCGAACACTACAGTCATGAAGAACCAGAAGAGACCGTACATAATGAACGGCTTTATCAACCAGTTGGAAGTCCAAGTTACCAGAAGTCCCCTAGGTCTCTCCTTCACGTCCATTATACTCTTGAAGTCTATTTCGGCCATCGCGGGGTATATCATGAACCAGATCAGGACAGCAACGGGTATGTTGACGTGAGCGTATTCAAACTCACCCAGAGTATTGGGGACGGCGGGAACGACCCGTCCCAAAATGACTCCAGCAACGATACATACCGCCACCCACACGGACAAGTACTTTTCGAAGAAGCTGAGTTCTCTTCCAACTCCTTCGGTATCCTCTTCAACTCTCCCCTCTTCCTCGGCCATGGTTTTCCCTTGAAAAATCCATTAATTAAAATTCATATAAATATATTTTCATATATATCGGGTGTATTCTGCCGTCGGAAAATCTAAAACAGCACCGAATCCCCTCTAAATTGTGGGGGAAACAAGATAAATTCAAGCTCGCAGGAAGAGAATGAAAAAAGTTAATCTCATGAATCAGAATGCCCAAACAACAGAACTAAAAATTCAGACTGGGAATTATTTATCGATATGGCCAAATGTGACCTGTGCGGAGACGAATCGGCGATTCTTTACACGGTGGACAGTTCGAAGGAAGAGGATGATAAAGAATTTCACCTGTGTGAAGAGTGTCTGAAAACGGTCCACGAAACTTACGTCCAACTAAGGTGAAAGTCCCCGACAAATCTTTACGTCCATATTCCGCAAAAATGAACGGAGCCGATGACGAGAACCTTGAATCCTGATTTCATTTACAAGATGATGGTCTCAAAAGGCCTCCGAGGCACCACAATTAGGTCAGTTGTTCTCTACACAATTAGGTCAGTTGTTCTCTAAAGACGTCAAGCCATTCGCCGACCTGTCTCGTGACCAAAAAATTCTCCTTGACCCTTTTTCGAGCCTTTCTACCCATCTCGTATCGGAGATCATTGTTCGAAAGGATATCCAACACCTTCTCAGCAACCTCGTCGTAATCGGAAGGATCGACCAAAAATCCGGTTTCCCCGTCGATTATCTGCTTGGGAATCCCTCCGACATTCCCTCCGATGACCGGAGTTTCCTTCCACATGGCTTCCGAAACGGTCAGGCCGAATCCTTCCCTCAATGATTTTTGGAGAATTACGTCGGCGGACCTCTGAACCGCGTTCACTGCGATATCGTGGAGGTTAGCGTTAACTATCACATCATCTCTTCCCTTGACCTTCTGGAGTGTTTTTTCGTATATCCCCTCGGCCTGAGGATCGTCCTGTGCGAAGGCACCTACCAGGAGCAATCTGGCATCCATCTCATCCTTTACTTTGTCGAATACGTCTATCACTCCCAGAGGATCCTTCCAGGGATCAAACCTGGAAACCTGAACGATCAGAGGCCTATTATCGTCCGGGTCCACACCGCTCTTTTTCAAGTATTTCAGCCTAGTATCCTCCTCGATCTCTATATTTTTGGTCGAAAGCGGATCTATGGAAGGATGAATGACCCTGTTCGCATCAGAACCTCTAGCAAACTCTTTCATCTGATAAACTTCGTAATCGTAAGGTAAAACGAACCCCTTAAGATATTCCCAAACTTCGGGATTTCTTTCGGAAAGGTCTATATGGCATCTCCAAATCCAAGGCTGTTTTCTGGCGTAATAATCTATCAACGGAAGAGGTTGAGGGTCATGAATCACCACGAGATCATGATCAAGATGAGTATAACTAGCGAAGTCCTCGTTGACGCTCTCGTAAACCCTCTTTTTCTCCTCGGTCAGGTCCATTTCGTCGCCCTGAAGGGCGTTATGAAGCCTCTTCGTCACTCTATAAAAGTCGGGATGCCCCGCCAGAGTCCTCCACCCGACTCGAGGACCGGCATTGTTGAGGAGCGGAATCAGGCTTCTAAGTATCTCGGCGACCCCGCCTCCCTGAGAAGTGGAGTTTATCATTACCACGTGTTCATTTCTAACCTCGGAAGCCTTCCTAAACAGCTCGTCTATGACCTTATCCCCAACTATTCCCCGATAGTTTATCAGCCTCTTGGGCAAATTTCATTTCCCTCCATATTTAAAACTCTTTAATCCTCCAAAACCGGAACCCGGATTTCGCGTCCATATAAAAAAGTAGCTTTGAGGACAAAAAGTTTTGGTCACTGCCAAAATCCCGCTAGTCGGCAGGTTAGAGAATCGAGCTGGTTATGTAACTCTCTATGAACGCCGCCAATAAAAAGAGCGGGATCAGTAAAGTATAAAGTTTTAATCCGTTTTCAAGCGCTGTGGATTCAAAAGAAATCGAATATCCTCTGACAGTTTCATGTCCTATCCTCACTCCTATCGCATTGCTCAAAAGGAAAATCGGTATCTCTATAATGCCATGAGGTATAGTAGCAAGCAGGAAAAATCCAACTCCCATCAGTTGAACTGATTTGCTAAACGCCAAGCCAAAAACGAGACCGTTAATACTGGTTATAAGAACGGGTCCAGCCCCAACCAGAATTCCCAACACCACGGCCAGAAAAGAAATCCAGATATTGTTCAAGAAAATGCTCACGAGAACTCTAAAATTACTGTATCCTGAATAGGCTTCGAAATGTTCCTGCAGCGAACTCCACAGAAAATCCAGATTATTGCTGAAAATAAATCCTATTATGGATGTAAACGCATACAAGGCCATAATAGCAATAAAATAGGTTTTTAAGGAAAATATGTATTTTTTCAATCCATTGTAATAGAAAACATTACCGTATCTATCCGATTCAACCCACTCGAGGATACCGGACGTCCTTATATCAGTAATTGATACCCCAGTTTCGTCTTTTATCTCCTCTCCGGTAAATTTCTCCCCTTCGTGCTCCTTAAGGAAATCTAGCACTTTTTCCCTATTGCTTTGCCGCCCCATCAGTTTCATTGGGATATTTTACTTGAAAATTTAATAACTTACCATCCCTTCGGCAAAATTATATCGAGGTTCGATTCCCCACTATTCTTTTCCTTGTGGTCATTTTCCAAATGCCTCTTTAGCTCTTCCTTTGTGTCGAACTGTTCTTCGCACAACTCGCTGGAATACATCTTTCTGTTTTCCTCCAAGTAACGAATTGACGGGACTAGAGTAAATCCGAAGTTATTTCATCGATTGACAACCCAAAACTCGGAAAAGTAGTTGCTCTGCGATCCTTTTTATTATACTTCGACCGTTTCGTTTTTAGAAGCGGATTTATAAAGCGAGTTTATTGTCCTCATATTCCCGACACTGTCCTCTCTCGTAATTTCAGGGTTTTTTCCATTTTTTACCGCCCTGGTAAAGCTGTCGACTTCCAACCTGTATTCATTTACTCCTTCTATGGTCTCGACTTCCTCGGTATCTCCCTTGTAAATCTCAATCGTCACGTCCTCTCCTTCAGAATAGTACGCTTTCGTGGCCCTAATACTGCCTTTCTCGCTCACAATCTCGTATTTCCGCCGCAAGCTCAGAAGAAAGCTACTGTCTATAATCGCTTTTTTGCCGTCCGGGAATTCCAATACTCCCTCCAACTGTGCTTCGGCACTATGATCCGGGTGATAAACTGCAGAAGCAAACGCTTCATTTGGCTCTTCGGCAAAGAAATGAAGGCAAGTACTGACACAATAACAGCCTAGATCCATCAAACTGCCTCCGCCCATTTCCTGCTTCCACCTGTGGTCATCCGGGCGGTTCTCGTTTATTAGTGGGAAAGAATGGCTGGCCCGAATGAGTTTGGGTTCTCCTATAATCCCCTCTTCTAGAAATTCCTTAACGCGTCTGGTCTGAGGGTGAAATCTATACATAAATCCCTCCATTAACAGTACATTGTTTGAATCACACGCATCGAACATTTCCTCGGCTCCTTCCGGTGACAGCGCTAAAGGCTTTTCACAAAGAATATTTTTCCCGGCATTAGCAGCTTTGATCGTCCATTTCTTGTGGAGAGAATTCGGGAGCGGATTGTAAATTATTTCGATCTCCGGCACGCTTAACATGTCCTCATAACTACCGTAAGAATTGGGAATATTATTTTTCCGGGCATAAGCCTCCGCCCTTTCCCCGTTCCTGCTGGCGACGGCATAGAGCTCGGCAATGTCGGACTGATTCAACGCGGGAATAATTTCCTGTTCTGCAATCCTTGCAGTTCCTATAATCCCCCATTTAGTAATATTTTCCTCAGAGATAGTACCCCTAATTATCAATCCCCGTTACTATTTTTTAGTTCTTTTTAAATTCACACATGCTAGTTACTGGTAGAAAAACTAGCCTTTCGTTTCCAATGCTCCATAATTTTACATTAGAGCGCCTGTTCTTTATCGGTGTTAGAAACTTTTATTTCTCATTTTGAATCAATTAAAACATTTTTAGTCCTTTAATCCAAAAAATAAAGCTGGGGCGAAAGCCTATCTGTTTAAAAAATTTTATTTTCGAATAAAGTTTAACTAATTATGGATATATAAATATGAAATCAGCTGTTTTTTCTTCAAAGAAGGAAGTGGTGAAGGTCGTAGAAAAAGAGGTTCCCACTCCATTGATCACTCAATCGGTAATAGAACTATTCAAACCCCGGTGAGAACAAAAGAAGGCCTACAAAGCGATAGCTATGATTAGACACGGATTTGGGGGGACATCCACTCGGCGAAGACAAGTATATAAAGAAGGAAAGGAAAGAAAGCAGGATCGAAAAGATATAGCCAATCAGTCCGCGTTAATCCAATTCCCTACTATCCTCTTCCTTATGGTCATTTTCCAAATGCCTCTTTAGTTCCTCCTTTGTGTCGAACTGTTCTTCGCACAACTCGCAGGAATACATCTTTCTGATTTCCTCCAACTAACGAATCAACAGGGCTATAATATTATTTTATCCCACTTTAACGTCCTTCCTACACCTCTTCCCAGTTTCCGAGAGAAAATGAAATCACTTCGGACAACGCCGGGTGAATATGCATCGCGTCGAACAACGGATCTATAGTCCCATCGCCAGCATACATGAGATTGACGATCTCCTGGATCAAGATGGGTGCGGAGGGTCCGATTATGTGGGCTCCCAGAATAGTTTTATCGTCGCCGTCCACGATTATCTTGCAAAAACCTTCCGGGTCACCCATCGCGTATCCCTTCGCCGTATCCGAGTACTCGCCCTTCGTCACCAGAACCTCGTGGTCCTCTTTGGCCTCCTCTACGGTCATCCCCACTCCGGCGATCTGGGGCCGGGTAAACACCGCGTAAGGAACGGCGTGATAATCTACGGTCATGTGCTCGTCCGTGAAAGCGTTGTGCCATACCACTTTGGCATCATAATTGGCCACGTGTTTCAGCATATGTTTCCCCGTCGCGTCTCCCCCGGCCCAGACGTTCTCCTTGGTCGATTCCAATTGCTCGTCAACTTTAATCCAGCCTTTATCGTCCGTCTCTACCCCCGTGTTCTCTACCTCCAGCAAATCTGCGTTGGATTTCCTGCCCACCGCCAGAAGGATGGATTCTCCCTTCAACTCCTTACCTTCGCCGGTCTCGGAGTCCTCGGCCCTTACGAATTTTTCCTCATCCATTTCTCCGACTTCGGTAACTTCATGTCCCGTCAAGACTTCCATTCTGTCCGAAAGTTCTTTCTCAAGCAGATCGGTAATCTCGGTATCTCTTCCCGGAAGAAGCTGATCCATCATCTCTATTACGGTAACCTCGGTTCCCACCGCATCGAAAAAATGGGCAAACTCCATCCCGATGTAACCGCCACCGATAATGATGAGACTCTCAGGCTTCTCATCCAAATCGAAAATATTTCTATTGGTCAGGAAATCAGTTTCATCTATCCCATCTATCGGCGGTATTACCGGGCGAGAACCCGAAAAGAGCACGACCTTATCGGCTTTAATCGTTTCACCGGAAACTTCCATAGTATAGTCGTCGACAAACTTTCCGACTTCGTTGTAAAAAACCGTGTTTTCGTCCTCTTGAACGCTTTTCAGTAGCCTTTTCTGTTTGGACTCGTAGCTTGCCCTCGTTCTATCCATGATCTTTTGAAAATCGATTGCCTCCATTTGGAAGTTTACGCCGATTTTATCTGCCTCTTCGGCTTCCCGTATCACATCCGCAGGATAGATCATGGTCTTTGAGGGAACACAGCCACGAAGCAGGCAGGTCCCGCCAAACTCATCCCTATCGACTAGGGCGACTTCCAACCCCTTTTCAGCGGCGCGCGAAGCAATCTTCTTTCCCGTTCCAGATCCTACTACCAGAACATCATACTCTTCCAAAAAATCACCTCCCCCATCACAATTGGATTTTTGACCTGTAAAGCTTAACTAAATCAAGGAAAAGACAAAGGGAAAACACCTTTGGATAAGAAATGTCGCATCTACGTCATCAAGCCAGTTAATAGACACAGTAATTTTCATTACAATCGCATTTTATGGAGTATTGCCTGTGGTGCCTCTAATAATTGGGCAATACGTGGTTAAGTTACTTATTGCAGCGATGGATACTCCTTTCCTATATGGGGTTAAATGGGCTAAGGACTCTCGAATTCTAAACATATCGTAATAAATAATAGAAGTATAAATTTTGAAAATGGTCAAGAAAGAAGGAATAAATATAAGCAGAGTTGCGGAAAGAGCTATAATATAAAATTTTTAAAGAATAAAAAACAGTCTTAAGTCCTTTAAATGATAATTTTAATAAAAATAATTCTTCTAACCCAGATTCAAGAAACCCCTCCAAGAATGAAAATATTAGCAGTGGAGCCCCGGGTGGGCTTCCCTGCGGGCGGGTTCGAATCGCTCTCAGAGACCGTTTAAGCCTTTAAACCCACTATTCACATACTATCTGATGGTTAAAAATAATTTTGGAAAAATTTATTTCATACATTTCCCACAGGTATCTACATCACTCTTTTCCGTTTTCTGAGCAAAATTTAAAGCTTCTTTTTTAGATCTGAATCCTCCTTTCCAATACCCCGTATCCATCTGGTCTCCCTTCCTATTCTGGTAATGTCCACAACTTTCACGGTGAACCATAGCATAATCTTCTGGATCGTCCATATAGACGGCAAAACCTCCTGTTCCACATTTCTTTGTTTTTTTAGTTTCACTCTTAATTTCAATACTTTTCTCAGATTTTACAGATTTCTTGGGCTTCCCGTAAGGGGCATCCATCTCTCCCCTTATGTCCCATTTCTCTACCGTCCAACATAAAATATCATAAAGCCTTACTCTCGTAAGCGGGATAGGTAGATCCGATAACTCTTTTTGAAGTTTTTTGAACTCTTTTTTGTTTTCTCTCAAATCCTTCCTAGCTATTTCAACTGCTTTAATACCATCTTGTAGAGATTTTGACTTAGAGACTTGATCATTATCAACACCCATCAGAAAATTCATAAAATAACTGTCCAAAATCGGAACCAGTTTCGGTCTTTTTAAATGAAGTATCTTCGTTGCCCTCGCCAATCCCACACCTTTGAATTTTAGAAAAGACTTTAACAATTCTCTCAATCGAGTTTTCGTTCTCTGCCATTCGGAATCAGGTATTTTTCCTAGGTTCTGGTTTTTCACATTATGCAAAGCGGATGATATTTCAGATGAGTTGACGATCTTTTCAGGTAAACCCCTCCCGTAAAGCCTTATCAAAGCATAGATCTTGTCTGCGGCTTCAATATCTTCTTGAGTTATCTTATTGTTGATACTGTGGCAATCATCGTACCCCTGGTAAATTTCGATCGAACAGTACTCCCGGATGCGTCCCTCAGGATTGCCTATACTCCTCCCGTTTCCAAAAGTTATTCTCAAAAATTACCCTCCATAAGAATAGATGGAAAAAGATATTTATTTCCCTTCAATATTTTAATCCAATTTTTCGTTATGGGTGTTAAACCTCACTAGTTGGTGGTATTTGTAATAAATTCAACATTTGCTATGGTGGGGGAGGGATTATAACCGAGTTTGCTAGCAAATTTTCCTAGTCATTTTAACTCCAATCTTTTACCGTGGCTTGGTCTCTCTATTGTTCAAATATTTGAACCATATCGTCTCTAAGGTCAAAGTTTTCAATGCCAAGTTTTTGATCTCTCTATTAAAAGGCGGATTTGAAACTCTAAAATCTCTCCGAAGGGCCCTCCATATATATTTCGATTCTTGGGAATCCCAATGTAATATTTGCTCAACTATAACATCTCCTATTATTCAACTTGATACAGTAGAAGGGTATTCAAGAGCGCTCAGCTATCTCTCTGAGAAGTTTTCTAAAATAGTCATAGTCTATCCGGTTTGTCCCGTCTCCATTCAGTCACATATCCGGAGGTCGAGATATTCTCCTGGTCGTGCACCGGTTTCCCAGCTTAGATCAATCATTGCTTCGTTCCTCAGATTTCTAGTTGCCCCTGTGAGCTTCTCAATATCAGTCTCATTAAACAGATTTTCCGGCAACTTGTTATTGCCCTTATTTCCTGTTGTGTCGATCCATCGGACTTTTTCAGGATAGATGTTGTCGTTTTGCCATTTGAAGAACCGTTTTACCATTACTCTGTAGTCCTTTCTTGTGGAGTCTTTGATATCGCGTTTTTGTATCCATGCGACGATATCCTTGACGTCCTCTTCCGTTGCGTCGGCAAGGTTCTTATCGAGCCGGCAGGCGATCTTTCTAGTTTGGTACAAGACTTTGTGTATTCTGTTCAAGCTGAGTCCTTTGATTTCCATGTCTCGCTTGTACTCCATCAGAGTGTCGACATCCTGGTCGGTCAGGCCGTCGGAGTTCTCGATCCGTTCTACTTCCCTCTTGACTTTTTCTTCCTTGTCCTGTATGCTCAATTTTCTTTTTACTCCAAGAGTGGAGGGTTCAGGCCCTTTTTAACGGCCTTCAAGAGGGGGATGCGAACCCGGTGACATGGAAGCCCCGGGGGGGACTCGAACCCCCGACCTATCGCTTACAAGGCGATCGCTCTAGCCAGCTGAGCTACCGAGGCGCCTTACTAAATCCTTATTTTCGAGACATTAAAAAAATAATAAAAACGCAAAGGGTATTTAAACACCCTTTACTCCTTGATCAGGTATTAACTCAACAGTTCTAGCTTATGGGTCCGAGGGGAAGCACTTTCTCTCCCCAGGTCTCCTCTAGAAGCTCGGCTCCGGAAACGTACCACGCAACCAGCGCAGTGAGTATTCCTATCCAACCTCCGGCGGTTACCAAGGCGGAAACTCCAAGCAGATTGCCCAGAGTCAGGACCACGAAAGTAATCTCCAGCGTCGTAAACACTCCGACCAGTCCCCAGTTTATCCTGAAAGTACCGATCCATAGATAGAAAGTAAATATGGTCCAAGCCGTCAGGAACACCTTCTCTATCGACGCAAAAGCGGCGGAAGATATTATGCCGTAATCCAGTAGGGTCACTGCAGAAGCGAGACCCATCCAGAACATTCCGTAAGACGAGAATGCCGTAGCTGGGAAGGTAGATCCTCTCTTGAACTCCCACATTCCTGCCGCAAACTGGGCAATTCCGCCGTAGAATATCGCCCACGGCCAGAAGGAATGCAGGACCGCAAGTCCGGCGTTATGGACACTCAGGGCAAACGTCGTCAAAGCGAACGCCGCCAGTCCCAGAGGAGCCGGATTGGCTATATCGTTAGACAAATTTTCACCTCGATTCAGGAGTTGTTTATTACGATCCCTTATTTATTCTTCTTCAATCCGAATTCTTCACAACCGTTTCGGTCGTTATATGGGAACTATCCGGAAAAATAAAAACAGAAATTCTTAACACGGAAACACTTCGAAAGGAAAATGAGAAGATGAAGCCTACCGAGGAAAATCCGGAATTCGGTGTCTGTCCGAAATGTGGCGGGGACACGGAAAAGGCCGAAGGTAAATGGAAATGTAAAAATTGTAGCTTCGAAGAAAAGATTAAGTGAGAGGTGATAAGATGGAGGACTGCATTTTTTGCAAAATAGCCGACGGGGAGATGGAAAGCGAGACCCTATACGAAAGCGAAAACGTGATTTCCTTCTTGGACGCCAACCCGAAAGCTCCGGGACACAGCTTGGTCATCCCAAAGAAACACGTGGAGAAAATGACCGACCTGAGCGAGGAACTCGTAGAGGAGGTATTCGTGGGAGTGAAGAGGGTGGAAGAGAAACTGGAAGACGCGCTGGAGCCCGACGCCTTCACCATCGGAATAAACGACGGTAAGGCCGCGGGTCAGGAAATTCCTCACCTTCACGTGAACATACTCCCCAGATTCGAGGACGACGGGGGCAGACCCATACATTCGGTGGTAAACAATCCCCCCGAAAAGGAAATTTCGGAACTCGGGAGGATAATCCGCGGCGGCGAATAACCGGGAACTTTTAAGCTAACCTATGGTGGCCTCAGCGGTGGTGAACATCGGTCCCCTGACGTCAATCTTCTTCTTATTGTCTGTTATGTACCGGCGGGCGGGCTTCTCTAGCTTCAGATTTATATCGCTCAGGGACTCCACTATCGGAACGCGGACCTCCAACTTTTCTTTGCCTTCCTCGACGGCCTCCTCCACCTCACGAGCGGCGCGATTTGCGAACGCCCTCAGGTAGGTAATTTGGGTTGGTACCCCCTCTCTCCTTACCTTCTCAAGAAACTCGTCATCCTCCCAACCCTCGGAAGGAAGGCCAACCACATTCCCCTCGTAAACGTAAATCTGATTGAAGGCGGCGGGACCGACGAGCTGAGTACCTTCCTCGGACTCGACCAGCTTTACTTTGACGTCCAGATCCTGAATCTTTCCCTCGTAAACCTTGAACTCGCACGGGCTGGGTTCGTCCTTTCTGTCCCTGGCAACCTCCTCTATCATCCTGGCGAGCTCCTCGCCTGCCCCCGTCAGGGGCATTTTCCCGTAATCCAACATCTCCGAGATATCCCCGTCCGAGAGATCGAGGTCCTTGTACTCGTAGGGATAAACCAGCTCTCGAATGTCCTCCTCCCCCGTCCTGATCATCAGAATTCTTTCCAGACCGATCCCGAGGTTAAAGACGGGATATCGTATATCATAATTCGCCAAGGGAACGGGACTGTAAAATCCTCCGTTGCCTACCTCTATCATCTCCCCCGTCTCGGGATGCTCGACGAAAATTTCGAACTCGGAGTCGGGGGCGTAATACTTGGAGGTGGCAAGCTTCACCTTGAACTCAACCTTGTCGAAACCGAGCTTTTCTAGTACCCTCCTGGAAAGTTCCTTTCCGTCCTCCAGGGTCATCTCCTCCGCCATGACCACGAGGGACCCGGTCCACGAGCGGTACAGGTGAGTCTCGTCCAGCATCTGCTCGCGACGGTACTTCGGCCCCACCGTGAAGAGCTGAATCGGGAGCGGTTCCCGGAACTGCATTTCTTGAAGCACGGGGAACCATCCGGCAGTCGTGTGGGAACGGAGAGTTTTCTTGGAGGGCACGGGTTCCAGTTCCATGAAATCGTCAAAGAGTGAGAGTATGTGTGTACTCTCATCCTCATCGAGACCGAGCCGTTCCATCAAAACTTCCGTGAAATCGTCCGAGTCTATCCCCCCCTCCTTGTACTCCCTGAGGATGTCCTCCAGTTCGTCCACCCTATCGAACTCGGGAATTTCCTCCCGTATCTTCTCCAGATCGTCATGGGCTATCCCCAAATCGGACCTATCCAGACCGGCCAGAAAGAAAATCCTGTCTAATATAATAGGCGCTTGAGGACCGTACTGCTTGTGAATCTCGCTCTCATCGATCAACGCGGGAACGATAATCTCTCTGAAACCCAAATCCGTAAATACCCCGCGAAACTCCTGGACGAGGTTAAACAGGGGATGTGAGGACCCCTTGTCCTCCAAAGAAAGACTCCTGCCTTTCTTATCGATCAAGTCCCCTGAGTCCTTCCAGGCTTCTTCGTAATCCTTCTCCGCCTTCTCCTTGAGTTTTTCGATATCAAAATTCATCGCGATCCTCCAAGCTCCTCTCGGTTCTTTTCAAGGCCTCTTCGAGCTTCTTTTCCCTGACGGCCCGGGTCACCGCGTCCCTTGTCTCCTTCAAGGAATTCCTGGCCCCATCCCTCCTGTGCTTCATACCGGGCAGGATGGAATCGGGATAGTCAAACTGTTCGATAAGACCGAACAAACCCTCCATGGTCTCGTGGACCTCCTCCGCCCGTTCCACCCGGTCGTTACGGAGCAGGTTCAAGACGTGGCGGTACAACTCGCCGACGGCCTCGGGCAGTGCTTGGGCGTATCCCTTGTAGTGAACTTTCAGATCATCGGGATCGGGCAAATCCTCCCCGTCCATGAGCGCCCTCGTTATGGCGACCTCGGAAAACTCGCGGTGGGCCGCGATGAGGGTTCCGTGATCGGTGAACTGAGGCTCGGAATCGATTATGCCGTTCAACTTCTCTATATCCTCCCCCGATTCGGCGAGCTCCCGGGAGACCTCATCCCTGTCCCCCCTATGCAAGGCTGCCATCGCACTGGACGATTTTCGAATCACCCTGTGAGAAATATCCAGTAATTCGTCTCTCGTCTCCTCCTGATCGTCCAGCCTGTCCCGAATCTTTTCCAGCGAATCCTGCATTATTATCACACTTAACATACTTTCTCTAACCCTTTAAAGCGGCATTGGAAAGCCTCCTCGAGGCTTAATGCTCCAAACTCCGACCGCTCCATTAAGGTTAATAATAATCAGCTCAAAATGCGGATAACAGGGAAAATCATGAGCGGAATTTTGATTTGTTACTATTCTCGTTCGGGAACCACGGAAAAAATGGCCCAAGAAATAGCAAAGGGAGCGGAAGAGAGATCTGAAAGCACGGTGGTAGACCTGAAAAAGGTCGAAGAGACGGAAGTTGACGAGCTACCGGAATACGATGCCATAGTTCTAGGATCGCCTACCTATTACGGACTTCCATCGGCGGAAATGAAGGAACTGTTGGACGAGAGCATCGCGGACCACGGGGATTTGGAAGGTATCGTCGGAGGAGCTTTTTCCTCGAGCACGAACACTGCCGGAGGCAACGAGACCACCATAATGGCATTGTTGGAAGCTCTCCTCATCCACGGAATGATTATTCGAGGAGACTCGAACGGAGACCACTACGGGCCCGTCGTCACGGAAGACAACGCAACCGAAGAAGAACTAGAACAGTGCAGGAGATACGGAAAACGCATCGCGGAGCTCACCGAGAAACTAAAAGGGTAACGAGCGATTCTCCCTTCACTGCCTGAACTCCTCGGTCGGCCTTAGCTTATTTGTTCTCTTGTAACGGACCTTTTCCACGGCATTCTTATCGACCAGATTGTTAACCAAAGCGCTCAATTTGGACTTCGAAAAGTCGAATTCCCTCCTCAAATCGTCCTGCCTAACTTCGCCCCGGTTCATTATCTTCCTTAAAACCTCTTCCTCGTCCTCGCTCATCGCCATCATCGCCGTTCTGATCGCCCTCTCCTTCATATACCGGTTTACCAGCCAGTAGAAAACGACGCCGATAACGGAAGAAACGACCACCAAGAGCAGGACACTTACTCCGATAGAATATAGGCTGATTCCCGGAGAACCCCCTACCAACGACATAAGAACAAGACCCGTTCCGGCCTGAAGAACGACAACAACCACTATAAAATTGATCAGCTCTCTAGTTTCCATCAATTTAAAAAGAATTCGAGTTTTTGTAAATATCTTTCCTATTAATATAAAAAGCCATTAGCTCGACAACAAGACAACTCTGCTGGGCTCCGATTCATCCACGAGCTCGTACCCGGTGAGCCTCTCGAGCTCTTTCCCAAACTTCGAGACCTCCTCGTGAGTAGGCATGTTCTTCATCTCTAAACGCTTGCGGGAGTGACCGACGAACATGTACCCCTTAGGCTCGATATAATCCGGGTCCGCCTTCTCTATCAAATCCGCGTAACCGGCCGGGTCCTTCATATTTAGGCCCTTAACGAGGGTCAACCTAAGGACTTTGATGGTATCGAGAGAAGGCAGGAGCTCCAAGCTTTCGTTGAATTTGCCCCAGGCGTCCGAGGTCAACGGCCTGCAGACTTCCTTGTAGGTCTCCTCGTCCGGGGCGACGGTCGATACGTACAGTTGGGAGGGTTTTGTGATCTCTTTCAACTTGTCCGGATGCTGGCCATTTGTCACTAAAAACGGCGTTATATCCCTACTCAGACACTCCTCGATGAGGCCGCTCAACTTGGGATAGAGGGTGGGCTCCCCGTCGAGCGATATCGCACATAGGTTGGGATCCTTGGACTCCTCCCACTTCTCCTTGTTAGCCTCAGGATTTCCCCCGAAGCCGCTCAAAAGCTCCCTCTGAGCCTCGATGGCCTCGTCCAAAATGGGGGAGGGATCATCCACGGGTCCCTCCCAGTAGGGCAAATTAAAGCTGGAATCCCGCCAGCAGAAGACGCACCTGTGATCGCAAAAAGGCAGGCTGGGGGTCATCTGCAGGCAACGATGGCTATCTATCCCGTGAATGTCACCGTAGAACTTTTGTTTGTAACAAGCTCCCTCGTCCAACATGCTCTTCTTGGTCCAGCGGCAGACCTCGACGGCGCTATGCTCGTTTTCGCCGACGATTCGGTATCCCCCGCGTTCCAACCTGCTTTTCGCATCAGAGGACAATAACAAGAATTACTCCTCCTTCGGCCTCAGCATTTTTTCGACTCCTCGCAATGCCTCTTTCTTAATCTCGTCCAACTTACAAAAAGCGGTCAAACCGGCGGCTCCGGCGTGACCACCCCCGGTCCCGTCGAACTGTTCGGCCAGATCGGACATCAATTCGCCCAAGTGGAGATGAGTCTCGGAGGCCACTCCGCTCCTTGATCTGGAACTAATCCTGACCTTCTCATCCTCCTCGTCGAAGCTGGCGACGAGCGAAACGTCGGCACCAGCCCTTACAAAAAAGGAAGCCGCGTCGGATTCGTACGCTCCAACCTCGGAAAATACGATCCACCTGTCGTGAGCCTTGTGCAACTCCGACCTCTGGGTGGATTTCAGGACCGCTATTCTCTTGGAGCGGTCGTCCTCCACGTCCAGCGCGTCCATGGCCTCCTTGTAGTCCGCTCCGTTCCCCAACAAATAGGCCACGGATTCAAACGTCTCCCTGTTTGCGAACTTGAAGTGACCCGAATCGCTTATTATGCCCGTCAACATTAGCGTCGCAACTTCCGGGGTAAACTCAAAATCAAGCTCGTCGGCAAGTCTCAAAACGAGCTCGACCGAGGACGATGCCTCCTCGTCCGCATAGTATTTTTCGATATTCTCCTCACTCTCCTCGTCGGGTCGATGATGATCTATGAATATCAAGTTTTCAAACTCGAGGTCGGCAAGCCTCGATTTATAATCCTCCAACTGGTCCAGACTCGAGGTATCAACCACTATGGCGATGTCCGAGTTGACGGGAGGATCTATTCTTACATCATCAGCGTCAATCAGTTCCAAAACGCTCTTTGCGAGTTTGCTGAGATTGGAGGGTACCCCTACGGTAACCTCAACCCCCAAAGATTCCAGAATCTCCTGTAGACCCAGCATGGAGCCGACCGCATCCGGGTCGGCATGAGGATGACCAAGAACAAGTGCGGTTCCGTCTCTGCTTCCGAACTCTTGAAAATATCTAGCCAGTTCCTTCATCTAAGGTCAATCCCAGCAGAATTTTTTCGAAGCCCTTTATCAAGAATTAGTCCTTTAACCTGCTCCGCCAGGGGGTTGCTGACCTTGACCCTGGAGCATGTCCTGAACCTTGCCTCGCAACTTCTCCATCTTCTTCCTAGCTTTTTCCTGTTGCCGCTCGATTTGCTGAAGTCTCAGATTAAGGGTTTCTTTCTTGTCTTCCAGCTCCTCCTTTGCCGTCGAATGATCGGTCTTGGCCATTATACCTCCGATGCTCTTGTATATCGTCGTGTCCTCGTCCATATCATTCAGCTCATCCAAGGCCCTTTCGACTTCGTTAGTATTCATTTCCAACTGTTGTTTCTGCTTGGATAGAGTCTGAACCTGCTGCTGCGTCTGTTGCAATTGTGCAAACTGTTCTTGAACTTGGGGTGGTAATTGGTCCATTTAATCCCTCCTATACTTCTGTCATATCCCTAGCGACGGCTGCCCATCGCAGGAACGAATTGACCGCCGCACGAAGTGCGGCCGTGTCCCTAGCATCTATATCCAAGCTTAAAATATTTTCCCTAGAAGAAATTTCGACATCTGCTCTAGCAGCCTTTGGAAGGAGCTCTTCGGGCTCCAGAGAATCCTTGATTATCTCCGCCTTTTCCGAACTCTCAAAAGAAAGTTGAATGACTGAATTGGCTTCCGAAGCTTCAGCCATCTATCTCGCCTTTACCTTTCTGACGACGTCGGGGCGAACTTTGAAGAGAATCCTAGATTCACAGTACGGACATCGATTTGTGGTTGGGTCAAGTGCTTCCAAGAGTCTTCCACAACCGCCACATTTGTACATCTAGATTATACCTCCTGTTCTGCAATTTCGGAAACGTCAACTTCTTCAGATTCTTCGGATATTTTCTTCTGGATCGACGTCGTTTCGGGGTCGTAAGCCTTCGCGGTGAACTTGTTACCGCACCTCTCGCACTCCCAAATGCCCGTGCCTACTCTGCTAACCTTTTTGGCTTGGCATTGGGGACAGGTATGTCGACCCTGCATCCGATCCTCGACGGACTTGACTCTGGCACGAACTCGAGTTCCGTACCTAGGGCCGAATCTGCCTGTCGATCCAGTCCTCTTTTTCTTCTTTGGCATTGTGATCCTATTCTATCTTTTTCCTTAGCTCTTCTGACTTAACTTTTGCCCATTCTCGGGCCTTCTTCAGGTCCTCTTTCGACATCGGACCCGAACCGCCTTTCTGCATCGCACAGATGTTTCCGTCTTCGAGAGTCGATATCGTAAATCTTCCGTCCATGACGCTTTCCTCGACGAGACACGGATCCGCCACCAAAGCGTCTCCGATCCTCGCGAAAGTCGTCGTTATCGGTTTCTTGTAGATCGGGAACTCTTCCAGTTCCCAGTCCTCGTCCTCCGGCGGCTCTGCAGTCAAGAGCGAAGCTATGGAAGCCAACGAACTGGCGTCGATCAGATTTCCATCGTGATCCAGAATGTGAATGTCTATGTAAACCATCCAGACCTCTTCTTCGGGCTCGATGCACAACTCGTCCAGACCTATCATCTCGGACTCTCTTATTCCTCGATCGACCACCCGCGCTAACTCGGTGGCTTCTTCTCCAGGTGGTCCGGATTCAAAGGACTCATGTGCCATTGGTGCCAACTCTGCGTTGGTCATCAGAACGCCCGACTCCGGCTTGTCCGGGTAAGGGGTCCCGCGACCGAGTTTTACTCCGGCGAGCACTTGAGTGTTACCAAACTTCACGTAAGCAGAACCTTCAGCGGTATCAACCCAATTGGTCTCTACGCTTATATCCCTGTACTGGTCCATGTCCCTTGCATCAACTCGCTTGCCCTCTTCGGCAAGCCCAGCGACGTAATCTCGTTTTACCGTGGAAATTATTTCATCATCACTCATTCTTCTCCCTCCTTTGCGTACTTTTCTTGCAGTGCCTCTCTCTGTTCCTCGTATACCTGCTTACAGCCTTCGATGGCGAGTTCCAAAGCTTCGTCGAACTCATCCGATTCAAAGTGACCATCCATCTGCAATAATGTAATGTTCTCTTTCTGAGGCATGTAAGCCACTGGCATGTCCGCATCACCGAACTGATCTTCTTCCTTGAACAGGTCCAAAACTATGTTGCCCTCAACCTTGCCTGAGGCGATCGATGCTACCAAATCCTTCATCGGAATACCAGCATCGGCCAAAGCGGTTGACGCGGCAGTTATCCCGGCAGTTCGTGTGCCGGCGCTGGACTGTAATAGCTCCATAGAAACGTCTATTACGGCCCGGGGGTACCTCTCAAGGAATACTGCGGGCTCCAGAGCTTCACGAGCAACTTTCGAAATTTCCTTGGCTCGCCTGCTTGGCCCAGGCCTCTTCCTGTCATCAACTGAGAAGGGTGCCATGTTGTATCGACAACGAAGCACGGCCCTGTCAGTCTTCTGCAGATGCCTCGGATGCATTTCCCGAGGACCGTAAACTGCAGCTATGGCCTTGTT
>CAZEBR010000023.1:16951-27247 GCA_964510375.1 Hadarchaeota archaeon (SeqCode) | reverse complement strand
TTGTAGATACTGGTGGAGGAGTGGTCCCACCGAACGTTTTGCGGATCCACATTTATGGCGGGACTCGAACTGAGAGAAAAGCGCCGGGGGGAGGACTCGAACCTCCGACCGCTCGGTAGCCATACGCAGGCACGTCGAGTAATGTAAATGGAGGTTCGCTCATCATCCATGCCTGTATTTAACAGCCGAGCGCGCTACCTACTGCGCCACCCCGGCTCCTTATCCCGACGGAAACGTATCGTAGTTCCCGTCTTCTATTATCTTCTACCGGCCTGCGTTTTTAAGATTTGGATTCATAGGGCCCGTTTCCGACCTTAGCACCGGACCACCCTCGGATAAACGAGAGTCCCCCGGAGGAAAGTGATTTTAAAATTAAACTTCTAAAGGAATGAGGACCAAACACGAAACCGTAGGAGGAGAAGAAAATGGTAAAGGAAGGCATGGACGGCGTGGTAGCTCTCGAGTCCAAAATCTCCAAGATAGATGGGGAAAACGGGGAGCTCGAGTACAGGGGGTATTCGATCCACGACCTAGCCCAGCATTCCACCTACGAGGAGACCACCTACCTGCTCTGGAACGGTTACCTCCCCACTGAAGAAGAGCTGGAGGAGTTCAAGAGGGACCTCGCCAGGAGGAGAAGAATCCCGCCCGAGATAATCGGGCTTTTGTCAAGTTTGCCGGACATCACCCATCCCATGGTAGTTTTGAGAACCGCTATTTCTTACTGCGGTTCCCTCGACGAGAAGCTCCACGAGATAAACGACGAGGAGAATATGGAGAAAAGCAAGGACATACTGGCCATGATCCCAACCATCGTCGCCTATACTCACAGGATGAGGGAGGGCAAGAGACTCGTGCACCCCCGCGAGGACCTCGGTCACGCGGCCAACTTCCTCTGGATGCTGAAGGGTGAGGAGCCTACGCCCACAGAGGTCGAAGCCCTGGATACGGATCTGATTTTACACGCCGAACACACGCTCAACGCTTCTACTTATTCATCTAGGATCGCGGCCTCCACGATGTCGGACATGTACGCCGGCATAGTGGCGGCGACGGGAGTGCTTATGGGGCCGCTCCACGGAGGTGCGGCCGAGTGGGTCATAGAGACGCTCAGGGACATGAAGGCCGAGATGGAAGAGCACAGCATCGACACCAGGGAGTGGCTGAGGAGACAGCTACAGGACGGTAACCGGATACCCGGCTTCGGCCACAGGGTCTATGAGACGATGGACCCGAGGGCCAAGGAACTCAAGGAGCTTGTCGGGAAGCTCGACGAGATAGAGGGGAACAGCTGGCGAAAGATATCCCACGAGCTGGAGGAGGCGCTCAAGGAGGAGAGGGATTTGTATCCAAACGTGGACTTCTACGCGGCAAGCGTCTACGCGAACTTGGGAATCCCGGACGACTTCTTCATCCCGATATTCGCCATGGGGAGGATTGCCGGCTGGACCGCGCACATGATGGAGCAGTACCAAGAAAACAAACTTATAAGACCTTTACTGGAGTACGTCGGTGAAACCGACAGGGATTACGTTAAGATAGAGGATAGATGAGATGGAGGAATAGATGATGGGAAAGACCATTTCGGAAAAGATTCTCAGCGAAGCCTCAGGAGAGGACGCCTACGCGGGCGACTACGTCACGGCCGACATTGAGACGGCCATGGGACAGGACGGGACGACCCCGCTCGCGATAGAGGCGATAGAGGAGATGGGAGGAGAAGAGATCTGGGACCCCGAAAGCATAGTCCTCGTTATCGACCACACGGTCCCCAGCGCGTCGGTCGGAACCTCAGAGATGCACAAGTCGATGCGCGAATTTGCCGCGAGGATGAACATTCCCAACCTCTACTACGGCGAGGGCATCTGTCACCAGATCATGATCGAAAAGGGTCACGTCAAGCCCGGCACCGTGGTCGTCGGGGCGGACTCGCACACCTGCACGTACGGGGCTGTAGGGGCCTTCGGGACAGGTATAGGATCCACCGAGATAGCGGGGGTCTTTCTAAGCGGGAAGCTCTGGTTCAAGGTACCCGAAACGATGAAGTTCGAGGTCTCGGGAGAGTTTCAGGATCACGTCATGTCAAAGGATCTTGCCCTGAAGGTCACCGGCGAGGTCGAGAGCGACGGCGCGACCTACAAGGCCGTCGAGTACGCGGGTAAACCCATCGAGGAGATGGAGTTCGAGCAGAGGCTTACACTTTCAAACCTGGCGGTGGAAATGGGCGCAAAGACCGGGATAGTGGAGCCGGACGAAAAGGTCGAAAGGTACCTGGAGGGAAGAGTCACGGACGAGTTCGAGCTGATCAAGAACGACGAGGACGCCGAGTACGAGGAGACTCTCCACTTCGATGCGGGTGACATAGAACCCCAGATAGCGTGCCCTCACCAAGTCGACAACGTCTATCCGATATCGGAGGCCGGGGGAATAGAGTTAGACCAGGTCTTCCTAGGAACCTGCACGAACGGGAGGCTCTCCGACCTCAAGGCGGCTGCAGAGATACTGGAGGGGGAAACCATAAGCGAGGACCTCAGGATGATAGTCACGCCCGCGTCGAAGGAGACCTATCAGAAAGCCCTCGACATGGGAATCATAGACACATTCATGGACGCCGGCTGCGTAGTAGCGAACCCAGGATGCGGGCCCTGCGCCGGGTCTCACCAGGGTATCTTGGCGGAGGGCGAGAAGTGCCTCTCGACCGCGAACAGGAACTTCAAGGGCAGGATGGGCTCCGAGGAGTCCGAGATCTACCTAGGCTCTCCCGCCACGGCGGCATACTCGGCGATACAGGGAGAAATATCCGATCCGAGGGAGGTCGAATAGGATGGAGACTTCCGAAGGAAACGTGTGGAAGTTCGGGGACGACGTGAGCACGGACACCATAATTGCCGGCAAATACAAGTTCAAGATCAGCGACATGAGCAAGCTTGCGGAGCACGCCATGGAGGCGGCCGATCCCAAATTTGCCGAGAAGGTGAACGAGGGGGACGTAATCGTCGCTGGGGAAAACTTCGGTTGCGGATCCAGCAGGGAACAGGCGCCGCAGGTACTGAAGGAGCTCGGCGTGAGCGCCATCATATCAAAGTTCTTCGCGAGGATATTCTTCAGAAATGCGATAAACGTAGGGATTCCCGTCATAGAGAGCGAGGAAATCCCGGAAAGGACCGACGAGGGTGACAGGCTGAGGGTAGACCTCGAGGCCGGGAAGGTGGAGAACCTTACCAAGGACCTGACCTTTGACGTGGACCCCTTGCCGGACTTCCTGCTCCAGATACTGGAAGACGGCGGTCTGGTCGAGCAGTACAAGAAGAAGGGAAAGTTCCAGTGGGAAGAATGACCCGCCGAGTTCTCGTCTCCTGAGAGATCCCAGCGTCTTTCTGACAAATAGATATTTGAGATATGGATGTAGCCGCCAGAGACAAATATAATTATGAAAAAACAACATTCCAATTTTTGTTACACCCATAACAAAAAATATCGTTCAGGAAAACCTACGAACCAAGCCCGAATTCTCGGTGGAGGGCTTTAACCGCATCCTCGGCATCTTCTTCTTCGACCGCAAAAGAAATATTCAGCTCGGAGGAACCCTGCGCTATCATCAGTATGTTGACGCCGTTTTCGCCCATCGTGCTGAACACCCTGCCGGCCACCCCCGGGGTTCCCTTCATCCCGGCCCCGACTACCGCGATTATGCTCGCCTTTTCATCGAGGTCTATCCGCCAGTCCACATGGCGGTCCTCGAACTCCTTCCGGAGGACGCTCAGGGTCTCCTTCAGCTGATCCCTTTTGACGACGAAACTGATGTTCGTCTGCGAGGAGCTCTGGGAGATCATCAATACCTTTATCCCCGCCTCTTCCAAGGTCTTCAGCACCTCCGCAGCGACGCCGATCGTGCCTATCATGCTCGGACCGCCCACCGTCACGACGGAAACCTTCAAAGTTGCGGTGATGGACTTAACTATCTCCTGTATCTTCTCGGATTTGCTGACGATGAGGGTACCCTCTTCTTCCGCATCGAAAGCGTTCTTCACGCGGACGGGGATGTTCTCGTCCATAGCGGGTTCCAGCGTTTTCGGGTTGAGAACCTCGGCGCCGAAGTGCGACATCTCCGTGGCTTCCAGGTAAGAGAGCCTGTCTATGACCCGCGCCTCGGGCTCTATTTCGGGGTCAGTCGTCATTATGCCGTCCACATCGCTCATGATCCAGATCTCGTCCGCCCCGAGTACTGACCCGATCAGGGAGGCCGAGTAATCGGAACTCCCCCGGCCCATAGTGGTTATCTCCCCGTCTTCTGTGGAGGCAATAAAGCCCGTTACGACCGGAACTACGCCTTCCTCAATTCTATCGCCCAGTCTCTCCTCTATCTGACGTCGGGTCTTTTCGAGAAGGGGGTGAGCGTCCAAATGGTTGTCATCGGTGACGATCCCGGCCTCGAATCCGGTAAGACAGTCCGTGGACAGGCCAAAATCCCGAAGGGCCCCGGATAGTATCGGAGCCGTCAGGCGTTCGCCGAAGGACATGATCAGGTCCTGAAGGCTGGGCGAAAGTTCCTTCCGGTCCTCGATTTCCTCGAAAATCTTTCCCAGTTCCCGGATTTCTTTCTCGACGTCATCGATAGTCCGAGAAACAATCTCCCGATTTTCGATCGCATCCCGGCACGCGGTAACGTGCTTTTCCTTAATACGGTCCAAAATTCCCGATATATCGGCTTCACCGTCCTCCCCGATAACTTCCCTCGCCGCTGACAGAAGCTCGTCAGTATCACCCGCCATCGCGGAGGTAACGACTACGAAATCGTCACCCCTGTCTTTCCGGTCCTTTAGGAACCGCGCCATGTTACGGACCCTCTGACCGTTGCCTACGGTTTCGCCTCCGAATTTAATCGTCAAGAACATATTTTCACCCAGCTTACATTTTTTTGACATTCGCTCGACTTTCTAGGTCGACATGTTCTTTCAATTGTCTCTCCTCGGGTAGTAAAAATATTGTTTCCGAATAATCCTCCAAAGGTCTTTAATACACTAAAATTCAGGCGGGTCTGGTAACCACTATATCGGAGTCCGTATCTGCAACGTTTTCTACCACCTTGTCCCCGATATCCACCGGACCCTCCACTTTCAAATCCGAGATAGCTTTCATAACGTCTTTCATCTTTTCCTTGGGCACTGGCTCACTCGTTTTGACTGATACCGTCGGTATTTCTCCCCTCTCACACTTCACCACACTCATAACGGTTCGGCTGGGCGACTTCACCTCTTCAACCGCAAATTCTCTACCCTGCTCACAAGCGTTTCCTTTCACTTCTTTAACTTCTCCGCCCTCCATCGTGACTCTCACCTTACATCCCCTCGGACACATGATACAGGTTACTTCCCTGGTCTCCTCAGTCATCGAAATACCCCCAAGGTTAGCTCATCGTCCCCCCTTCTGATCTCTTCCTTGCTCAATTCGATCTTAATCATTTCACCTGGCGTAACTGAAGTTCTATCGGTCTCGAATCCGATTTCTTCGATGCCCACTTTAATCTGAGGCTCAGGTTCCTCCGCCCTAGCGTAAAGAGTAACGTCCTTTTCCCCGCTCACATAGTGGGGTACCACAAAGCGGATGTTTCTTCCCCTCTCCACGGACTTCCAGCTTTCGGTAGGAACTCCCGGACTCCCATTTTCCACGTAGGCACTCGCCCCCTCCGCCGCCAATTCACCCTGATCCGCCACGTAATCGACATAATCATTAATCGTCAAGGCATTGCCTGCAACGAAGATTCCGGGAATACTAGTTTCTAAATACTCATTTACGACCGGCCCTCGCGTGACCGGGTCGGTTAACACATTCAAATCCTTCAACTTCTCGATATACGGAATTAAACCGGTGGCCAAAACCACGGTATCGCACTCGATCTCTTCCTCCGTACCGGGGATAGGTTGCAGGTCGTCGTCAATCTCCCTAGTTACAACTTTCTCGACCCTCTTATCCCCTTTAACTGATTTAACGGCCTTTTGCTTGCGGAGGGGAATATTAAAATCACGAAGACATTGAGAGATATTCCGAGCGAGACCCCCGGGATACGGAAGCATCTCCATGACCCCCTTGACCTCGGCACCCTCAAGAGCGAACCTTCTGGCCATGATCAGGCCGACGTCCCCCGAACCCACGACAACGATCTCCTTTCCGGGCATAATCCCGTAAATATCCATCATAGTCTGCGTCTCACCCGCCGTGAAAATACCGCTTACCCTGTCACCCGTAATACCTGTTTCGTGGATATGTCTCTCCCTGGCCCCGGTGGAGTAGATTATGGTAGGCGTACTTATCTCGGATACCCCGTCGCGCGTAATCACCTTGACGATCTTTTTTATATCGGAACTCTGAGTTATCTTTGTGACGTGAGCTTCAGTGATATACTCGATTTCCAATTCCCTCACCCTTTCAATCAACCTCTGAGAAAACTCGGAGCCGGTTAAATCCTCCTCAAAATAGAATAATCCGAATCCAGGATGTGCACATTGGACTGGAATACCGCCGATCCTTTCGCTATTTTCGATGATCAAAGGGTCCAAGCCTCGTTCCTTCAACTTTGCTGCCCCGGCCAGTCCGGCTGGTCCACCCCCTATAACCACCGTGTCATAATCAAAACTCAAAGTTCTCCCCTCCACAGGAGTCCGAGTTCTGTAGAACCTTTACGTCCCCTATGCCGTATTCCGATCCTTCCCCCCTCATCGTGACGTTCCAGACGGGTTCCCCTATCTCCTCGGAGAGTATTCTGGCCAATCTCAACCTACAAAAGGATCCCTGACAGAAACCAAACATTGCCAACGTCCTGAACTTCAAACCATCCAAGGTCTTCTCCTCAATCCCAATCTTATCCATTCTGGAAATCGCCTCTCGAATTTCGGCTTCCGTGACCTCCTTACACATGCACACTACCTTCCCGTAGTCGTCATCTTTATCGATTAACTCTCTTTGCCGTTCGGTCGAACATTCCGAAAATCGTTCGATTCCATCCCGATAGGGATTCCAATCATCTTTTTCCTTCAACCTCAGATCCAGTTTCTTCTCCAGTAACTCCCCCTTGACGTACTTCGCGACGGCGGGGGCCGAAGCAAATCCGGGAGATCGGATTCCCGCAACGTTTACAAATCCCCAGGGGTCGGAGTAGGCATCAATCCGATACTTCCCCCCGGGTGGCTCGGGTCTTAACCCGCTGAAGGTTTTGGCAACCCTTTCTTTCGACGGAAGGTCCTTCAATAGCTTCTCGGACCAATTCCAAACGAATTCCAAACCCTCTTCGGAAGTAGACCTCTCATCCTTCTCATCCATAGACAGATCCTGAGCGGTCGGCCCGAGCATGAGATTTCCTTCAACTGTTTGCGTTGCATAAACTCCCTTCGTCTTCGGGGTCGGGGTCGGATGGACAATCCTATCAACCTTGGGCTCGGCTTCATCGTCAAAGAGATAATACTGACCCTTCCTAGGATAGATATCGAAATCGTCGGCTCCGGCCATCTTAGAAATTTCATCCGCGTAAAGCCCCGCTGCGTTTATCAGAATATCCAAATTGATCGAGCCCCTATCGGTCTGAACGCTCTCGATTTCGCCGTTTCTGATCCTTACATCCTCCACCTCCGTACTTAGATGAGTCTTAACCCCATTGTCCACGGCGTTTTCGACGAGTGCGATTATAGCTTCCCACGGTTCGATCAAACCCGCTGTGGGGCCCCACAGTGCACCAATCGCATCGGGGCTCGCATTAGGCTCGAGTGATCGGAGTTGATCTTCATCGATGATTCGAAGTTCAGGTACTCCGTTCTCCTTGCCCAACTCCAGATACTTTCTCAGAACGGAATAATCGTCTTCATCCGTGGCTATCATTAATTCACCCGGCCAACTTACCGGAATATCGAGCTCCTCCGCCCACCGATGCCACAGCCTGTTTCCTTCAACACAGAATTTTGCCCTAAGCGGGTGCTTTTCCGGATCATCCTCATGCCCCGGATGTATGATACCGGTATTTGCCTTCGAGGCACCCCACCCTACGTCCGGCTCCTTTTCTATCAAATGGATTTCAAGATTATCGTACTTACTGAGGGTACGGGCTATAGCACTGCCTGAAATACCCGCTCCTACTATTCCTACCTTTTTCATAGCTTTATCCACCTATATCCTTATTTTTGAGAAACGCGGTCATCCATCCATTCTATTACATCTTCGATAACTTGATCCGTGTTTGTCTCGTGTAACAGTTCGTGCCTAGCGCCCCCGTAAAATTTTCGAGATATATCCTTAATCCCGGCTTCATCATATAACTCGTAAACTTCCAAAACCCCCTCCTTAAACCCCCCAACCGGGTCCCTTTCTCCAGAAATTAGCAAAATCGGCAATTCTTTGGGTATCTTCTCGATGTTCTCTTCTCGATGTATTTTCTTCAAACCTTCGAACAAGTCTATGAAAAACCCGGCTGAAGGTTCTCGGCCGCAATAGGAATCTTCAATATATTTATCCACTTCCGTTTGATCTCTACTCAACCAGTCAAAATCAGTCCTGTTTGGACTGAAAGATTCGTTGTACTGACCGAACACTAGGTTATTCAAAAAAGTGCTTTTGGATTTTCTTCCTTTGAAGAGAGATTGGATTTTTGCTATCATTATTAGTATATCTGCTAAAGGTCCAGGATCTCCCGAGGTTCCCGAGAGTATCGTGCCATCTATCTCTTCGCCGTATCTGGAGATGAAATCCCTAGCCAAGAACGACCCCATGCTGTGGCCAAAAAGAAAAATTGGAATGTCTGGATGTTCCTCTTTCATCAAGTCGGTCAGATTATGCATATCTTGCACCACTAAATCCCAACCGCCCTCGTCGGCGAAATGTCCCAATTTATCCGCAGAACCGGCCGTTTTTCCGTGTCCCCGATGATCATTAGCATAAACGACGTAATTTGAATCAGTTAACTCATTTGCAAATTTACGATATCTGCCTGCATGTTCCGCCATTCCGTGAGATATTTGTACTAAACCTTTTACTTCCTCATTTACCTCTGGCAACCAATTATAAACAAAAACTGAGGCTTCATTAGATTCTAATCTAAATTCTTCCGACCTCATACGCACCATCAACTAACTTAAGACTTCAAACTTAAAAATTTAGCATCAATATTAAAAATAACGTGTATAAAATGCCTAAAGGAGATTATGTAGGAGCTTTGGACCAAGGAACCACTGGATCACGCTTCATCGTTTTCAACCAGAATGGTGAAATCTTATCAAAGGCTTACAGGAAGCACCAGCAAATTTATCCGGAGCCAGGGTGGGTGGAACACGACCCACTAGAGATTTGGGAAAACACTCAAGAGGTAATGAAGGAAGCGGTAAAAGAAATAGATCCACAAAAAATCAATTCTATAGGGATCACCAACCAGAGAGAAACAACTATTATCTGGGACCCGGAAACGGGGGAACCTCTCTACAACGCGATTGTTTGGCAGGACACAAGGACACGAGAAATTTGTAATAGAATAGAAAAGGAAGGGCTGGAAAGCTTAATTAGAGAAAAGACCGGTCTTCGCTCTCACACGTATTTTTCATATCCAAAAATTCGATGGATTTTAGAAAATGTGCCCCCAGTTAGGAGAAAAATCGAAGATAATAGGGCGATTTTCGGTAATATCGACACTTGGTTGATATGGAATCTCACGGGAGGTACGGAGGGCGGCGCTCACGTAACCGACTATACTAACGCTTCAAGAACGATGATGATGAATCTAAAGGATTTGGATTGGGACGAGGAACTTTTGGAGGAATTCGAAGTTCCCAAATCGATTTTACCCAAGGTAAGACCATCCTCAGACGAAAACTTTTATGGACACTCAAAAAACGCTCCAGCCGGAATTGATGCCCCCATATGTGGAGACTTGGGGGATCAACAAGCCGCACTATTTGGCCAAACTTGTTTCGATGAAGGAGAGGCCAAGGGTACCTATGGAACGGGTTGTTTCGTTCTCGTGAATACTGGGGAAGAAGTGATCGATTCCGATAGTGGACTGATAACCACTCCCGCCTACGGGCTCGAGAGCGGAGAGTGCACGTACGCCTTGGAAGGATCTATCCCCATCGCCGGAGCCGCGGTCGAGTGGCTTAGAAATAACCTTCAGATGATAGATTCCGCCGCGCAGACCGAGGAACTGGCCAGATCCGTGGAAAGCAACGAAGGAGTTTATTTCGTGCCTGCTTTTAGCGGATTGTTTGCCCCCCACTGGGACATGAACGCGAGAGGAATGATAGTAGGGCTCACTAGTTCGGTCAA
>CAZEBR010000023.1:1007-16923 GCA_964510375.1 Hadarchaeota archaeon (SeqCode) | reverse complement strand
CGGGAACATATCGTCCGTGCAGCGCTGGAAGCAATATGCTTTCAGGCGAGGGACGTGCTGGAGGCGATGAAATCGGATCTCGGATCCTCTCTCAAGCATCTTAAGGTAGACGGAGGGATGTCTGCGAACGATTTTCTACTCCAGCAACAAGCAAATATTGCGGGGCAAAGAATCATACGGCCCGACATTAGAGAAACCACAGCGCTCGGAGCTGCCTACGTCGCGGGACTAGCTACGGGATTCTGGGAAGATTTGGATCATATAAGAAAAAATTGGAAAATTGATAGGGAGTTTGAACCTTCTTGGACCGAAGAGAAAAGGAACGAACAATATCAAGGATGGCAAAGAGCTGTCGAAAGAACTCGTGACTGGATTGAGTAAAAATAGAATTGGCCCTATCGAGATTTTTAAGTTAAAATTTCCCTTTCTAGCTCAGGTGAAGAAAATTTTAAAATGGGAGTGCTGTGGTCGCCTGGCTTGCAACGACGAGCCAAGTCACGAAGATCGCACACATGAACGAACCAGTGTAAATCCGGCCAGTCTCCCTAAAGAAGTAAGTCGATACCAAGGCGGCAAATCCCAGCAACGGGATGAACTGGAACGCAACGATACCCCAAAGCGCATAATTAGGAGTCGTAGAGGCCGCCATCAATAGGGTTCCACCAGCTAACCTCGGAAGGTATTGGGCCAAGATTAAAACTACAAATGGAACCACTATCACCAGGAAGTTCTTCAGTAAATCATGCCTTAAACTAGAATCAGGTCTTTCGGGAGAACGCAATTGGCCATTCAGGTAGAGGTTGAATACTAGGAAGTAGAAGAGGAACGGTATCAGGTAGCACAAGAAAACCTGAAAATCGCCGAGAGTCATGGTCTTGATTGTGAAAACCCAGAAGTGCGGACTGACCCTAAAGAACCAATCAGAAAACCAAGCCACGAAGTAAGTCAAAAATGCCACTATAGTAGCCAACAGGAACGATTTACCTATCTTCTTCCACTTCATTACCCCGTCGGACCAGGTAATTCCGTAATTGTTGCATGAAATGCCCTTATCACGATTTAAAACAAAGTGCCACAACAGGAACGATACCAGCATAATGACGCCGGTAACCGACGCCCACATCATTACTCCGTTAGTCACGGTCTGAGGCCAAAACGAACCGGGGAACAAGCTAAGACCTTCAACCCAAAGCTTCAAATCCTGAGTGACATGGAAATATGTTAAAATCGTAACGGCGGCCCCAATCAAAAATACAACCCACTGGTCCTTCCCCGACTCGCCACCGGGATCAGGGACTTTATCCTTGAGACTCTCGAAAAACGGAATTCTGAGTAGAAGCGCACCAGCCGGAAAAACGAACAACAAGGCCCCGAGATATGTTAAAAGAGAGCCGAACTCGTGCAGGGGCCAGATTTGGCCCTTAACAGAAGACTGCTCAGAAGATTGCGCAGGACTACCTAAAGTCCTCTCAAACCAAGAAATAACCTCCTCGTTTGCCGCACTCGACACGGTCAAACATGGATGAATCGTGTCGATAACATCTAACTCTCTGCCCGTGCCAGCTTCGATCGAACCGTACAACTTATCCTCCTCAATCGAGCCAGACACGCCGAAAACGTTCTCCAATTTGGGGCTCTCATTGATATTATACGCGTACTTCACGCCCCACATCATCGGCGAAAATTCATCGTACTTGTCGAAAACAACGTTCAGATTTGTCGGGAATACCGGGCTCCCGGGAGCCGTAAATCCAGAACCGGTCGAAGAACCAAGCAAAACGATGGAGCTATATCCTCTAGGATGAGCAGCGGCGGCCATAACGGAAGACCATCCGCCCATCGAGTGCCCCACCATCCCGATACAATTATCGTTGACAAAACCTAGGGAACGCAGATACGCCAGAGAATCCGGACCACCATAACCGTTAGCAAAAGCGGGGGAATCAGAAAGACCGTGCCCCATCTGGTCCACGTTCAAAACAACGTAACCCCTCCTCGCCAGCTCAAGCGAAAGCGGCTCCATCGTATCCCTAGTATTAATGTAACCATGAACCGCCATGACACCAGGAGCGGGAGATTCGTTCGTAGCGTCAGCCGGCACGTAAAGCTTACCATCAATCATTTTGCCGTTAGTCCCAGCAAAACGCACGTGTTTGACGGAAACGGATCCTCCGCCAGACTGGACGGCATAGGAAACGGAACCACCAACCAACACTAATACTACGGAAATTAAAAGAGACCAGCGAACCCAATCCCTGGATCCGTTAAACATCCAAATCTCCAACAGAAATTACCAAGAATTGTTTTTAAATGAATTTGTGAAAAATGGTGAAAGCCTGTGCAAATCGAAGGATATAGTTAATCCTCAGAAAATTCTCCGAGGATTAATCCCTGTGGAAACTCCTTAATTTCCTTTTCCGAATCGTATTGATCCAAAACTCCCTCCAAAAAGCTCTTAAAAAGATCCTGTAACTCCGGAACGGTGCAGAATATGGTTATCGGGTCCTCCCCTCTCGTTATCTCACACAGGTTTGATTTATCCAACAAATCCAGATAATCCATCAAATCCATGTCCCTCGGACTTATAAAGAGCTCGTAAGCCTCCTTCCCCAACTCGTGTGCGCCATCTCGCAGGTCCGAGGACTCCTTCGCCTTAGAGATGAGGGAAGCAAATATTCGCTTGTGCAGTATCACGGTACTCTTTGCGTTCGCCAAACCCCAGAAGGACTCACCCTACGCCGGAGCAACTCCAAATGCATCCGCTGTGCAAATGAAATCTAGAGCAGTACGAAAAATCTCAGCCTTTGAGTCCCCACACCCTTCTTGGAGCTTCTCGAGCTTTCGGGCACGTTCCTCATCCAATGTAACTGAAAATCTGTTCGGAGTTTTCCCTTCGGCCATTCTGTTGGAAAAATCGTATTTTAACCATAAAAAATTTCCGAGGATGAAAAGAGCTAGCTTCTACATTTCCTCCTAAAATAATTGAAATGTAAAAAATTTCAGAGCACTAAAGATAGAGATTGGGTTATTTTTTGTTATGGGTGTAACAAAAAACCGTATCAAATGGTGTTTTACATCATAATCACGCTCGATCGCCCTTTTCATATACCCAACCCAAAATGATGAGACTGGAGCTATTATCTTTGGGACAACGGTAAACCCACAATCGACTGGCAGAAAACACTTCTGAGATTTTTCCGCAATTGACCACGATTTGAGATAGGTATATTTTTATTGTTTTAACTATTTCAGTAGATTCAACAATTATTTCTTGATGGGGGATCCAGCATTCAGTTGAGTTTGGAACTGCCAAAGGGAGTTGTAGAAAAAATAGAAAAGAAAGATATACTTCTTATTGTCTCACCCTTCGTTCTAATTATTCTGATATACTTTCTACCGGAAAAGATTCAGGAAAGCCTCGCGCTGAGTTACGAAAATCCAAGACTGATAAACCTATTAACGAGCGCTTTTGTCCACGGCGGAAGAAGTCACCTCATCGGGAACCTCACCGCCTACCTGTTATTCGTTATTCCTATTTTTCTCATGAGCATTATTGCTCGAGAGAAGAAAAAGTTCTACCTCGTTTTCTCTCTTTTCGTACTCGTCTTTCCCTTCATCCTTTCCTCGATAAATCTTTACTTTATCGATGCGGAGACGAGCAGGGGTTTTTCGGGAGTTGATTCAGCCTTCCTCGGATTCATGCCGATAATCTCTTTCCACCTACTGAGGAAAAAGGTGTGCGAAAATCTGAAGAAAACATTTCCCGTTTCATTCCTATTTTTCGCATTCAGCTTGGTCGTTTTCACATATGTCGATGCCCTCATCGAAAAAGTTCTGACCAGCGGAGTCATTCTACTGCTGGCCGTTTTCTTCCTCTGGTGGTCGACAAAAGACATAGACTTCAAAAAGTTTTTGAAAACCGTCAAAGATAACCCGGAAACCTACTGGCACTTCTGGATCGGAATGATGGGCATTTTGATATTTATAGTGGGCGTTATCTCAATCTTCCCGGCGGAGATCGTGAGTGGAGAAAGCACGGTCAACATCGTTTCCCACTACTTTGGACTCGTCCTCGGGTTTCTAATCCCCTACTTCTCGTTTCAAGTTGAACGTTTAACCTAATTGAGCGGTTAAACTTACCGCCGGAGATGATCGGCATTGGGCTTTTAAATTTCGTCAGGTTAGAATGTAAGGAGAATGCTATGTCGGGAAAATACGAAAAGGTATCCGCCCCCGAGGAAGGAGAGAAGATAGAGTGGGACGGCGAAGAGCTGGATGTCCCCGAAGAGCCGATAATCCCTCAGATAGAAGGTGACGGAATAGGCACGGACATCAGCCCGGCCGCGAAAAAGGTCCTGAAGGAGGCCGCCAGAAAGACCGGCAGGGACATACACTGGATGGACGTTCACGCCGGCGAGAACGCGAACGAGATCTACGGGGAATACCTGCCACAGGAAACCCTTGAAGCGATTAGGGAGTTCAGGGTCGCACTTAAAGGTCCACTCACGACCCCGGTCAGCGGAGGTTTCAGATCGCTGAACGTGGCGATCAGGCAGAAGCTCGACCTCTACGCTTGCGTGAGACCGGTCTATCATCTGAACGGAGTACCCTCTCCAATGAAAAATCCCGGAGACATGGACATGGTAGTATTCAGGGAAAACACAGAGGATCTATATGCGGGTATAGAGTGGTCTCGAGGGTCAGAAGAGGTCGAAAAAGTACGGAAGTTCCTCAACGAGGAGATGGAAACCGAGATTCCCTCAGACTCCGGAATCGGAATCAAACCCATAAGCGAAGGGGCTACCAAGAGGCTGGTCCGGAAGGCGATAGACTACGCCCTCGAAAATCGGGAGAGGTACCAGTTCGTGACGCTGGTCCACAAGGGCAACATCATGAAGTTCACGGAGGGTGCATTCAGGGACTGGGGATACGAGGTCGCCAAGGAGGAGTACGGCGGCGAGGTTATCACCGAAGACACGCTCTGGGAGGAGCGCGAGGGGGACGTGCCCGAGGACAAGGTTATCGTCAACGACCGCCTCGCGGACAACATGCTACAGCAGATGATAACGAGACCCAAAAACTATGATATTCTGGCGATGCCTAACCTTAACGGCGACTACCTGAGCGATGCGGCCGGAGGACAGATCGGCGGTCTCGGAGTCACGCCAGGATCAAACATCGGCGACGGTATAGGCGTCTTCGAACCTACGCACGGATCCGCACCAAAGTACGCCGGGAAGGACAAGGTCAATCCCACCGCTGAGATACTCTCTGGGAGGATAATGCTCGAATTCATGGGGTGGGACGACACGGAGGAGCTCGTCAAGGACGCTCTCGAAACCACGATAGAGAACAAGACCGTAACTTACGACATACACCGGAACATCGAGGGCGGCAAAAAGGTAAAGTGTAGCGAATTCGCCGAACTTGTAGTAGAAAACATGGACTCCTTGGTCTAATCCTGAAAGTTATTTTTGAAAATCCGAAAGAGAACCTATTTTCAGTTGAAGCCCAGCTTCGACGGCAGGTACTCCTCGACGACGTACTCAAGGCCGTACTTCGAAAATGCCTGCTGCTCCGCCTTCTTCCCGATATCAAGCATCTTTTCAATCTCTTCCTGCCAGAAGTCCTCCTCGTACCGGGGGTCGTCCAAGAGCTGATTCAGCCTCTTCACGTCGGAGTCCCTGAGTTTGTCCGTCGGCAGCTTGTAATCCTCGATGTCGCTGGCGGTGACGCCGATAAAGTTAGCGTCGGGAACGGCCAGCTCGTGATTTATGTAGGCTAGCTTCGCGCTACCCGATATGACGACCATGGCAATGTGAAAACCGAACGGGTCGCCGTCAGTGAAAAGGTAAACCGGAAGATCAAGCTCATTGCTGGCCCTTTTGAGGAACCGTCGTGTCGCACGGGCAGGCTGGCCCTTCAAGGCCACGACCAAAGTATTATGTTCGTCCCAGAAGTTCTCCTGAACGAGCCTGTGGTACATACCCATGGTCTCCACGGCCAGTACCCTCTCCGCCTCACACTCGACGAAATCGACATCGCTCATGGTCGGGGGGATCGTGTAGCCGGCACGGCCGGCCTCAGTGGCCTTGACCTCCATGCCGCCCTCCTCGACAACGAGGTTCCCGAATATCGAGGCTCCGTCCTCCTCCGGAAGCAGTCCGAGATCCTCCCTCTTGACGCCGAAGGCGGACTCGATGTCCTCGACTATCCTATCCGACCTGTCCTGAGAGCTGAAACCCCCGGTCGGCCAACCCTCGGAAGTGTAGTACATCTCTCGCAGCGTGGCCGTCTTCTCGGAATTTATGAGGTCCTTGCAGAAATCGGCAGCGCACATAGTCTGAGCGAACTTCTTAACTTGCCTCATGTTGGCGGCAGTCCTGGTAGTCTCCTTATCGCCGAGCCTGTAGTAGCGCTCATCCTCATCGAACACTATATTAGAGGTGCTCCTCGACGGAACCCTCATTCTGGGAGGCTCCTTGTTATTTATATTTCCCAGAATGTCCGCACCGAACTTTTCCAAAATCTCCTTAACTTCCATTCTCGGATTTTCTTCTCCATCAGTCACCTTCGACACCCGCAATTTCCTTTACCAAGACGTCCACGTCCGGGGCGTTTTCCTCACCCGCGAGATCGGCCGCCTTCCTTGATATAATAGGGAGATACTCCTGAAATAGATTCGCTCGCTCCCGGCGCTCCCTCTTCTTTATCTTTTTCCGCAGGAACCGCCTGAGCTTCCTAGCCGCCTCCATGACCGCCTGCCTTACCTCCTCATAGACCTCCGGCTCCTCGGCCACCGACTGCTTGCCCGCCGAGGTGTAGGGAACGTGAGAAGAAACGATGTTCACGAAGAGGGTGACCGGCGTGTTCTCCGGATCCACCTCGTAACGCTTCCAGTCTATGTCCTGGGCCGCGGAGGTAAGGGCGCAACCGCCCTGGTTGAATATTAAGGGTGCCCGGTTGGCAAACCTTAGAACCTCGAGACCCGTCTCGCCGGACCCTGAATCGTCCCCAGCGTTACCGCCGTAGGCAATGCCAGTCTCCACAACGAACGGTATCCCGCCGCGGTAGGCCTCGGGCGATCTAGTCACCGCACAGGCGAAGTCAGGGTCCAATATCTGCTCCAGCCCCCTCTCGATGTTCTCCTCCCCTATCGGCGCCAGACCCTTCGTCGGCGGCGCCATGAAATCCATGTCACCGAAAGCGGACACTATCTTTTCCGCCTCGTCCCAAGTGAGGTTGGAGGGGTCCTTGTCCAGATCCACCTCGACCAGATCCTCCAACTCGTCAAGCTTGTTCCTCGAGAAGCGGGAGAGCTCGTTTACCAGAAACGTCCCGACGCTCCTGCTCTTGGTGTCCTTCGAAAGATCGAGAAGTCCGTCCGCCCTCAGACCCTCGGGGTGGGGCGGAATTGGCTGGGGTTCCTCCGGTATTTCTTCCGTCGCCCGATCAAAGACCGTCAAAGTACCGTCCGGGTCCTCGAAGACTATCCGGACATGAGGATTGGCAATGGCCGTCATGCGAAGGTAGTTGTAGGGTCCGTATCTGGAACGCTGGTAAAGAACGTCCTTGACCTCGAACTGAATCCTGGTCCCCCTCCAGTCGCCCTCGAAGGTTTCCCGGTCCATTATCTTACCCTGGTTCTCGTTCACGTCAATCATGACCTCGTTGTAGGAAATGTCATCGCTGTCCTCAGTAGAGGTAAAGACCTTGGTGGGCTGTCCGCTAGTCGCCTGTGAAAACATGACTCCACCAGATATCCCGATACCCTGCTGGCCGCGATTTTGAACGTTCCTGTGGAGCTTGGTCCCCGCGAGCATCCTCCCGAAAACTCTCGGAATGTACTCCTCAGGTATCCCGGAAGCGTTATCCTCGATCACGACGTTGTAGTGGTTTGAATCTTCGCTGGCCGACCTAATCGCCACGAAGATAGAGGGCAGAATCCCTGCGTCCTCGGCGGCGTCTATCGCATTCGTCACGCCCTCGTGGACCACCGTAGTGAGTGACCTGATCTTACCCGTGTATCCGAGCATCGCGGCGTTTTTCCTGAAGAACTCGCTGACGCTGTGTTCCTTGAACTCTTTGAAGAGATCGCTCGCTAATACCATCTATATCCACTCCAGTCCGGAACCTCGAGCTTTTTCGGGGCTCGCAACAAACGATGAAAGTCTATAAACGACATCTTTTCTACCTTGGGAATGTTGTTTAAAATAATTAATAGGGTTGGGGAGTGTATACTGAAAGTATTCTACTTCCAGAGTTTCAGACGTTCCTCGGTCTCCTTTTTCTTCTCCTCTAGAAAATTGTAAACCGCGGAGTGAGGCGCTCCATCGAGCAGCATCTCGACGGCTTCCCTTACGATTTGGACCTTCTCGGGCGGCCCTATACAGGCTACCGTGGTCCCGTATATGGAGAGCGAAGTGCCCGTGTACTCCTCGATCAGTCGACGGGTCTTCCCGTCCTCCCCGATAACCCTTCCCTTCAGACGCTTCTTGGCCTTCTTCGACCTGCCCGTGTAGGGAACTATATCGACGATGTCGAGATAATTCTCCTCCTGGAGAAGCTGAAAGGCCTTCTCGGGACTGAATCCACGACCTATGGCCTTGACGATATCCCTAGCGGACATGAGGCCGAGGGGGCTCTCCTCGCTCCCCTTGATGGTTACTTCCCCCGACTCGCTATCGAACTCCAGTTCCACGTCGGTACTGTCCTCTATCCTCTCCTTTACCTCTCCATCGGAGCCGATGGCGGGAGCGATCCTTTCGTTGGGTATTCGAACTCTTCTCACGCGCATGAAAATCAACTCTACCAGTCTTATGTTAAAATTTCCCTATCTAAAGCTGTTAGTTATAAGTATAAAAGAACGATGAAATACCTCTAAAACGACATTTACTCGTCCCAAATACCTTCCTTTCTCAACCAGTTCACTTGAGTTTGAGTGTACCTGTAAACTATGTCTCCCTTCTCGTCGCTCTCGACCTGCCAGGGCTCGACGATCACGACATCGTCCTCCCTGATCCAGACTCGCTTGTGGAGTCTGCCGGGTATTCGGCATACCCTAGTGTTTCCGTCCTTACACCTGACCTTCATGTGGCCGGACCCCATCGAATTCTCGACCACGCCGAAGACCTCGTCGTCGTCCGGGAGACGCAGGTTGTTTATACGCTCTTCAAGTGATGGTTCTTCATCCTTGGCCATTTAATCACCTTCTTCAGAGATCCTTTCGTCCCACAATAAACGATTCACGCCATTAAGCATTGCCTGTACGCTTGCTTTTATAATATCTTCGTTCGACCCGCGGGCGTCTATTATGCGCTTTCCATCGGTCAGCTTTACCACGACGTCGACCATCGCATCAGTACCGCCGGAAATCGCGTCGACATGATACTCCTCGAGACTTATATTCGATATCCCCTCGACCACCTTTCTGACCGCACTTATTGCCGCGTCCACGGGTCCGACGCCGACACCAGCCTCCACGAACTCCTTATCCTTGTACCTGACTTTGACCGAGGCGGTCGGCATGACGTTATCCCCGCTGGTGACGGTCAGCTCCTGTAGCTCTACCAGGTCCTCCAAGCTCCTTCCCATGACCTCGTCCACTATCTTGCTCCATTCCGCATCGGTGATCAGCTTTCCCCGCTCGCCGAGTTTCTTGACCCTCTGGAATATTTCTTCGACCTGATCCTCATCAGCCTCGAGTCCCCTCATTTCCAGCTCGCTTTCGACGGCGTGTCGCCCGGTGTGTTTTCCGAAAACCAGTCTCCTCTTCTGCCCCACCTCTTCCGGGGCGACCGGCTCGTAGGTGGTTGCCTCCGAAATCACTCCGTGAGTGTGAATTCCCGCCTCGTGAGCGAATGCATTGTCACCCACCACGGCCTTGGTGGGGGAAATCGGTATACCCGCGTATTCCTCCACGAGTTGGGACACTTCGTAAAGGAGTTCGAGATTTATGCCGGTCTCGTACTCGTAAAACTCGGAAAGCGCCAGAGCAACCTCTTCTAGGGCAGCATTGCCCGCTCTTTCGCCGAGACCATTTATAGTAACGTGCATCTCTCTGGCCCCAGCCCTTATCGCCGCTAGGGTGTTCGCGACCGCGACCCCAAAGTCATCATGACAATGTGCCGACACGGGGACGTCAAACTCGGAGGTAATCTCGGAGAACAAATCGTAAATCTGCTCGGGCATCATCATCCCGACCGTATCGCAGATACAGAGTCGTTCCGCACCCTCCTCCACGCCCACGTTCAATATATCCTTCAGAAAATCCCGGTCGGCACGCGTGGCATCCTCGGCGGAAAACTCCACGGTCAGACCATGATCCAAAGCGTACCTTGCCGTCTCCCTACCCATCTCCTTTACCTCCTTTCTGGATCTTCCGAGCTTCTTTTCTATATGGAGGTCGGAAGTGGGCATCACGAGGTGAACCGCGTCCACATCACAATCAAGCGCCTCATCTATGTCGGATTTAACTCCCCGGCAGTAGCTGCTAATCTCGGCATTTAATCCCTCGTTTGTGACCTTTTTAATCCCCTCTCTTTCGCCCTCGGAGGTCATCGCCGACCCAGCCTCGATAGCATCGACGCCGAGTTCGTCCAATTTCTTGGCTATATCCAACTTTTCCTGTGGGGACAGCGCTATGCCCGGAGTCTGTTCTCCGTCCCGCAAAGTCGTATCAAAAACGTTTATTCTCTTGCTCACCATATGAACCGCCACATTCCTATTAATTACTTAGGTATTTAACCACCAACTATTACTTAATAAATTTGGTTGAAGCATGAGCGGAAAAAAATACGTAACCGACTTCATGGAAAAATACACTAGTAGCCTGAACGCGCCGGAAGAAGTCAAAATATTCGATACCACCCTTAGGGATGGGGAACAGACACCGGGAGTATCCTTTACTCCCGATCAGAAAGTTAGGATTGCCCGGCAGCTTGAAGAGCTCAAGGTGGACGTAATAGAAGCCGGATTTCCAGTCGTCTCGAAAGGGGAGAAAAAATCGGTGAAGATGATATCCGAACAGGACCTGGAACCCGAGACGTGCGTCCTCTCCAGATGTTCGGAAGAGGATATTGAAATCGCAATGGAATGCGATCCCGATTCCATCCATGTCTTCATAGCGACCTCGGATATACACCTGGACGAAAAACTTGAACTGACCAAGGAAGAGGCACTCCGAAAGGCCGTAGAATCCGTGGAGATGGCCAAAGACCACGGGGTAACGGTGGAATTCTCGGCCGAGGACGCGACCAGGACCGAACTGAATTATCTGAAGAAAATTTACGAAAAAGTCGAGGAAGCCGGGGCGGACAGAATAAACATTCCCGACACTGTCGGGATAGGAACCCCGCCGGCTATGAAGAACCTAGCCCAGGAAATTGGAGAAATCGTGAATATACCCATCAGCGTCCACTGTCACGACGACTTCGGCCTCGCTACGTCAAACTCGGTAGCCGCCGTTGAAGGAGGCGCCGAACAGATACACGTGGCCGTAAACGGGCTTGGAGAGCGGGCGGGAAACGCCTCGCTGGAAGAAGTGGTCATGACGCTGAGATTGCTCTACAATATAAAATCGGGAATAAAGACCGAGGCCATGGTGAACACGTCCAGCCTCTTGGAGAGAATCACCGGAATTTCGGTCCCCCCAAACAAGGCCATAGTTGGGGACAACGCCTTTGCACACGAATCGGGGATACACGTTCACGGGATTATGAAGTCCGCGGGAACTTACGAAGCGCTGTCGCCGGAGATGGTAGGTCACCACCGAAGGATAACTATGGGAAAGCACGCAGGAAAGAAATCGGTGCAGAGGCAGCTTGAGGAACTGGACATCGATGCTACCGAGGAACAGCTTGGAGACATCACGGAACGCCTTAAGGATCTAGGAGACAAAGGGAAGTCCATTACTGACGCCGACCTCAGAGCGATAATAGAGAGCACTATCGGGACCATGCCGGAGGAAGACAAAGCCGTGGAACTTCTGGAGGCTACCGTGACTACGGGAAACACGGTAACGCCGACGTCCTCGGTAAAGCTTTCGTTCAAAGGAGAAGAACGCGTGGGATCCGCAACAGGTGTAGGACCCGTTGACGCGGCGATAAAAGCCCTCCGCAACCTTATGAGCGAAATTGCGACCCTTAACTTGAAGGAATACCACCTGGACGCCATAACTGGCGGAAGCGACGCGCTGGCGGACGTGACAGTGAAACTGGAGGATAAGGACAACAACCTCTACATCGCGAAGGGAGTAAGGGACGACGTGGTGCTCGCTAGCGTCGAAGCAATGGTAAACGGGATCAACCAGTACTTCGCCGGTCAGGAAGAGGAGTAAATCTATTTTTTACCTTCCCGAGACCTCTCTGGAAGAAATAGGATAGAAAAACATCTACTCCGGAAGAGGCTGAAAGATTCAGAAATCGGGAAACAAAAGGAACCTACTCCCGAAAATAAACTTATTCTTCCTCGTCTTCTTCCTCTTCTTCGTCTTCCTTATCGGTATACCAGTACTCGTCCTGATTGGGATCGTAGATCTTGCTACATCTTTTACAGTAGCAAACCTGCAAACTTTCCCAGTATTCCATTTCTCTTCCACATTCGTCACAATCTGGACATTCCATTCTTTCTCTCCTCAAGAATATTGAGTTTGATGCTCATTGACTAACTCCAAGACTACTTTTGGTTCAGAAACTAAATCTGTTTTGTAGAGTATAAAGCTTCGCAAAAGTCCCCGAAAAGGAACTCCCGGATGTATCTTTCAAAGTTCTCTCACTTTCTCGGCGATAGCATCTCCGACTTCGGAGGTCGTGGAATCTCCGCCGATGTCCCTCGTCCGAACCTCCCCATCTCTCAGAACATCTCTAACCGCCTCATCTATCCTGTCTGCCGCTTCTTCCTCATCCAACTCCCTAGCCATCATCTCACCCGCGAGTATGGTAGCTATGGGATTTACGACATTTTCACCCTTGTACTTAGGCGCAGACCCGTGAATGGGTTCAAACATGCTGACCCCCTCGGGGTTTATATTGCCGCCCGGGGCTAGACCGAGCCCGCCCTGAATCATCGCACCCAAATCGGTGATTATATCCCCGAACATGTTCGGGGTGACCACGACATCGTACCATTCTGGATTCTTAACGAAATACATGGTCACGGCATCCACGAAGGCGAATTCCGTTTCTATGTCAGGATACTCCTCCGCCACGTCCTCAAAAACCTCCCTCCAGAGACCGTAGATGTTAGAAAGGACGTTCGCCTTGTCCACGGATGTCAGACGCTCCCTGCCCTTGCTCTCCGTTAAATCAAAGGCATACCTTATCGCCCTCTCGGCTCCCTTCCGGCTGACTACACCAATCTGATAAGCCAGTTCATCCCCCTCTACATCTATATCCAAGTCAAATTTCGCCTCGTAAATGGAACGGGAAATCTCCAAGCTCTCTTCGGTCCTACCCTTGGCCCTGCCACCGAGAGCCGCGTAGAAGTCCTCGGTATTCTCTCTGACCACGTAAAAATCTACGTCCTCCGGGCTTTTGTCGGAAAGAGGACAGGAAATGCTCGGATAGAGCTTGATGGGCCTGAGATTTATATACTGATCGAAGTAAAATCTGAGTTTCAATAGTATACCCTGCTCCAGGACGCCGGTCGGGACCCGTGGATCACCCAAGGCTCCGAGATAAATAGCATCCTTTTCGGATATCCTATCCAAACCCTCTTCCGGCAACAGCTCGTCGGTCTCGAGATAATGATCAGACCCGTAGGGAAACTCTTCGACATCCAAGCTAAATCCGTTAACTGAATCCTCGGCGGCCCTCAAGACCTTCAAACCCTCTTGAACTATCTCGGGACCTATACCGTCACCCGGTATGACTGCTATTTCATGAGCCATGCTTTCTCCTCACAGTTAATAACCAAATCCATTTTTTAAGTCCTACCAATGACCACGCGCAGAAAATAAAATAAAGATCGGAGATGAGGCCTTTATATATCTACGTTGAGTTCCAGCTCCTCAACAAGTTCCTTGTACCTGTTTCTTACCGTGACCTCTGTGACGTTGGCGACCTCGGCTGTCTCCCTCTGGGTTCTTCTTTCGCCAGTCATGACGCTCGCAACGTAGATAGCCGCCGCAGCAATACCGGTCGGGCCCCGCCCTGAAGTCAATTTCTTCTCCTTCGCCTTCTTTATGATATCTATGGCTTCGGTTCGCGTCTCGCCGGAAATGTCCAGCTCGCTGCCGAATCTCGAGACGAAGAACACCGGGTTCGTGGGGGTCAGATGTATGTCCAACTCTCTCGAAATGAACCTGTAACTACGGCTTATCTCCTTCTTATCGACCCTTGAGGCCTCCGCTATCTCCTCGAGGGTCCGGGGAACCTGGCACTTTCTGCATCCCGCATATAGTGCCGCGGAAGAAACACCTTCTATAGATCTTCCCCTGATGAGGTCCTCGTCCACCGCCTCACGGTATATGACGGCAGCCGTCTCCACAACCTTCTTCGGAAGACCAAGCTGTGAGGACATCCTGTCCAACTCGGAAAGGGCATAAGCGAGGTTTCGCTCGTCAGCATTGGAAACTTTGGCCCTTCGCTGCCACTTTCTTAGACGGTGCATCTGCGACCTTCTTTCGGGAGAAAGATTCTTGCCACGGCCATCTCTGTTTCGCCAGTCGATCTTTGTAGAAAGGCCCTTATCGTGGATAGTATATGTCATTGGGGCTCCGCCACGGCTCCGGTTTTCCCTCTGTTCCTGGTTGAAGGCCCTCCATTCAGGACCTCGATCCTTTATCTCGTCCTTCACTATACAACCGCACTTACCGCAAACGACGGCGCTTTTCTGATAATCCCTGACAACTTTCGTGCTTCCACACTCGGGACACTTTTCGGCCACTTCCGCCGATTCCTCCTCCGATTCCTGCTGGGATTCCTGCTGGGATTTCTTTTTTACTTCGGGCTTAGACTTTGCCATTCAAATCACTCAGATATCTAAACATTATGTGGTGAATTTCTTGCTAAAGGAAAACATCTAGCTTTTGGTAATTAAATCCTTGGGCGAATTTCGGCTCAACGAAATTTTTGGCATCAATCAAACCTCAATCCCTTTCCAAGTACCGCATCAGTCCACCGGAATCTACGATTTTCTCAAGCAAGGAAGGCATCGATTCCGTCTCGTAGGTTTTCCCCCTTTTTAAGTTTTCTACCTCGCCCTCCCTCCAGTCCACACTTATCTCGTCGCCATCATCAAACTTCTCCCTCGCATTCTCCAGGGTTAGAAGTGGTATACCCTGATTTATGGCATTTCGGTAGAATATCCTAGCAAAGGACTCGGCAACAATGCACGAGATGCCCGCAGCTTTGAGGGCTATCGGGGCGTGCTCCCTGCTCGACCCGCAACCAAAGTTTTTACCGGCAACTATAACATCACCGTCCTCCACCTCGTCCGCAAAGTCGGGGTCCGCTCCCTCCATGGCGTGCTCCGCCAGCTTTTCGGGAGCCCTGTCTATGAGATATCTCCCGGGAATAATCAGATCGGTCGAAACGTCATCGCCAAATGTCCAAACCTTGGCCATTATATCTCCCTCGCGCTGGTGATTTTGCCCTCGATCGCCGAGGCGGCGACGGTGGCGGGGGAGCCCAAGTAAATTTCTGCCTCGGGACTTCCCATTCTACCTCTGAAATTTCGATTTGAAGAAGATATGCATGCTTCTCCGGCCGCCAAAATTCCGAGATGACCACCCCAGCAGGTCGTGCAACCCGGGGGTTGAATCGTTGCTCCGGCATCCACTAGCTTTTCTATCACGCCCGTCTCCAGAGCATCCTTGTAAACCATCTGTGAAGCCGGCGCTACTAGCATCCTTACATCCTCGTCCACCTCTCTACCCTCCAGAATGTCGGCGGCGATAGAAAGGTCCTCCAACCTA
>CAZEBR010000023.1:0-930 GCA_964510375.1 Hadarchaeota archaeon (SeqCode) | reverse complement strand
CTCCCCGACATAATCGGCATCAGCATCCGGAAGCGTCAGGGAAGAATCCCGGTCGCTCCTTCCTTCAACGTACTCCTCCGTCTTTTCATCGGGCGGAACTATAGCGGTCTTTGCGCCCATCTCTATTCCCATATTGCATATAGACATTCGGCCCGGTACGCTGATACTCTCCATACCGGGACCTGTAAACTCCATCGACATGTAGGTGGCCCCGTCTGCACCGATGTCGCCCGCGAACTTGAGGACTAGATCCTTGGGCATCACCAGTTCGGGCAGTTCATTCGTGATTCTGAACTTCATGGTTTCCGGAACTTTAAACCATAACTCACCTTCCGAAAAGACGGCCGCCATGTCCGTGGATCCTATACCTGTGGAGAAGGCACCCAAGGCGCCGTACGTACAGGTGTGCGAGTCCGCCCCAACCACGAGTTGGCTCGGAAGGACATGACCCCTTTCCATCATGATCTGATGGCAAACTCCCTCGGACTTGCCGTAAACGTTCGAGATTCCTCGGCTCTCTGCGAATTCCCTCAGATCGGCCTGATCCTCGGCCGCGTCTATCGTCGTCGGGGGAGCCTGATGATCGAAAACTAGAACTATCTTATCCGGGTCCCAAACTTCCTCTAAACCCGCATCCTCCAGGGCATCCACCGTCAAAGGAGCGGTCAAGTCGTTGGCCATCGCGCTGTCTATCTCCGCGTTGACGACGTCGCCGGGACTCACTTCATCCCTGCCGGACTTTTCCGAGAGTATCTTTTCAGCTATCGTCATTCCCATTCAAAACAGCTCCATTCGCCGCTGACCCGACCATCTGAGAGTAAACTCCCAAGTAGCCCTTCTTGAACTTGGGTTCCGGAGGTTCCCAGTCCCCCTTTCGATCCTCAAGCTCCGAATCGTCGACCATAAGCTCGAGCTCGCCCTCCTCTATAT
>CAZEBR010000022.1:0-27604 GCA_964510375.1 Hadarchaeota archaeon (SeqCode) | reverse complement strand
TTTACGAGCTTTCGAAGTTTGCACAGTTCGATCCCTCGGATCTCTTTTCTGCAAAGGAAATACTCGATTTTCAAATGGAGGATGCCGAGACAGCAGGAAAGATCTATTATCGACTAGCCGAGGAAGGGGAAGTTCTGGCTGAGGTGGATGTTATCATAGCCGGAATGGTGAAAAATAGGGATTTAACACTAGTTACCAAGGATTCTGATTTTCAAAGGATATCGGAAATAGAACTCGAAACTTACTGAGAGAAAATTCCAGTTTCTTCTTTTTTGTTACACCCATAACAAAAAATTCGATAAGTTTTGATTTTTACCAAGAGGTCGTTTAAATGAAGAAAGACCTACCTATCCGAGAAATTTGGATGGGGATTCGGCCAGCTCTTCAGGTTCCACTTTCTCTTCCTTTTCCAGCAGCGCTAGTTCGGGTAAATCCCCGGCGGTACCTACGTATTCTTCTCTGACGATCAGGCATCCCCCTATTTCCGTGATGTCATCGGCCCTGTCCAGGCCCTTCTTGACGGAGGACTCTACATCGTTTCCCTCAACTTCGTTGCCCACGGCGGTTGCGACGGCGTCCGCGATCGAGGAACTTCTGGCGACGACGACGACGGCGTCCGCATCCCCGAAACTCAGGGAGTGACCTACCGTCCCGGAACTGGTACATATTCCCCTCGGCAGACTGCTCGAGTCTACGGAAAAAACGAGCCTCCCCGAAATCGACGATTCGCCGGCGTAAATCCCGACGTCGAAATTCCCCTCGCCGATCATGGCGATGTCCCCGCCGTTGTCAACGAGCATCGACTCCGCCCCCGCATCGGCTCCCGCCTCCGCGGCCAGCTCTGAGATGGAACCGGCAACTGCGGCGAAGGGACCCGTCTCTCCGATTTCCGAAGCTTTCTTCATCATGGTGATTATCTCGGGCTCGTCCCTTCCTTTCGGTGGAACGGGTTCGAGCGTCCTTCTAAACTGTGGTTTGTGGAGGAGGTACCGCTCCAGGTCGTTTCTCACTGCCAAAGCTTTTTCTATCGCCGCTTTTATGCTCGATTCGTCGTCCGATTTAATCCTCAGTCCGGTCTCCTTGTGAGACCATTTTTTCTCTTTCATGTTTCTTTCAAATCTCTCATGTCCAGGGCGTTAACCGGGCAGGCGGGAACGCACGCGCCGCAGTGGATGCACTTCTCCTCGTCCAGAACTAGAGAATAGTCTTCCCCCAGGGAGAGAGCCTCTGTAGGGCAGACCGACACGCACGCGCCGCAATCGACACAGGAATCCTCATCGAGAGTAATTGCGTGCTCGACTTCCTCGACATGCACCCCCCTTTCTCGGAACATCTCCACCGCTTCCTCGACCTTTTCCTCGGTCGATTCCAGAACGATGAATATTTCCCCCCCGGCTTCGGAGGTTATGTCCGCGTGGAGTATGTTTATCTCTACGTCGGTCTCCCGGATGACGGATGCGAGGATGGGCTTGTCGGCCCTTTCCATCGAATAGTTTAAAAGAACCCTCTTTCTCACTGTCTCCGCCCTCCGATCAGTCTCGAGAGGTCCTCCCCCGTCAGTATTCCCTTCAGCCGTTTTCGGGAGTCCAAAACGGGCAAGCCTGAAATGTTGTGCTTTTGCAACTTCCGAGCGATCGAATCGACCGGTTCGTCCTCTTCCGCGGTTACGACGTCGGAGGTTTGTATTTCGGAGAGTTTTTCCTTGCCTTTCCCGAGGGCGACCGCCACGTCCCAGGAGGTAACTATTCCTGCGAGCCTGTTTTCGTCGTCGACGACGGGGAGGTGGTCGAATCCCTCCTCCGCAAAAATTTTCGCTGCCTTTTCTACCGAATCCTCGGGCTTGGCGGTTATCAGATCGCTCGTCATCACGTCTCTGGCTAGAGGAGCTTCCATTGGATGCTTGAGCGGCCTGAATTTCCTGTCCCTCGGGAGCCTTTCGCCGGGCGCCGAGAGCTTGAATTCCCCCGTCTCTATCTGCTCCTTCAGAGTTTGGGATATCTCTCTCGCTCTATTTAAACTGCTCAGCGGGCTCACCGGCCTCCTCTCCCCTTCAAGTTTAATTTCACCGGATTTCAACTCCGCGTAATTGACATCCCTCAGCTTTGGCTTATCTCTACGTGGCTTCCCGTAATCGAGAACTTTGGTGGTTATCTCGTCGTCCGGTACGCCCGTCGTCTCGGCGATGCGTTCGTTTAAGACGGGTATAGGAATCCCTATCCCCACGAACAAGCTGACGCCGTACTCCTCTACCGACGCTCCGCGGAGGTATCTGGGATCCATTTCCTTGAGGTTCCCCACGGTCATGATCGTGCCTAGGCCTTCCTTGGGGTTATGCTGGGTTCCTTCCCAGAAAACGTAGCCTCGTGTTCCCCCGAGGAAAATTCTGCTCCCGTGACCTATAGTTTGATAATCAGGGTCATTGTTCAGCGGACTCAGAGTACCGGACCCCGAGAAGGTCACGTTTCCATAGTTCGGCAGGAGGGTCCCCATGTAAGTGTGAATGACCTCGTCACGGGAGTTAGAGGCAGCGTTGTATTTTTGGTAGGCGTTCCTCGGGTTGCAGAGGACGGCCTGATTCAGATCTTCCAGAGTAACGGTGGTCTCGATTTCCCTCCTTGGGTAACAGTCGGTGCTGTGACCGATCCCTCTGATTTCTATCTCCCTACCACGAATGAGGTCCTCGATGACGTGCCCACCGCCGTACTCGACTCCCTCAGTTTCGCTCCTGCTCGTCGCTCCGAGGTAGGCGTCGACCGCCGCCCCGCCCGTGTAGGCCTCCACATCGTTCAGCCAGACCTTGTCCAGCTTTATTGGAGGGTCCGCATGGCCGAAGTTCAGCCAGACCCCGGAGCTGCACATGGCTCCGAAGGTGCCCGTGGTGACGACGTCCACTTCCTCCGCCGCTTCGACCTTGCCTCTATCGTCGACGATGTCCACCATTTCTTCCGCCGTGACTACTGTCGCTTCTCCGCTCTCTATCCGTTCGTTTATCTTTCGGATGGACTTGTCTACCTCATTTTCTGGCAATGTTGTCCCTTCAAATTACAGAGAAACAATATGGGTCGATGTTATTAGAAACTTTCCGGGAAACGAGCATGGAAAGTAAAAGAAGACGATAGTTTTAACTTTCTAATTATGATAGCTAGAATGCATACTAAACTGTTAATAAGGCCATTTAATACTATTTTTTGTTACACCCATAACAAAAAAATGGCGTATTATCTCCTACCTGTCCAGAGCTCCTTGAGGGTTTCACGGATCTCGTAGGCGCTTTCGGACCAGCGCCATTCTTTTACTGACACATTGGATAGATAGATGGGGAGTTGTAATATTTTGAAGGTTCTGATTGTCTGCAAGTCATACCATCACGGCAACACTCGGGAGGTCGCCGAATCGATCGGAGAAGTTCTCGATGCGGAGGTTGTGGAGCCGTCTGAAGAACACACGTCTTCCGTATCCGATTACGACATGGTAGGTTTCGGATCGGGTATCTACAAGGCCGAGTACCATGAGGACATTTTCGACTTCGTGGAAGATTTACCAAAAGTTAAAGGTAAGAAGGCCTTCATCTTCTCGACCAGTGGGTTTGGAAAGATACCCATAATTCACGGATTTGGCGGGAAGATCAAAGATGAGCTGTCGAAAAAGGGTTTTGAGGTCGTCGGGGAATTTTCCTGTAGAGGTTACAGCACCGAAGGTCCCTTCAAGCTCTTCGGAGGGGTTCATGAAGGGAGACCGGACGAGGAAGATTTGAGAGAAGCGAGAGAGTTCGCGGAGGGGATACTTGAGGAAACGGATGACGTGAATCGATGACAACGTCACCGGGAATAAATTGCTTGAGCGGAAGGAAAAATAAGCGTGGGCGTGAGAGGTTCGAAGGTTCACTTCCCCCCTCAGATTTTGGCTCGGAAAGCTTGGTAGAATCGAGAAACGTGGATGGTTTTTTGCCATAGCCGTGTAGTTTTTCATTTTTATAAGCCCTTCGGCCCATTTTTGTAGGGAGATCCTTATGAGGAGCAGGGCTCGTTCCATTGCCGTCTCTTCCGGTAAGGGTGGCACTGGAAAGACGACGCTTACCGCGAATTTGGGTATTGCGCTTTCGAACGAGGGTCACGACGTTACGATTCTAGACGGCGATCTGGCGATGGCCAACCTAGGGATAATCATGGGTTTGAAGGCTCCTTCCGTGACCTTTTTGGACGTCATTTCTGGCGATGCGGAGGTGGATGAGGCGCTCTACGAGGACTACGGCGTGAAGGTGATGCCCACGGGTTTCAGGTTCGAGGACGTTCACGAGACTCTGGACGAGGTCGATTCCGATAGGGTTGAGACCGTCGTGGAGGAGCTCCTCCGAAGGACGGATTTTCTCCTCATAGACGTGCCCGCGGGACTGACCGACACCACCATAATCTCCATAGCGGCCGCCCGTGAGATGATTCCCGTCACCAACCCCAATTACTCGAGCTTAGTAGACGTGTACAAAACGGTGCGTCTTGCGAGCGTCGTGGACACTTGGACTCGAGGTCTGGTGGTCAACAGGGTTGGAAGGTCTTCCGACGTCTCTCGCAACGAAATAGAGAATTTCATGGGGGAGACGCTCGGCTCGGTCGCCGTGATTTCGGAAATTCCCGAGGATGAGACGGTTCAGAGGGCCGAGAGGGAGGAGGTCCCTGTCACCGTTTACGCTCCGGATTGTCCTGCGTCCAGATCCGTTCACGAGCTCGCCGGTATAGTGGCAGGAGAATCCGACCTTCCATATGAACCCTACGAGAGCGAGGAAATCGATCAGACCGTCGAAAGGCTTTCCCGCGCCCTGACCGGCCATCGAAGCGATTGAATTTAGAGGCCAACTGAGAATCTTTCGTATCGTATCGTCGAATTTTCATGTTTTTGAAACGGATCAAATTAACCGACTCTACCGATCGGTACGTGAGAACTTAACGCCCAGTTTTTTTGTTACACCCATAACAAAAAAATTCCTTAAGAGCCCGAATTTTAGTTTCGGAGTAATATTGGTGAGCTCTCAGGTAACGATTTTATCCAGATCTTTTTCGAATGCCGCCCTCTTTATCTCCATCATGGACAGGTCGAGGGGACTCTCTATTTCCCACTGGGGTGACATGAAATCCTCGTATATTTCGAAGTGTTTCGCGTCGAGGTACCTCAAGTACGGCGATGTCGGTCCCATGGCAGGGTCGCCCGGTACCCTGAAGCTGAGGTCGAACACCACGAACTCGGGTCTGTTATCCTCGTCGGTGGGAACCGCTCCCTGTATTCCGATGGGTCCTATCATTCCGGGAGGAACCTTATCCTTCAGCGTATCGGTGATATTCTCGGCGGTCTCGTATACCATCTCAATTTTTGATTCCCTGAGCGTCTTTCCTTGGTGACAGATCTCCTCGTTGGTCCTCTGGAATTCTCTCTCGGAGAGTTCCAATTGAAGCTCGGCCGGCAGGCTCCTGTAGGCGGTCTCGTTTGTCTGCTCCCGATCGCTGAATCCGACCAAGTCTATGTCGTTGGAGAAGCTCGAGCACGAGTCGGCGAGGTTCAACCCGTAGGAATGGAAGTTCGCGTTCAACATGGGGCCGATCACGAATTCCTCGATGGCGGCCTCTTCGAGCCCCTCCTCGCTTATCTCTCCGGACTCGACCTTTTCCTCGGCCATCTCGTAGTACTCCTCGGGACTGCTCGGGTAGAAGTAGGCCCTTTCGAGAGGATTTTCCTTCTGGTGAACCTTCACGACGCACAACCGGTCGATCTCATCGGGATCTTCGAAGAGCTTCGGCTTCCTTACCCCGGCCTCGTCCATTAAGTGGTACTGGTTCCTCGGGGGCGAGGCGGTCCTTTCCTCAGCCCGGAAAAGCTTTCTGGATCCGTAAATCGGAACCTTAAATTCGGTCTCTATCTCCTCGAGACCGACGTAGACCACGAAGGATCTGTTGGGCACGAAGACCACGTTGTTTTTTCTCATCATTTCCTGGTTCTCTTCTTCCAGCATTTCATTCCATTCGTCGAGCACCAGTATTTCGTCGTAGAGGACGTCGTTGTACTTGGCGTAGGTCTTCTCCCTGCCCTTTTTGGAAAAAAGCATGGTGTCGAAGCCGGCCTTCTTGGCCGCGTACCCTATCGGCAGGGCGGAGTGAGAGCCAAATATTCCTATTGTCACGTCGTCGATATTGTATCCCGAGGCGATTTCCTCAGCTTCTGACTTTTCTATTTCTTTTCGGGACATTTTATTAGGCCTAATAGATTATCTTGTCCAGTTTATTCTTATTCATGGCGTCCTTAATTTCTCTTGCTATTCTCCTGCCGGTTGACATGGGCTCGTCGAAGTAGTAGGTGGAGTAAGGGGATCCCATTGGGAAGAGGTTGGTTCCCGCGACAATCCTGCCGGAGATTTCGAATGTGGTGAAACCTCTATTCGGGTGGTAGATCGTTTCGAGGCAGAAGGGCCCGGGTATTCCTGGAGGGAACAGTTCCTTTGCGGTCTCCACGACGTTAGTTCCCATCTCTATAAGGTCGACGAGTAGCTTTTCCCTTATGACGAGGGGTTCGTTTCCCGTGACGGTGTAGTCGAAGAATTCCTCCGGCACGTCGGGCAACCCCCTGTAGCTTTCGTCGATCGGTTCGACCCTACGGTCCATTCCCAGGATCTCTATTGCGCCGTCTTCGACCTCCGCACCCCTCTTGTCCGTCATGGAGTGGAAGTAATGGGGGTAGTACCTTATCCCCGGGGTGAATTCTTGAATGGTAATATTTTCTGCGTCCTCCTCGGCGATGAGGCCCTTTTCTATTTTTTCTTCGAGCTTTTTTTCAATTTCTTGCGAGGAATTTGCAGTGAAAAAACCCCTTCCTCCCTTTGCCCCGCTGAACTTGACGAAAGCCTTCGAATCGGACTCGTCCACCTCGGAAGGGTCGTCGAAGATTTTTGGGACTTTTATCCCTGCCCTCTCGAGCCACTCCTTCTGCTTTTCCCGGCTGCCCTCCCACTTCAGAGAGTTCCTGTTTCCGAAAACGGGTACTTCGAACTCTTGGAGAAGGTTTTCAGCTCCAACGTACTCCACGAATGATCCGTGGGGCAGAATTATCGTGTTCTCTTCCAGGAGTTTTTCTTGATTCTCCTCGTTAAGAACGTCTTTGAACTCGTCGACCATCAAAAACTCGTCGGGTTTTGCCTTCGGAAATGCGCTGTAGGCCCTCTTTCTTTCCTTCGGGCATATCCCGATGGTTTTGAAACCCTCCAACTTGGCCCCGTGAATGAGCTGGAGCGCCGAGTGTGAGGTGAGGATTCCCAGCGTTGTGTCGTCCCTCTCGTATTTGGATAACGTATCTTGTATCTCGTCCCTTTCGATCATGCTCGTTCGTGTGTGGTTAGGCCGGCGGGAATTAAATCATTTTGTAAGAACTCTCGTCCCGGGGAATTTAATTGGACAGTGAAAAAACGTAAGATGATACGATGGGAAGCGTAAAGGACCTTGAGGTGGTGGAACCTCCGACCTCCGAATCGACCGGTCGCGGGATCTTCCGATTTTCCGACAGGTATTCGGTTTTCGACTGGGGGGAGATGCCCTTCGAGATTGACAGGAAGGGAGAAGTCCTTGCGATGATGGGGGCCTATACCTTCGAAATGTTCGAGGAGAACGATTTAAACACTCACTACCTCGGGATGGAAGAGAACGGCGAGGTCAAGGGGCTTAGCGAGCTGGAAGGACCTTCGTCCGAGATGCACGTGGAGCTGGTGAACGTCATGGAACCCGAGTTCAGGGACGGTAGTTACGATTACTCCGAGTTTAGGGATCCCACCGTCTCGAATTATCTAATACCTCTTGAAGTCATTTTCAGAAACAGGATTCCCATAGGATCGTCCGCCAGGGGGAGGTATTCCCCGGAAGAACTAGGGTTGGAGATGGAGGAGTGGCCTGAAACACCCGTGTCGCTGGAAGATCCCATCATAGAGTCCTCGACAAAGCTGGAGGAACAGGATAGGTACATCGACGACGAAGAGGCCGAGAGAATTTCTGGGATGTCCATCGACAGAATTTACGAAATTGCGGGGAGTGCAAACAGAATAATAACTGAGAGGGCGGAAGAAGTCGGCATGAGACACGACGACGGAAAGCTGGAGTTCCTTTACGTGGACGGTGAAGTAATTGTTGGAGACGTTGCAGGGACCTTTGACGAGAACAGGTTCACTATCGACGGGACCCAAGTTAGCAAGGAGGTGCTAAGGCAGGCTTACAAGCGGAATCAGCCCAACTGGGTCGAAGAAGTGAAGGAGGCCAAGGAAAGGGCGAGGACCGAGGGGATTGAACAGTGGAAGGATCTGGTGGAACTGAGTCCGAGGGAGCTCGGGATCGAGGATTTGGTCAGCGAAATGTATCAGGCGGGAGCTAATAGGTATACCGGCGAGAAGTTCTTTGATGTCAGGGCCCTCGACGAGGTAATGAAGGATATAAAAGAAGCTTTATGACTTCTTTCGCAGGAAAGACGGACAATTTTAAAATTCTATAAATCAACTTCTATTCGGGATCAAAAATGGCGGAGTCCAAAGTTGTCATAGTAATGGGTTCGGGAAAGGACCTCGATTTTACGAGGAAAGCTATCGATTTACTCGAGGAGTTCAGCATTGACTACGATTTGAGGGTCGCCTCAGCTCACAAAACCCCCGAAAAAGCTCTGGATATCATCCAAGGGTACGAGGAAGAGGAGAATATCGTATACCTGACGGTTGCGGGCCGTTCGAACGCTCTGTCGGGCTTTATCGACGCCAACACCAGCTTTCCAGTCATAGCCTGCCCTCCCTATTCGGATAAGTTCTCGGGTGCAGATGTGTTTTCCTCTCTCAGGATGCCTAGCGGGGTCGGACCGATGGTAGTTCTGGATCCAAAAAATGCTGCGCTGGCTGCGTCCAAAATTTTGGCACTTTCGGATTCGGATCTTTCGGAAAAGATCTCTTCCTACCGAGACGATCTGAAAAGAAAGGTTGAAGAAAGCGATTCGAAGGTCGGTTGACACTTGGAGTTTGCCGACCTGAAAAACCAAGTAATTTCTCTCTATTGCCAAAGTATCTTGTTAGAAAACATTTTTAGCACATCAAAAAAACCGATAATTTAATGACGGAACGGCTGAGAGAATCGTGTGGACTGTTCGGCGCCTATGATTACGAGAGCCGTGATGTTGTCTCTCTCCTGTACTGGGGCATGATCTCTCAGAATCACCGGGGTCACCAGTCATATGGATTTCTCACCTATGAGGATGATTTTCAATGTTCCAAGGGGATGGGGCTTCTACCAGTTTCTCAAAATCAATCGAACGGTGAGTTCAATGATTTGAAGGGCAACGTGGGAATCGGCCACGTAAGATACGCTACCTCCGGGGACAAGGATAATCCTTGGGAGGACGTCCAACCCTGCGTCGTCGAGGCGGACGGTTTCAAGATTGCGATAGGTTACAATGGAAACTTGGTGAATAACACCGAGCTCAGAGAGGAGCTCGAGGAAAAGTTTGGATCTATTTCCTCTACTTCCGACACCGAGCTTCTAGCAAAGAAATTCTTGGAGGGCTACGAGAGGGACGGTTTGGTGTCCGGTGCGAAGCTGTGTATGGAGGATATAGAGGGATCTTTTTCCGTCGTAGGACTGGACGATTCGGGCAGGCTTTTCGCGTTTCGCGATTCCTACGGGATAAAACCCCTATGTTACGGTCGAAGTCCCGAAAAGGGGATATACGGAGTCTCCTCCGAAAGCGTGGGACTCACGATAAACGGGATGGATTACATCGACGAGGTCAAGCCCGGCGAGATTTTGATTCTCGATGAGGATGGTCTTGAGAAGAATCAGGTGGTGGAGAGCGACAGAAGGGCTTTCTGCTCGTTCGAATACGCTTATTTTGCGCGTCCCGATGCCATATTCAATGGTAAGCCCGTATACAAGGTCAGGGAAGAATTCGGGAAAAATCTGGCCAGAGAGAATCCCGATATCACCGATAAGGCCGACATAATCGTCTGCATCCCTAAGACGGCTAACGATGCGGCCTACGGCCTTCACATCGAAACGGGACTTCCCTGGGAGAGGGCCCTGAGGAAGCACAGGTACGTCACGAGCAGGTCCTTCATTTCTCCCTCGGACAAGCGGGGCGAAATTATAGACAAGAAAATAAACGTCGACTGGGGCAGGATCGAGGGAAAAGACGTCGCGATTGCGGAGGACAGCATAGTGAGGGGTAGCACCTCTAAGAGGGTCGTGAGGAAGATGAAGAGGGCGGGAGTCGGGGATATTCACCTTTACGTAACCTTTCCCAGGATTATTTCTCCCTGTTTTTACGGTATCGACATGACGACTTACGACGAGTTGATAGGCTCGGACCACACGCCCGAAGAGATAGCCGAGGAGATAGGGGTTGACAGCGTGAACTACCAGTCCATGGAAGGATTCATCAGGGCCACTGGGCTGGACAGGGATGAGCTGTGCCTAGGATGCATAACTAATCAGTACCCAACCCCCCGGGCACAGAAAATTGCGGAAAAGTTTAAGGCCGAGTTCGAAAAGGGAAAGAACGAGTCCGGAAGGATATACGAAAGGTAGATAGGATGGTTAAAGTCCTCGTCATAGATGGCGGCGGAAGGGGAAACGCCATGGCGCACGCATTCTCAAAAAGCGAGAGAGTGCACGATGTTTTTGTCACGCCGGGCAATGCGGGTATTCACGAGTACGGGGGGAAGCGAATCCCTCTTGAGGAGGAGGGAAGAGGGGCCAGAATTGGTGAAATAATAGAGAAGGCCGAGGAAAGGGGAATAGATCTTGCCGTTCCCGGCCCGGAGGGCTGGATTTCTGCGGGCATCGTGAACGAGTTCAGGTCCCGTACCGATATCCCCATAGTCGGACCGACCGAGGAGGCGGCCTTCCTCGAGACGTCCAAATGCGATACCAAGGATTACTTGAGTTCTATAGGTGTTCCGATTCCGGAGTACGCCAACTTCGAAGATCCCGAGGCGGCCAAAGAATGGGCGAGGGAGTTCTACCGGGAAAATCCCGACAAGGACTTGGTCCCGAAGGCAGACGGGATAGCTGCCGGTAAGGGAGCTTTCGTCTGCGATTCTCTGGAGGAGACTCTGACCGCCATAGACAGGATAGGCGGCGAGGAGTTCAACGAAAAGTTCGAGGACGCTGGTGAGAGAATTGAGGTGGAGGAGAAACTTGACGGTCACGAGATTTCGTTCTTTGCTATCACGGACGGCGATTCGATCAGGCCCTTCGGCACCGCTCGGGATTACAAGCGAAGGTACGAGGATCCCGAGCATCCGTTCATCGAGAAGTACTTCGACGGAATCAATCCCAATACCGGGGGCATGGGTGCCTATTCGCCCGAGGAGATGGGCGAAAAGTTGACCGATAAGATAATGAACCAAATAGCTGAGCCGACGGTCGAAAACCTCGACGAGGAGTATCAGGGCATATTGCATTTCGTTTTGATGGCCGTGGAGGAGAATGGAGAATTTCAGCCTTACGTTTTGGAAATTAACGTCAGGGACGGCGATCCTGAGGCCCAGGCAAGGCTACCCCGCCTCCAGTCCGACATGTATGAGATTTACGAATCGGTCGTGAACAAGAATTTGGATGATACCGAGATAAAATGGAGCCGAGAGTACTGCGTCGGCGTATGCGCCGTCAGCGGACGCCCCTGGGAGAACGGAAAGCCGGTCGGGGACCACGCGGGCTATCCGGGAGACTACTACAGCAAGCAGCCAATATTCGTGAAGGGGGAGAAGAAAAAAAGAATCGGCGAGGAGGGAATCGGTGAATACGTCGACGGAACGGTCTACCATAACGGCACCGATCTTCATCAGGGAAACGTCAGGACGAGGGGAGGAAGGGGCCTTAACTTCACCAACACGGGCGACACCCTGGAGGGGGCCAGAGAAAAGACTTACTCGGACTTGGAGGGTGGCGACGGCGGAGGCGTCTTCTTCAGCTTCATGGCCTACAGGGATGATGTGGGCAAATAGAAAAACGGATTTTCTTATTTCAAGCATTCTACGATCGATTCGAACAGCAAACGACCGCTACCGTATTCCGGAACTACTTCCCTTTGAGTCCAGTCCGGGAGCTGTAATCCGTAGTAGGCCCTCTCCGGATGGGGCATGAGTCCGAATACCCTGCCGGAAGGGTCGCATATACCGGCGATGTCGTCAAGGGAACCGTTCGGGTTTTCCGGGTAGCGTCCTTCGGCCGGATTCCCGTCTTCGTCCGAGTATCTCAGAACCACTTGATCGTTATCGTAAAGGTCCTTCAGAATTTCTTTCTCCCTCTTCTTGTCAACCATGAATCTTCCCTCCTTGTGGGCCACTGGCATGAATAGGGTTCTTCCCCTTTCTACCTCCCCGGTAAAAGCACATTTTCCGCGATTTTCGTTTCTCAAATGCACCCATCGGCACTCGTATTTCGCGGATTCGTTTATGGCGAGGGCTGCGGTCGGAAATTCCTTTGATTCACCGAGCCCTGGGAGTAGGCCCATTTCGACGAGCACCTGAAACCCGTTGCATATTCCGAAGACGGACCCGCCGTCGTCGATGAAGCTCTCAAGCTCGCCTTCCATGTCGGTCTTCATCCTATTTGCAAAGACCGTGCCCGCTCTGATGTGATCCCCGTAGGAGAACCCTCCGGGGATCACGAGGCAGTCGTAGTCTTGAAGGCTTTTTCCGTTCCTCAACTGGTTTATTCTGAGAATATCTGCTTCCGAATCCCCCAAATCATCGAAGGCCCTCTTGGTCTCGATATCGCAGTTGGTTCCCCCCACACGCACCACGCACGCTCTGACCTTACTCGGCATCCAGACCCCCCTTCCAAGCTTCCTCCAGGTTTGAGATGTCGACCTTCGTGGATTCCTCGCCATTCAGGTCCGAGATTTTCAGGAACTTGTCACCGGTAACCCGGCCTATACGAGATGAGATACAGTTTTTCACAATCTCTTTGAATTTTTCCTCTTTATCCCGGGGTACCTCGACTAAAAATCTCCCGTTGGATTCCGAGAACAGGATAGTGTCCTCCCTGTTTGCCGGTCCTGGGACCGCCCCAAGTTCCAGCTTGGCTCCCAGATCTCCGGTGAAGGACATCTCGCTGGCGGCGACTCCCAGTCCCCCGTCCGATAAGTCGTGACATGCCCTTATGCAACCCTCGTCGATGGCTTCCGTGATTGAGCGAACGTTTTTCTTTGCCCGATCGCTACGGACCTTGGGGATGTCTCTTCCTAGGTGTCCCTTAGTCTCGTAGTATTCGGACCCTCCGAGTTCCGGGTAGGTCTCCCCCACGATGTAGAGTGGGTTTCCTTTGCTCTTCAGTTCCATCGTGACGGCCTTTTCCACGTCCGGAATTAGCCCGACGGCCGTTATCAGCAGGGTCGGCGTCACTGGGCCTAGGGGCGACTCGTTATAGAGGCTGTCCTTTCCCGATATGAAGGGGGCTTCGAAGTCCGTTGCGAAGTCGTAACAACCCTGACACGCCCTCACTAGCTTTCCTAACTCTTCCGGTTTTTCGGGATTTCCCCAGGTAAAGTTGTCGAGGAGGGATATTCTCCTTCCGCCAACGGCGGCGTTGTTTCTGATGGCCTCTTCTATGCTCGAGGCCGCCATCCAATACGGGTCTATCTTTCCGTAGCTCGGTTTTATTCCCGAGGACACCACGACTCCCTTTTTCGAGTCTTCAAACGGCTTGAGGATTGCGGCATCGTTCGGACCGCTCGCCGCACCTTGCAGTGGTTTTACCACCGTATTTCCCTGAACTTCGTGATCGTAAGTCCTGATCACGGATTCCTTGCTTGCGATGTTGGGGGAAGAGAGAATTTCGAGCAAAGTCCTTTCCAAGTCCTCGGGCTTCGATACCGCGGGTTCTTCCGAGCCGGGTTCGCTCCATTCCGCCTCTTTCGTCATCCGAGGCGGCTCGAAAAGGAAATTCAAATCGAGATTTGCGACCTCGTGATCTTTATAGTATACTTTTAGACCGCTTCCATCGGTGAACCTGCCTATTGGGTTCGCTTCAACTTCTTCGCCTTCGAATATTTCAAGGACCTCCTCCAGATCTTCCTCCTCTACGACGAGAAGCATCCTTTCCTGCGATTCGGATATCCATATCTCCCATGGAGTCATGTTTCCGTGCTTCAGGGGGACCTGCTCGAGTTCCACTTTCACCCCGCAACCGGCATCCTGAGCGGTTTCTCCGACTGCGGACGAGAGGCCTCCTCCACCGAGGTCCGTTATGGCCTTTCCCAGACCCTTCTCCCTCACCCTTAATATGGCGCGTCTCAGTTTTTCCTCCTCGATAGGGTTCGCGATTTGCACCGCCGGTCTGGAAGATTCCTCGGATTCTTCCGTGAGTTCCTCGGAGGCAAAGGTGACGCCGTGGATTCCGTCCTTCCCGGTCCGTCCGCCGGCCAGCACCGCCACGTCTCCGGGCTCGGGATTTTTTACGTAGGATTCCGTGGGCATCGTTCCTATACACCCGCAGTACACGACCACGTTCCCAACGTAGCCTTCGTCGAAGCATATCGCTCCGTTGACCGTGGGTATCCCCATGTTGTTCCCGTAATGGCCTATACCGTCGGTGACTCCACGGAAAAGGTACTTGGGATGCTTCATCCCCTCCGGGAGCTTTTCGTAATCATAATCGAGCGGTCCGAAGCATAACACGTCCGTGTTTGCGATCGGGCGGGCCCATACCCCTAAAATATCCCTTATAACTCCCCCGATTCCCGTTGCGGCGCCTCCGAAGGGATCGATTGCCGAGGGATGGTTGTGGGTCTCTACCTTGGCGGCGATCGACCTCTCTTCGTCGAATTCCACTATTCCGGCGTTATCTTCAAATACGCTGACGCACCAAGGCGGCGAAACCTCGCTCGTCACCTTTTTGATATAATCATCGAAGAGCCTGATCTTTTCGCCCTTGTATAAAATATCGTCCTTGAAAGTCCGGTGATAACAGTGTTCGGACCAGGTTTGAGCGATGGTCTGTATCTCCACGTCGGTAGGATTTTTGTCCAAGCTCGAAAAGTGATCCCTGCACTTCTTCATGGCTTCTTCGCCGAGGGCTAATCCGAGACTCTCGCTGATTTTGAGCAACTGTTGCCCGTCCGCGGCCGAGAGTTTTACTTCGAAGAGTTCAAAAGGAAGATTTTCTCTTTCTTGGAGAAAGGATTCCTCATCCAGCTTTCTCCACCTCTATTTTGTAGTCGTCCTTTACAGGGTTGGCCAGGATTTTTCTGCACATGTCCTCGACCTTGTCCTCCGCCTCGCTCGGGGAGCCGGCCTTCATTTGAATTTCGTAGACCTGGGCCGTCGAGACCTCTTCGACCTCGTAGCCCATATCGTTCAAAGCCTTCTCGGTCGTCAGGCCCTCGGAGTCGACATGACCCGGTTTCAGCTTTATTTCCACTCTGGCTTTGTAGGTTTCCATTTCGATTACTCCTCGTATTCGAAGGTTCCGAATTGGCTTTTGATTGTTACCCTGTTGCCCCCTTTACTTCTTTCGCATCTTCCTACCTTTTTCGCCTTCAAGTCGAAGTCCTCCACTATGCTTATCACTTCCCCCGCGTAGTCCTCCTCCACCATCAGCTCGAACCCTGTCCCCATGTTGTAGTCCATGAACATGGCGCGCCAACTCTCTCCGGATTCTTTTTGTATTAGTTCAAATATTGGGTCCGGTTCTATTAGATCATTCTTCACGTAGTGAATGTTTTTACCCAACCCCAAGCTCTTCGTCTGTCCTCCGCCCGTGTTATGGACTATTCCGGTTATCCGATCCCCCTGCTCCTCTAGGACCTGGGATATTACGGGTGCAAAAATTCTCGTCGGCGAGAGTATCGCTTCTCCAACGGTCTTTCCGAGCTCTTCCACATGGTCGTCGTAGGAAAACCTCCCGTAGTAACCCTTGTCGCCCACTATTTCCGGATACTTCTCGCCGTATTCCTCCTTCATGAGCGAATGCCTGGCCAGCGTTATTCCGTTGCACATTATACCGCTGTTCTCTTCTTCGTCGTAACTTGCCTGTCCCCCGCTTTCTATCCCGATTATCAAGTTTCCAGGCTCTACGTCCTCACCGGTTATCGCCTCGGAAAGTTCGACCCTTCCGTGGATCGTTCCCGACACGTCCAGAGTCTTTAACTGGTCCGGCAGATCGGCGGTTTCACCACCCAAAAACGATATTTTGATCCCTTCCTCCCTCAGCAGATTTAGGGATTCGGCGAAACCCGAGTTGAGCGCATCCAGCACTTCTTTTTTCGGAAAGATCTCCCTGTTTATGGCTATGTAGTCCACGAAACTGACGGGTCGCGCACCTATGCACGCGAGGTCGTCGATGTTCATCGCTATTACGTCCTGTGCTATGCTCTTGAAGCAGTTGAGGTCTCCCGACTCCTTCCAGTGAAGATAGTTTTGAACCGGTTTGCTCCCGGCTCCATCTGAGTGTAGAACCACGCCTCGGTCTCTGTTTTCGGGATCTCGGGAGACGGTACAGAAAGCATTCGGAAAGAGATTATCAATAGTGGATTTGAATACCTCTATTCCCTCTTTCTTAGCGTCGACTCCCACTTCGTCGTATTTTGTGTTCATTTGAAAACATCCCCGTAAATCTCTGTTTTTGTTCCCCTTTCTTTTTGATATTCTATGAAGGCTTCCTGCCTTTCCTTCCACTTTTCTTTCCAGCCTCCTCCATAGTCGATGTTTACGCGTCTGCCCTCGATCTCGAGCCTGCCGTCCGCATGGAGTTGTATCGCTTTGGAATATGCCCTGTGCTCCTGAACAAGGATTCTGTTTGAGAGTGACTCGACGGTATCCCTTTCCTTCACGGGAACGGCCCTTTGGAGAATTATCGGGCCGGCGTCCACTTCCTCCCAAGCGTAGTGGACAGTGCATCCTGAAACCTTGGCTCCGAATTCTAGGGCCTTTTTTTGAGCATCCAATCCCTTGAACGACGGCAGTAAGGACGGGTGAATGTTCATGATATTTTCATCGTAATTTTTTATGAGATAGGGACTCACGATTCTCATAAATCCGGCGAGCACGACTAGGGTCACTTCTTCCTCTTTCAAAACCTCGTGTATGCGCCTCTCGTATTCTCTCCTCTCCTCATCCTCCCTAGGTACTATCACGTAATTCGGAACGTTCCTTTTTTTGGCGATCGAGATTGCGCCGGCGCCAGGGCTATCACTGATCAATGCGCCGACTTCTACTTCTTCCAAAACCTCCAGTTTTATATGATCGAGAATGGCTTGAAAGTTGGAGCCCCTTCCTGAGGCCAGCACACCGATAGTCTCTCTGCCCAACATGACACCTCGAAACGGTCCGTAAGTTCTTATTCCCGGCTAACGAAAAAGCTTTCCTCCGGTAAAAAATACGGACGACTTACTCGAGGGGCACTGATTACCATTTTTTCTCTTTTCTCTAAAAGGGCAAAAAGTCTTTCTTCGAGATAAAATACTGACTTGATCCGGGGCATCTATCCGGTTTAATTGCCAATTCCGGCGGCGACAAAGACGTTTTCTAGGAGCGTGACTCTGGTCATGGGGCCTACTCCCCCAGGGACCGGGGTAATATAAGAGGTCTTGTCCTTAACTTCGTCGAATTCAACGTCGCCACAGAGGCCATCTTCCATGTGATTCATGCCCACATCTATAACTACTGCGTCCTCCTTCACCATATCTTCGGTAACGACAAAATTTGGACGCGCACCTACGGCAGTTATGAGGATATCCGCGCTTTCAGCATGGCCTCCGATGTCTTCGGTTTTCGAGTGGCACACCGTGACAGTCGCGTCCCTGTCCAGTAGTAGCTTTGCAAGGGGTTTTCCCACGAGGTCGCTCCTGTTGATTATGACGACTCGTTCGCCATCCGTCTCGATTCCGTACCGGTCGATGAGCCTCATGATGCCCTTGGGCGTACACGCTACAAGGTCCCCGTCTATATCGTACTTTCCCTTCCACAACCGTCCGATGTTGTAAGGATGGAGACCGTCGACGTCTTTTTTCGGATCTATTTCCTCAGTTATCCTGTATCCGTCCATGTGATCTGGAACCGGGAATTGCACGATTATTCCGTCTATTTCCTCGTCCCCGTTGAGCTGGTCTATTAGCTCTAGAACCTCTTCCATGGAGGTGTCTGCCGGCAGTTGAAAGTTCTCGAATCCGATGCCCACCTCGGTGCAGTCCTTGTCCTTCAGTTCCAGATAGGTCTTTGAGGCGGGATCGTCTCCCACCAAAATTGCCGCTAGATTCGGGCTCGCTCCGGAGGAATTCAATTTTTTGGACAGTTCATCCTTAATTTCGCCTGCGACTTTTTTGCCGTCAAGTAGGGTGGTCATGGTGCTTGTCCTCCGGTTTAATCGTACTCGGATAATATCGGCTCGATTTCATTCTCGATAAATTTTTCGCAACGCTCCCGAGCATCCCCAGTATGCCTTGTCGGTTGGAGGAGATCTTCGATCTCTTCGTTTTCCAGCCTGCTCCCTACGATTTCATCCTTCTTCAGCTTGGCGGGCAACGGATTTTCTTTTCCTTCCATTACCTCGCTCCAGGCCTCGGAGGATAGAATCCTTAACCTTTCATGTATCTCCTGACGGTCCTCCCCCATTTCCGACAGCTTCATCAGTACGGCTTCCGTTCCTGAAAACACCCCGTAGGCCTGTAGATTTTGCTCTATCATTTTGGGAAAGATTTCGAGCCCGCTCAAAACTTCTTCGTACTGATTCAGACACTCATCAACGGCCAGGAAAGCTTCCGGTATTATTATCCTCCGGTTGGCGGAATCGTCTAGAGTCCTATCGAGTATCGTCTGAGCGGAATTTTCCCACGAGACCTGTGGCAATGAAGAGACGTACCTGGCCAGCGAGCACATCCTCTCCGACTTTATGGGGTTTTTCTTAGAGGGCATGGCCGACGAGCCCACCTGTGATTCTTTGAACGGTTCGGACATTTCTCCGAAGGGCGGTGATTGTAGGTGTCTTAGGTCCATTGCAAACTTGTAGACGCTTTGGGCTATGCTGGCGAGGGTAGAGAGTACCCAAAAGTCGATTTTTCTGGGGTATGTCTGGGTCGAAACGGGGAAGTAATCTAAATCCAGCTTTTCCATCACCTTCTCCTCCATCTTGGCCGGGCTACCATCTTCACCCAACAATCTATCGTAGCTGGCCGAGGTCCCGACTGCTCCCTTTATTCCCTTTCCCTTGAGAAGTTTTTCGAGCAAGTGTTCGGCGGACTTGACGTCCAGAACTAGGTCCTGTGCATAGTTCGCAAACCTGTAACCCAAGGTCGTCGGTTCGGCGGGCTGTATATGAGTCCACCCCATACACGGAAGGTCTTTGTATTCTTCTATATACTCGGCTAGCTTCCTGAGGCACTTGACTAGTTTTTCTAAAATAAGTTCGAACCCCTGTCTCATCCGCATTACGTCCGCGTTATCCTCGATATCCATCGAGGTCGCTCCTAAGTGTATTTTCCCTCCCCCTTTTGAGCATTGCTCCGCATAGGTCTTGACTTCGGCCATGAGGTCGTGGTGAATTTTTTCTTCTATCTCGTGGGCTCTCTCTATATCTACGTGTTCCTCCGTTGCCTTTTCCCTGAGCTCTTTCAGTTCCTCTTCGGAAACTAGACCGTATTCCGCTTGGGCTTCAGCGAGGGCGACCCAAATCTTCCGCCAGGTAGCTCTATAGTTGATTTCTGAGAATATATTTCTCATTTCTGTGCCGCCATATCTCCAGGTGAAAGGTGAGAGAAAGTCGTCATAGCCGAAATTTTCTTCAGCCATTTTAACCACCCCGTTATTAGAACGCACTTCTTATTAAGGAAATCCCTTCCTTTTGTGAAAGCTTTTACCCTGAAGTGCTGAAGTTCTTGGTACGGATACTTAAAGAATTAATAATATTTTTGTAAAATATCTGGATTATGAGAAATTTTATTTTTTACTTGATCAAATTATACCTATTTTTTATCAATTTAGTAGATTGAAAAGCTTTTCAAATCGATTATTATTTAAAATTTGATTGAATCTCAAAATAGGAACTATTTTCCAAAAAAATTCTATCCCTGTGGTTGGCGTGCGCAGGATTCAAATTTCGTAGTCGATTGAAGTTAATTATTAATCCTTGAATCATTCATCATAAAAATTAGGATTAATTATTTATCGGTGAACCATCTATCATAAATCGACTTTTATGGGAGGTGAAAACCATGTCTAGAAAGATTATCAGAGTGAATATGGACGATAAAGAGATTACTTACGAAGATGTGCCGGAGGACTATCAGGCTCTTGGCGGACGCGGATTGACTTCTACCATAATTGCAGATGAAGTCCCCCCTACTTCCCATCCTCTAGGCCCCAAGAACAAATTCGTCGTGGCTCCCGGGATAGTAACCGGAACCAGCGCCCCAAGTTCCGGTCGTGTTTCGGTTGGAACAAAGTCTCCTCTTACCGGAGGTATAAAGGAGGCAAATGCGGGCACTAATTTTTCCCAAAAGCTCGGAAAGCTAAGAATAAAAGGAATAGTGGTGGAAGGCCGTTCTGATGATGGCTATCACATTCTCAAAATAGATAAGGACGGAGCTGAATTACTAGATGCGGACGAATTTTCGGGAGAAGGATTATACGATGCCTACGAGGAACTGAGAGATAGATACGGGGATGACGTAGGTATATGCGGAGTCGGTATAGCGGCAGAGATGTTGGGTGCCAATTCCGGCGTCGTGTTCAACGATCCGGAGGGGAGACCTAGCAGATACTCAGGAAGAGGAGGAGTCGGTGCTGTTATGGCCTCTAGGGGACTGAAATTCATCGTTGTGGATTCGGACGAAGCCCCCGGAGTCGAAATCGAGGACGAGGAAACCTTCAAAGAAGGCAAGAAAAAGCTCGCCGATGGTCTCAGAAGCCACGATGTTACAAAGCCGGGAGGTGCTCTCAATTCTTACGGCACTTCCGTACTTGTTAATATCATAAATGAAGCAGGTGGACTTCCCCAAAAGAACTTCCTTGAAGGCCGAGCTGAGGAGTCTTCGAAGGTATCGGGAGAGAAGAAAGCGGAGATAATAGATGAGAGAGGAGGAGAAAGACCCCATCAGTGCAGTCCCGGTTGTGTCATCAAGTGTTCCGAGGTCTGGACAAAAGAAGGTGGAAAGGACCCGGTCGGTGTTCTGGAGTACGAGTCCGTCTGGGCTCTGGGCCCTAACTGTGGAATCTACGACCTTGATACCGTCGGGGAGTTGAATCGTGCCTGTAACGACCTCGGTTTGGATACCATAGAAATGGGCAACACCATTGCCGTCGCCATGGAGGGCGGCGTCATCAATTTTGGTGACGAAGAGGGAGCACTCGATCTAATGGACGAGATCCGCAAAGGTACCCCACTCGGCAGGATTCTTGTCAACGGAACGGAGTTTACTGGTAAAGCATTTGGCGTCTCGAGGATTCCGACCGTCAAGGGACAGGCAATGCCAGCTTACGACCCTCGTGCTATCAAGGGTATAGGAGTTACCTATGCCACTACTCCCATGGGTGCCGATCATACCGCTGGCTATGCCATTGCTACCGAGATTTTAAGTGTCGGCGGCGAGGCCGATCCATTGGAAAAGGAGGGCAAAGCGACTCTTTCCAGAAACCTCCAGAGAAGCACCGCTGTCATAGACACTACAGGTTACTGCCTCTTTACGGCATTTGCTGTCCTCGATATTCCGGAAGCACTCGAAGGAATGGTGGAGACCGTAAACGGAGTTTTGGGAGCCGACCTCACTGTTGAAGACATACCCGAGATCGGAAAGCAGATACTCGATACGGAAAGGGAGTTCAACAAGGCCGCCGGATTCACGAGTTCGGACGATCGCATCCCCGAGTTTATGAAAGAAGAGGAGTTGCCACCCCACAATGACGTATTCGACGTCCCCGACGAAGAACTCGACAGTGTTCACGCCAAATAAAACTTGAGAAATACCTCCCCACTATTTTTTATTTACTTTTTCTATACTTTACTTTGAGAGGCGGTAATTTGGGCGTCGAGTTGAAATTATTTGCAGGTTTAAGGGAGGTTTCCGACAAGGAAAAATTTGACTTTTCAGCTAAAGACGTTGGTGAATTGATTAGTAAGTTAGTAGAATATAACGACGTTTTTGCCGAAAAGATCTATTCTGATTCCGATGGAAAGGATATAAGAGAAGGATACTCCGTTCTTGTTAACGGGCGCAATATAAAGTTTCTTGAGGGACTTGAAACTCCTTTAGAGGAGGGGGACAGAGTTACTATCTTCCCGCCGGTGGGCGGCGGTTGAAATAGTATCAGCAGGATATTTAAAATGAATCTGAAAGTTAGACTCTACGGCGAATTCCGCGAGCTTGCCTCCGAGAATTCTAGGAAGATTGGAATTGTCGATCTGGAGGTTTCTCCCGAAGATAAAATCTTGGATGTCTTGGAGACCCTCGGCGTGGAACCGTCGGAGGTCAGCCATATATTTTTGGACGGGGAGTATTCGAGTCAAAAAAGAAAGATTTCGGACGGGGAGAGGCTGGCTATATTCCCGAGAGATATGGGGCTTTTGTACAAGTGGTACTTCGATCCGGTTGAGTAAGGTTCCCTAGTTTTGTAGTGATAAAAGGGGATGAATAGATAATATCTTCTTTTTTTGGATTTGAAAATTTCCGTTTTCCTAGGAGGCTTTTTTCGGCCTTATATCGAAATAGAGTTCCCCAAGGCATCATTTTTGTTATGCCCATAACAAAATTCGAAAATCTATAAGTCCGTCCGACGCCGTTTCGGAGAGTCAAGCCCATTTTTCCTACTTAAGAACTTCGCCAGTGTCCATGTACCATATATAAAGATCAATTTCTCCGAGGGGGACTCCCACCTCCTCAGCGAGGTTTTCTATTTTTTTCTCGATGGACAGGTACCTCTTTTTGGTCAGAGTTTTTGGAATCTCATCTATCACACCCCAGTCATCGACGACGCGCAAAACATGCCTGTCCAAAATCATGAGCGTTTTGTAACCCACGTTTCTCAAAAAGTGACTACCTTCCTTGTATCCAATTCCCTTGATATTTTCCACAAGCCAGCGGCGTTTTTCTTTGGGATCAAGTATATCGGTTATAATCTCCTTGATAGAATTGGAGTATTTTCTGGCCCGAACGATATAGCCTGCCCGGGTACGATAGAATCTGTGACCCAATTCATTGAGTTTTTCTTGAAGCTCCTCCTCTGGCAAGCTTGCGAATCCTTCGGGACCCAACTCTTCTTGGATTTCTATCCCGAGCCTCGCAGTCGAATTTGCGGTCAGAATGCAGAAGCAGAGTTCGGAGAACCATCTTCTATTCCCTTTTCTTCCAACCTCTTCAAATTCGGCCATTCTCTCGTCGACCGAATCCCCGACTTCCGAATCCATCAGGTCCTTCAACTTGGAACATAAATCCTTCATTTTCCCTTTCAGAATAAAGAGGTATCGAAGTTAAATCCTAAGCCTTCACAGGAGTTCCCTTGGGAGAATGGAGAACCGAGGGTTCCGGTCTATCTCCCGGGAGAGAACGAGAAATCGACCATTCCCTGGCGTGAACGTTTTCCGGGCTGGCCCTCAAAACAGAAAAATCCGAAACTTCGCTTGGGAGTAGAGGTAGGGAGACCAAGCCCGAGCCGGGATGGAGACTCATCGGTGCTAGGAGAAGACCTCTTCTCCATCGGAGCTCGGTAAGGAGGCAGGTGCCCAGTCTGCCAGCTAGCTTGACTGTCGTTCCATCGCTCTTCAGCTCTAAGGATTTGCGATCAGTGATATATTCTGAAATACTTTCCGTCAAATTTCTATGAAAATTGAAAAGGAAGTCCAAGTCTTCGGGAGAACCCGATTGAATTCTTTCTAAGGGAACAAGCACGTCGAAGCCCAGCTTTCCCGAATACTTCACGAATGGATCTGGAAAACCCTCCACCTCAAGCGCATCGAGGAAAAGCGTCGCCACCTCCTTGGAAACGGAAAGTCCTCCCTCGACGGCTTTTATTGACCAGACCAAGTCCCTTCCTCTAATACCCGAAGCTTCGGCAGGATTCGAATAGCGCCAGTAGGATGAATAAAACGCCGTGGCGTTAGCCTTCAAGGCGGAGGTAAAGGCATCCTCCGAGTCCAGCACGAGAACCGAATCGTCACCCTGAGTCGGACTCCTCTGGATCTGTCCTATCTTTTTGTTGTAAAAGGCACACTCTCGGACGGGATCCGAGGATCCGGAGTACACGAAGTCCGTAATAGCCCTTTTAACTCCAGATTGGTGATAATATTCCCTCAAGGTTTATCCCAATGGTGAATTATGTTGAGGGCCTTTAAAAGGGGATATCGGGAGGGTGGGCTGAAAGTATTACTAAAAAAAGAGAAATCATCTACTTAAATTTTGAATTAATAATTAATCATTGGCTGGAATTAAAGGGGGGCTGGCCTCAAAAAATGAGATTTTAGGAAGGAGTTTCTCAACATGAAAATACCCAAAAATTTGAGATACTCGCTTGGGCCCCTCGGAAGAATTCTTATCATAACGGGAATCGTTCTGCTCGTTCCCGTCCTGGTAGGAATATTATATTCCGAGTGGTCCATACAGGGCATTCACCTCGGTTACATCGTTCCGGCCATTTCCTCGATTTTGGTGGGGCTGGGACTTATGAGGAAGTTCGAAGCTAGGAGATTGAATCTCGTACAGGGCCTCTTTGTGACTGGTCTCTCTTGGATAGTAATCTCCTTTTTCTGTGCCATTCCCTTTATGTGGATCTCCTCCATGAGCGTAGTCGACGCCTACTTTGAGGCCGTGAGCGGTTTCACGACGACAGGTATAACGATGATAACGAATATCGAGGTGCTACCTAAATCCCTGATCTTCTTCAGGAGCATAATCCAGTGGATAGGAGGACTTGGAATAATCACCTTCTTCCTCTTCATCGGAGCGAGGGGCATATCTGAGCATATATTATTCCAGGGAGAATCCCACAAAATTAGATCCAGTAAACCCGTTCCGAACGTCATGAGAACGATCAAGTACTTGTGGATAATCTACGCGGGTTTTACGATAGCGATGATTTTCCTCCTCCGCTTGGAGGGAGTCACGTTTTACGATTCCATAACCCATGCTTTCACTACCCTCTCCACCGGCGGTTTCTCACCATACAATGCGAGCATAGAATACTATCACCTGAACGGGTTTACACACTTTAGACTGATAGAATACACCGTGATAGTGTTCATGTTTCTCGGCGGCACGAACTTCGTCGTACATTTCAGGGTCTTGACCGGTAAGATTAGGACGCTCTGGAATAATCTCGAGATGAAGATGTGGTGGGGGATTATAGGCGGCGCCACCTTTCTGATAATGTTTGAGGCGGGACTTTTCGATAACGCCATCGAACCCCTACTCCGAAAGTCACTCTTTCAGGTAGTATCTGTCGCCACGACTACAGGTTACCAGACTCAATTCATCGGCAGCGAGTACTTCGGGGCCCTAGCCAAACAGATCTTTCTCATATTGATGGTGATCGGTGGATGTGTCAGCTCCACGGGAGGTGGAGTCAAAGTCAGGAGGATAGGCATCATGATAAAGGGCATATGGAACAGAGTGAAGAGAGCCTCGAGACCTCGCGAAATGATGACGCCTCTGGTCGTGGACGGCGATAGGGTCGAGGAAACTGAGTTAGAACGGATATTCCTAATATTCACGGCTTGGATTTTTCTGCTAGTTGTGGGGGGTATGGTAACCGCCCTGCTCTCCAACCACGGCTCTCTCGAATCGTTCTCGGGCATGTTCTCCGCCTTGGGTAACATCGGACCTAGCTACCTTTCCGTAACCGAAATGGCGGCCTTGAATCCTTTGGTTAAAATTTTTTACATGTTTGCCATGCTCGTAGGAAGACTTGAAATATTGCCAATCTTTATACTATTAAACAAAGAGGTCTGGGAAGCGTGAGGTGAACTATGTATATTATCGTGGCAGGGGCGGGACAAGTAGGTAGAAGAGTCACCGAAGAACTGGTCGAGAGGGGGCACGACGTAATAGTAATTGACAAGGATAAAAAGGCCTGCGATCGGGCCAGCATGAGGACTGGTGCAAAAGTGATAAACGGCGATGCTTCTGATATAGAACTGCTTAGAAAGGCAGGAATAGCAAAAGCGGACGTTTGCATCGGACTGATAGGGAGGGACTCGGCAAATTTGGCCTTTACAATTCTTGCAAACGCTTTCGGCGTATCCAACATCTTGGTGAGGATGAGGGATCCATCGTACAAAGCGGCCTATAGGGTAGCCGGAGCAAAGAAGGCGATAAACACGGTCGAGATATACATGGATTCGCTCATACTGGAGATCGAACACCCATCCCTCGAAAAGGTCGCAGATTTAGGATCGGGAGAAGTTTCCATTGTCATTGTGGAAATTCCTGGGGACTCTCCGGTCAAAGGCATGAGGATAGCGGAGATAATTATGGAGGAGGATTTCCCGACTAACTGTGTTTTCGCTGGAATTTACAGGGAAGATGAATTTATAGTCCCAAGAGGAAACGAGGAAATCTTGGCCGACGATAGAGTTTTCCTTTCAGGCGATTCAGAGAGCATCAAAGAAGCGGCGGAGGTCCTCGGCGTAGAATAATAACCCGTTTTAATATTAGTCAAAGAAAAAGTCTAAGTAATTTGTGATATTGAGGGATAGTTGGGGGTGAAAGAATTCCCAAGTGTGGCATTTGCGGCAAGGAAGTGGAAGAAAGACCGGAAATAACGGAAGACGGGACTTGTTCCATATGTGGCGCAGAATTGACGGTAATTTCGAAAGGTAAGAAAGAAGAGAGCTCCGAATAGAAATTATTTATATCCCAACTTTATTTGCATAAAATTGAACAATTGTCAGCGTTTGCAACTAATTTATCCTTATAAGAGAGTGCTGTAATGCATTTGTCCAATGACTAGCTTTGTTCCCTCCCCTCTTTGTGTTTGAAAAGTATAGAACGTAATGACTTCAGGTCAGATATTCTTTTAAACATGCTTGGTTAGAATCGTCAACTTATTCAAAGAAATTTTTCATAATTTTTTTCTCGGATTTTCTTAGATGTTCGAGAAGGGTCGGTTGAGATATCTCAAATATCTCGGCCAATTTCTCCGAGCCTATCTTCTTGGGTGTGTCGTAGTATCCCAAATCGAAGGCGGTCGATATGATTTCTCTCTGTCTGTCTGTAAGACCGACGTCTCTAGTTTTTTCGAATTCATCGTGGTCCTTCACCGACTTCAGTTTATACTGGATGTCGAACTCCTCAAAGATATTTAGATATCCATTTATCGAATTCTGCGTTCCAATCAATGAAAACTGTGTCTTTTCACCGTCAAATTTGATGGGCAAATCGAAGAAAAGATCGTCATCCACTTGCTCTGAGAAGACGTTCGGTTTTCCGATTAATTCTTTAAAGATTTTGGAAAAGTTTTTCCGCGCTATGCAAAGATATTTGTTTTCGTCCCTGTATAGAACCTTGAATTGAGGACTCAAGTTCCGCACCAACGATCCTCAATGGTGGGTACAAACTTGGTGGCAGTGGAGCCCCGGGCGGGATTCGAACCCGCGACCTATCGCTTTCCCGACGAGTTACG
>CAZEBR010000021.1:19935-27965 GCA_964510375.1 Hadarchaeota archaeon (SeqCode) | reverse complement strand
CGACCTCTATAATCTTCTTTATCTTGGCTATGAACCAGGGATCTATCTGGGTCAGTTCGGATACTTCCTCCACCGAATATCCCTCCATCAAAGCGTGTCTTATATAGAATATCCTCTCCGGGGTGGGTTCTACGAGCCTCCTCTCCAAATCGACGTTTTCAAGTTCGACGGGATTGCCGTCGGCACCGAGCCCGGAACGACCTATCTCGAGGGAGCGCATCGCCTTCTGGAGGGCTTCCTCACACGTCCTACCTCCCGACATGGTCTCACCGACAGACTTCATATGAGTCGTGAGCGTCGTGTAGGCTCCGGGCCACTTCTCGAAGGGCCACCTCGGGGCCTTCCCGACCCGCGAGGCGCTCGTAGGCTCGAAAGAGGCAGGAGTCTCCTTAGTTATGTCGTTGGGTATCTCATCCAGAGTCAGCCCGACCGCCAGCTTGGCGGCTATCTTGGCTATCGGGAACCCGGTCGCCTTCGAGGCTAGTGCTGAGGACCTCGAAACTCTCGGGTTCATCTCGACGACAATCATCCTCCCGTTTTCCGGATTTACAGCAAACTGAATGTTCGATCCGCCGGTCTCCACTCCGATTTCCCTTATGATGTCGATGGAGTAATCCCTCATTCGCTGGTACTCTCTGTCAGTCAGAGTCTGTGAGGGAGCGCAGGTGATGGAGTCCCCCGTGTGTATCCCCATGGGATCCATGTTTTCGACGGTACAGATTATCACGACATTGTCGGCGAAGTCCCTCATTACCTCGAGCTCGTACTCCTTCCAACCCTCCGCGGATTCCTCGATTAATACTTGATTAATCCTGCTCCTGCTTATTCCCCTCTCAGCAATCTCGCGGAGCTCCTCTTGATTGTAAGCCGATCCGCCGCCGGACCCTCCGAGCGTGTAAGCCGGGCGCACCACCACGGGATATCCTATCCTATCCGCCACTTCCAGAGCCTTCTCGGGCTCCGTGACGGCCTCGCTTCTCAGATAGGGTACATCGATGTTGTCCATCGCGTTTTTGAAACTGGTCCTGTTCTCCGCCTTATTTATCGCATCCGCCTTTGCACCGATGAGTTCGACGCCGTAATCTTCGAGGATTCCCTCCTCGGAAAGCGTCGAGGCGATGTTGAGACCCTCCTGAGCCCCGAGAGTTGGTAAAAGGGCATCCGGACGTTCCTGTTCTATTACCTTGGTAGCGTACTCGGCGGTCAGCGGTTCTATGTAAGTTCTGTCGGCCATGTCAAAGTCGGTCATTATCGTGGCAGGATTAGAGTTCATCAAAATAGTCCTGTAGCCCTCCTCCGTAAGGGCCTTGCAGGCCTGAGAGCCGGAATAATCGAATTCACACGCCTGACCGATCCGGATAGGTCCGGAGCCGATGACCATTATGCTTTCGATGTCCGTTCTCTTTGGCATTCTTAATCCCCTGATTTCTCTTTTAACTTATATCTTACGTTAGTTAATTCCCCCGATGTTTAAGTTTGAATTTTTTCGAGAAGTACATTTGGACTCCCTAGTTTCGAATGTCCCTTGCAGAGCAAATTGGCGAAAGGAGCGGGACCGAATCCGCGTCATTTTTCGTCCATAAACCGCCCCGTCATATTTTGGAAAATCTAATAGACGACTTGAACTGATAATCCAAAAGGAGGAGACCAAATTGGCCAACCCCTTCATTCCAAACTCCGGACGTACGAAGGAGGAGATGCTCGAGGTTATGGATATCGAATGCGTCGATACCCTCTTTTCGGATATTCCGTCGGAATTCCTGATCAAAGAAGATCTGGACATACCCCTATCTTCCGAACTGGAACTCAAGAAAATTTTGAACGATCTGCTATCAAAAAATTCTCCTTATACCAAAGCATTGTCCTTTCTAGGCGGGGGAGTTTGGCCCCACCACGTCCCCGAACACATAAAATATCTGACTCAAAGATCCGAGTTCCTTACCACCTACTCTTCATTTCAGCCCGAAGTCGGCCAGGGAAATCTCCAAGCTCTGTTCGAGTACCAGAGCCTCATTTCCGAACTGACCGGACTGAAAGTTTCCAACTCATCCATATACGATTGGGCTTCGGCACTCGGCGAAGCGGCCTTGATGACGTCACGACTCACGGGGGAAGACAAATTCATCGTGCCAGAAATGATGTCCCCGGAACGCCTCGCCGTCCTGAGAAGCTACGCTTTTGGGTCCGAACTCGAGATAGTCGAGGCCGAACAGAACATAGAGACCGGTCAGATAAATTATAGGGATCTCGAGAGAAAAGTGGACGAGGAGACCGCGGGCGTATATCTGGAAAATCCACACTACCTCGGAAACATCGATGAGGGACCGAAAAAGGTATCCCAGATCGCCGGGAGCGAGGGAGCCAAGTTCGTAATGGGCGTCAACCCCATTTCTCTGGGAATCCTGAAACCGCCGGCGGATTACGGGGCCGATATAGTCGTCGGCGAGGGACAGCCGCTGGGTATACCGGCCAGTTTCGGGGGCTCGACGCTCGGAATTTTCTCTTGCCGCGACGAACCGGAATTCCTCCGCAATATTCCCGGGAGGATAACCGGCATGACCAGCACCGAGGACGGGGAAACAAGAGGATTCTGCATGGCACTACAGGAGAGGGAGCAAAAGGCCAGACGGGAGGGAGCGACCTCCAACCTCTGTACTACGCAGGCTCTTAACGCAATATCGGCAGCCATTTATCTTTCTTCCTTGGGGCCCTCGGGACTGCGGGAAGTGGCCAAGACCTGTGCCGGAAACGCCCAGTACATGATGGAGAGGATGGACGAGATAGAGGGCGTCACCGCACCCGCCTTAGAATCACACCACTTCAACGAATTCGTGGTACGCTTCGATAATTCCAACCTTACACCAAAGGAAATCAATTCTGAGCTACTGGAAAGGGGAATTCACGGAGGCAAGACCCTAGAAAAAGAATTTCCAAGACTTAGCGACTCCTCTCTGTGGTGCACGACCGAGATTCACACCAAGGAAGAAATCGACTGGACGGTCCGGTCCCTGACAGAGATTCTGGAGGAATGAAGATGCCGAGATACCACCAAGCACGATGGACCGAAGGCCACGACAAGCTGGAACCGCTCGTTTTCGAGAAAGGACGAGAGGGTAGAAAGGGTTACTCGATCGATGCCGAACCGCCGATGGATTCCCAAATCCCCGAAGAGTTGAGGCGCGAAGAGCTGGACCTGCCCGAGCTTTCCGAGCCCGAGGTCGTGAGGCACTACACCCGACTCTCGCAGATGAACTACGGAATCGATTCGGGCATATGCCCCCTAGGCTCCTCCACGATGAAGTACAATCCCAAGTTTTTCGAGAAGTTTGTATACATGGACGAGGCCTCAAAGCTGCATCCGCATCAGCCCAAGGGTACGACCCAGGGCGCCTTAGAAATCATGTATCGCCTCGAAGGGTTATTGGAAGAAATTTCCGGTATGGACAGAGTGTCCCTCCAGCCCGCCGCCGGGGCGCACGGGGAGTTTTTGGGCATGCTTATCGTCAAGGCCTTTCACGAGGATCGGGGCGAGGGTGAAGAGAGAAACGAGGTACTGGTTCCCGATTCCGCCCACGGGACAAATCCGGTTAGCGCCGCAATGTCGGGCTACAAGGTGGTGGAGATACCCTCAAACGACAGGGGGAGAGTAGACCTCGACGCTCTGAAGTCGGTCGTTTCCAGAAGGACCGCCGCTATGATGATGACGAATCCGAACACGCTGGGTGTTTTCGAGGACGAAATCGGTGAGATAGTCGACACCGTTCGAGAGGTGGGCGGTCTCCTCTTCTACGACGGGGCAAACCTCAACGGAATCCTAGGCAAAGTCAGGCCCGGCGACATGGGATTCGACCTCGCACAGTTCAACATCCACAAGACATTCGCGGCCCCCCACGGGGGAGGCGGCCCGGCAGCGGGACCGCTGGGAGTAAAGGAACGCTTGTCCGAGTTCCTGCCTCCCCAAGTAGAACACGATGAGGAGGAGGACCGCTACTACATTGGAGAAAGGGGAGAGAACTCGGTGGGAAAGGTACAGGCATTCCACGGCAATTTCCCCGTCCTCCTCAAGGCTTACGCCTACATACTGTCGATGGGTTCCACCGGATTGCGGGAGGCCTCCGAAACGGCGGTTCTCAACGCAAATTACGTCCGGCACAGGCTTTTGGAAGCGGGAAGTTACGACCTCCCGTACGGGAAGGATACCCCGTGCAAGCACGAGACGGTGTTCAGCGCGGAACCCCTGAAGTCGAAATACGGAGTGACCGCAAGGGACGTCACGAAGAGCCTGCTCGACTACGGCGTCCACGCCCCGACGCATTACTTCCCGCCGATAGTCCCCGAGTCGATAATGATAGAGCCCACCGAGTCCGAGCCCAGAGGTGAAATCGACAAGCTGATCGATGCCATGGAGGAGATCGCGGATAGGGCTTCCGAGAATCCGGAGAGTCTGAGGGAGACGCCGACGCGAACCGCAATAGGCAGGATAGACGAGGAAAGGGTCTCCGAGGAACCAGTTTTATCCTGGAAGATGTACCTTGAAAGGAAGGGGTAAAGATGTCCGAGTTCAAGGTAGGCCTGATAGTCAACCCCGTGGCGGGCATGGGAGGAAAGGTGGGCCTGAAGGGTACGGACGGACCCGAGGTCGTCGAAAGGGCCAAGGAGCTGGGAGCGGAACCAGTGGCTCCCGAGAGGGCTGTCAAGGCCCTTAAGGAGCTAAATGGCCTCGGCGAGAGGATCGACATCCTGACGTGCTCCGACGAGATGGGTGCCGACGAATGCGACGAATCGGGCCTCGACCACAGAATTATCCTCGAGATAGAGACAGGCAACACCGCTCCGGAGGACACAAGAAGGGCCGCCGAGAGAATCCTCGACGAGGGAGCGGATATTCTACTCTTCGCTGGAGGCGACGGCACTGCCCGGGACGTTCTGGAGGCCGTGGACAAGGAAATCCCCGTTCTGGGCATACCCACGGGCGTCAAGATGCACTCGGCGGTTTTTGCAAACACCCCTGAGATCGCCGGCAAACTGGCCAAGCGCTACCTCGGAAGGGGACTGCCATTGAGGGAGGCGGAGGTGATGGACGTCGACGAGGAGGCGTTCAGAAATAACGAGCTCGACACGGACCTGAAGGGTTACGCGATGACTCCCTACGATCCCAGATGGGTCCAGGCCGCCAAGTCCCCGACCGTCTCCTCGGGATCCGAGAAGGAGGATCAGAAATCGATCGCAGAGTACGTGGTTCAGCGGATGGATGATGGGAGGCTTTACGCGCTAGGTCCCGGCACGACAACGAGGGCGGTGGCCGAGGAACTCGGTATAAATAACTCCACCCTCCTGGGAGTGGACCTGATAATGGACGGGAAGCTCCTTGCAAAGGACGTCACCGAAGATCGCATACTCGATGAGATAGACGAGGATAATGCCACTATCATAGTAAGCCCGATCGGCAAGCAGGGTTTCATCTTCGGCAGGGGCAACCAACAGATTAGCCCGAAGGTCCTCAAAAAGGTTGGTACGGACAATCTCATGATCCTGGCGACGCCCAACAAACTCATCGAGACGTCGACGCTGAAGGTGGACACGGGAGATCCCGATCTGGACGAGGAAATAAGGGGCTACGTCAGGGTAATACTTAGCTACGGTACCGAGAGACCCGTTCAGGTCGTCTGACTTAATTTTCTTCTACAACTTTTGCAGAACGACTTCTTCTTGGCGTCGACATCGGCTATACTGTTTGAGAAGCTCATGACGCATTTTTCGTTGCCGCAGTGCCCCAATCCGAAGGTGTGACCCAGCTCGTGGACGGCCTCCTTTACCGCCCGCTCAAGAAATAGTTTCTCGTCCTCTCCCACGCCGTAGAACTCCGGCTTCAACCTGTGTAGAGAAAGTACCGCAAGCCTCCCGGGCCGCCTCGCCTGGCCGAAGACGAAGTTAAGGTCGTCGCTGAAGAGATCCTCTTCGGTCACTGCCAGAGCTTTTCCTTCCAATTCTCGCGCAATCGAATTTACATGTTTCAACAACCCGGCCGCCTCGTACTGCGCGCGATTAGGATGGTAAGCCGACTCCGGGACCTCCAGGGCCTCGCCGATTTGACATTCCGCCGACGGAAAGAACTTTTCTATCTCGATCGCGAGCCTCTCGAGAAACCGCCCCTCAATCTCCCCAAAAGGAACGACCTCGACCTGCAAGAAATTCACCCCCCTTGCTTAAGTATATATTCAAAGAGTCCAATGGTATCTAATTTGGTGTATAAGGGACTCCTACAATGATTTTGGAACTTTCTTTTATTTCGGCTTTACTTTTAATCCTCTTCGCCGCCGCAGCCGGCCGTTTCCTATCCAACGTAATCGAACAGCCCGCCATTCTCGGGGAACTTCTCGTAGGGATAATTCTAGGAAGCTTCATGACCTTCGCGACGGAAGGAGGAGCGAGCCACGAGCCGCTTTTCGAGCTCTTCAGAATTGCGGAAGCGGGAAGTCTGTTCGACATTGCTGACATCGGCGTCCTCTTCCTCCTGTTCTCGATCGGATTAGAGCTGGAGCTTGAAAGGTTCAAGAACATAGCGGTGCCCGCTGCCGAGGTCGCCGTGACGGGAGTAGTTTTACCGTTTCTTCTCGCCTACTTTACCGCGATCTACTTTGGATTTCCCATGACCGTGGCCATGTTCATCGGTGCGAGTTCCGTGGCGACTTCGGTCGGAATCAGCGCCTCCATACTCCAAGAGTCCGGCAAGTTGAGGACTAGAGTCGGAACTCTGATAATGGGCTCAGCTGTTGCCGACGACGTGATGGGAATTCTCATAATGACCGCCTTATTCGGTTTCGCGACTACCGGTTCCCTCTCTCTATTCAGGATAGGTCTGCTCGTCCTGGGAACTCTAGTATTTTTTGCGCTTTCCCTGACCTTAGGAATATCCTTCTTCAAAAAAATCTCCGAGAGGTTCTCCTTGGGAAGGGAAAACCTCCTCTTGCTGGGACTGCTCGTTTTCCTAACGTTCTCCCTCATCTCCGAAAAGATAGGCTTGGCCTCCCTGACCGGGGCCTTTATCGGCGGATTGATACTGGGCCAGACACGTTTTTCTGGAGCACTCTCAAATTCCATCTCCCTGATCGGAGGTAGCTTTTTTATACCTATCTTCTTCGTCACGATGGGAATGAAATTTAACGTCGCGGCCTTGGCCTCTGCAGGGCTCTTCACGGTAGTTTTAATATTACTGGGAGTATTCGGCAAGATTTTTAGCTGCGGAGCCAGCGCCAAACTGACGGGATTTACTAACAGGGAGTCTTGGGCAACGGGTCTCGCTATGGTACCCAGAGCAGAAGTATCACTCGTGGTCATCAACTTCGGTTTCAATCAAGGAATCCTCAGTTCCGACGTAGTTTCCGCGGTCATCGCCATGGTTATGGTTACGGCTTTCGTTACTCCTCCCTTCCTCTGGAGGGTTCTGGGAGGATATGAAAGATCGGGAGGGAGCTGAAGTCCATATCCCTACAGTTTTAGATTCCTAAAACCTCAAAAATAATAATTAGGATACGGGTGCAGAAGAATAATCGGAGGGCTTGAAGTTATGGAAAAAAGATTCCTGGACCTCAAAGTCAGAAATATAATGCAAAAGGAGGACCTGCCGGTGGCCGAGATGGATGATCTCATCGAGGATGTCCTACCCTTCCCAATGGGAAGATCGCACGTTTGGATCGTCGACGACTCGGAGAACATGGAAATAGTCGGCGTGGTGACCGAACACGATATACTGGACATTCTTTCGCCGAGACGTGTTACCTACCACTTCGGACTTCCTGACATGCGTCAGTTGGAAGGGGGAAAAGTGAAAGACATCATGACGAGAAATGTAGTGAAGTGTAATGTCGAAGATACGATAAGGGAAGTTCTCGACAAGATGACCAAACACGAGGTAAGGAGGCTCCCCGCTCTAGGCGAAGAGAAAAAAATGGTCGGAGAGGTACACTTAAAATCCATCACCAATAAATTTGCGGAAGTAATAAAGGATAGGAAAAGCTAAGAACGTACCA